>CAZPWK010000094.1:7153-10168 GCA_964590285.1 uncultured Acidobacteriota bacterium | reverse complement strand
CGCGGGGCGGTTCCTGGGGATGCTGACGGTCGGAGACGAGGCGAAGATCGTCAAGGACCTCGGCCTCTCGGCGATCTCGATCTTCGGCCTTCTGACGGCGGTCTTCGTCGGCGTGTCTCTCGTGTTCAAGGAGATCGAGAAGCGGACGGTGATGACGCTCCTCGCCCATCCGGTCCGGAGGTGGCAGTTCGTCGCCGGGAAGTACGCGGGGCTCGCCGCGGTCCTCCTCGTCAACACGGGGCTCATGGGGGCGGTCCTCTCGCTCCTGATCGTCGCGCGGGGGGACTCGCCCGCGCCGGTCGCGATCGGGATCGCGACGATCTTCGTGGAACTCCTCGTCGTCGCCTCGTTCGCCGTCCTGTTCTCCAGCTTCACGAACCCGATCCTCGCGGCGGTCGGGACGGTGGCGGTGTACGTCGCGGGCCACCTCTCGTGGAGCTTCGAGCTCCTGAAGCGCAGGCTCCCGGAAGGACCGGCCCGGCTCGCCTGCGACGCGGCGCGGGCGATCGTCCCGAACCTCGACCGCCTCGATCTCAAGGCCGAAGCGGTGCACGCGGTCCCGATCGAGCCGGCGCGCGTCGCCCTCGCGACCGCGTACGGGCTCGCCTACGCGCTCGCCGTGCTCCTGCTCGCCTGCGCGGTCTTCTCTCGGCGGGACTTCGAGTGAGCCGGCGACGCCGCCTCGGCGCGCTGGCGCTGGCCGCTTCGGTCGCGATCGCGGGCTGGGCGCGGGTCGGGCTCGCCCGCCTCGACGACCGGGGTCCGGAAGGGCGGGCGCTCCTCTACCTGCCGAACGGCCGCCACCTGCGGACGATGAGCCTCGGCCACGCCCCGCTCGCGGCGGACCTCCTCTATCTCTGGGCGATCCAGTACTACTCCGACTACCAGAGGGCCGACCGGTTCCGATTCGTCGAGCACGTCTTCGGCACCGTGATCGCCGATCTCGATCCCCGGTACGTGGACCCGTACTGGTTGGGGGCGATGATCCTGACGGCGGAGGCGGGCGACCTGGAAGGGGGGCTGCGAGTTCTCGACAAGGGCTTCGAGAGGAACCCCGACGCCTGGGTGCTCGCCTACCTCGCGGGGTTCGAATGCTACCGCGCCGGGCAGTACGACCGCGCCGCCGCCTACTTCGGCCGGGCGGCCGCGGTCGAGGGGGCCCCGCGCGCCGCGCTCCGGGCGAGGGCGGGGATGCTCGCGAGACAGGGGGATCTCCGGGAGGCGGTCGCGGGGTGGCGCGAGGTCCTCGAGGACACGCGCGGCGACGCGGCGGCGAGGGCGATCGCCGAGCGCCAGGTCCGGGACCTGACGATCCGCGCGGACGTGGCCGATCTCGAGGCCGCCCTGCGCGAGTTCCGGGCCCGCTTCGGGCGCCCGCCGCGGCGCCTCGGGGAGCTCCTGGAGCGCGGGATCGTCGCGCGCGTTCCCAGCGACCCGGACGGCGCCCCGTACGCCTTCGATCCGACGACCGGCCGCGTATCGAGCGGCGCCGGGCGCGTTCTGGGGGCCCGATGAGCGCGCCGCTCGCGGGGCCGGCCGCCTCGATCCTCGTCCTCGCGGTCGGGCTGGTCCTTGGCTCCTTCCTGAACGTCTGCATCTACCGTCTCCCGCTCGGGCTGAGCGTCGTCCGTCCGGGTTCGCGCTGCCCGGCGTGCGGGACTCCGATCCGCTGGTATCACAACGTTCCGGTCCTCTCCTGGCTCGCGCTGCGGGCTCGGTGCGCGAGCTGCGGGGCGCGGATCTCCTGGCGGTACCCTCTGGTCGAGGCGCTGACGGCCGCGACGCTCGTCGCCCTCCACGCGGCGTACGGCCCGTCCCTTTCGTTCGCGGTCGCCTCCGCGTTCTCGCTCGCGCTCCTCGTGCTGTTCTTCACCGACCTCGACCACCAGGTCCTCCCCGACGCCGTCACGCTCCCGGGTCTCGCGGTCGGGCTGGCGATCGCGTGGCTCAATCCGTTCCTCGAGGGGAGCGGAGGACGCCGGACGGCGCTCGCCGTCGCGGGCGCGGCCCTCGGAGCGGGGTTCCTGTGGTGCCTCGGGGCGCTGTGGGAGCGGCTTCGGGGAGTGGAGGCGATGGGCCTCGGGGACGTCAAGATGATGGCGATGGTCGGGGCGTTCACGGGGCCCTGGGGCGTGCTGTTCACGCTTCTCGCGGGGTCCGTCGCGGGGGCCGCGGTCGGGCTCGCGATGATCCCGCTCCGGGGACGGAGCCTCAAGGACACCCTGCCGTTCGGCTGCTTCCTGGCCCCGGCCGCCTGGGTCGCCCTGCTCGGGTCGAGGCCGGCTCTCGAAGCGTACCTCCGTCTGATCCGCGGAGGCCCGTGAGGTGGGCGCGCGGCTGCGGCTCGGCGGGTTCGCCTTCCAGGTGCGAGTGGTGCTCGTGCTGCTCGTCCTGTTCCTGGCCGCGCTGAACCTCGTCAACCTCGCGCTGCTCCGCCGGGCGCGGTCGGCGATGGACGCGACCGAGCGGGGGCGCGCGGGCGCGCTCGCGTCGCGCGTGGCCCTCGAGATCGGGCGCGAGAGCCTGGCCGGGATCGCCGCGAGCCGGGACCCCGCGACGGCGGCCGCCGCCGACGAGACGCTGAGGCGGCGCGCGCTCCGCGCCGACATGCGGCGCCTGTCGCTGCTCGACGCGACGGGGCGCAGGGTCGCCGGCTCCCCGGTTCCGGGGGGAGCCCCGTTTCCGGACCTCCCCGCCGAGGCCCGGGACGCGCTCCGCTCGGGACGCGCGGTCTCGGGGGCGATGGAGCCGCTTCGAGGAGGCGACCAGGCTCAGATCGCCGTGTACGCCCCCTTGCTCGACGGCAGCGGCCGGCTCGTCGCCGTGCTCCGCGCGGTGGTGCCGGTCCCGGAGCTCGGAAGGTTCGAGACCGGGCTCAGGCTGGTGCTCGCAGTCCAGGTCGCCGGCGTGCTGGTCATCCTCGGCCTCGTCGTCCTCTTCGCGAACTGGGTGAGCCGGCCCTACCGGACCCTCGCCGCCGCGGCGGGGGAGGCCGGCCTGACCGGGCCGGACCGG
>CAZPWK010000094.1:0-7143 GCA_964590285.1 uncultured Acidobacteriota bacterium | reverse complement strand
TCTCGCGCAGGCGTTCCGGGACGTCGTCGGGAAGCTCAGGGAGCAGGAGGAGGCTCTCGGCGCGCTCGGGAGGGAAGGCGGGGGCCTGGGCGATCTCGTCCGGTTCGCCGCGGGGCCGGCGCGCGCGATGACGACGGGCGTGCTCGTCGTGGACCGGCAGGCCCGCCTGGCCGCGAGCAATCCGGCGGCGCGCGCGCACCTCGGCCTGGGGGACGGCGATCTCGGGGGCGCTCCGCTGCAGGAAGTCGCCGCGGGGATCGAGGGGCTCGCGCCGCTCGTGCGGAGCTGCCTCGAGCAGGGGAAGGGCGCCTCCCGCGAAGTGCTCCCGCTGCGCGCGCCGGACGGCAGGACCGGGCACCTCGGAGTCGCGATCTCCCCCGCGTTCGGCTGGGGCGGCGAGGCGGTGGGAGGTCTCGTCCTGACGACCGACCTGACGGAGATCCGGCGGCTGCAGGAGCAGGCGCGCCTGCGCGAGAACCTGGCCGCCGTGGGAGAGCTCTCCGCGGGGATCGCCCACGAGTTCCGGAACGCCCTGGGCACGATCCTCGGCTGGGCTCGCAGGATCGAGAAGGAGGGGAACGCCGCGACGCTCGCCCCGGCGCGGGAGATCCTCCGCGAGGTCGACTCGGTGCGGAACGCCGTGGACGAGTTCCTGCTGTTCGCCAGGCCGCCCGAGCCGTCCCGATCCGTCGTCGATCTCGAGGGGCTGGTCCGGGCCCTGGCCGCCTCGGCTCCCGAGGGAGCCGACGTCGAGGTGGAGGGGGAGTTCGGCGCGCTGGTCGCGGACGCGGCGCTCCTGCGCCGGGCGTTCGGCAACCTGGTCCAGAACGCCCGGGAGGCGGCCGCCGAGGCGGGCCGCGGCGTCCGGGTCCGGATCCGCGGCCGGCGGGCGGCCGGCGGCCGGACCCTGCAGGTGGAGGTCGAGGACGACGGACCGGGGATTCCCCCCGAGCGACGCGCCCGGGTCTTCCTGCCCTTCTACACGACCCGCGCCCGCGGCACGGGGCTCGGCCTGGCGCTCGTGCAGCGGACGGTCGTGGATCTCGGCGGGTCGATCGAGGTGGCGGACGGCCCCCGGGGGGGCGCCCTGTTCCGGATGCGATTCCCCGCCGCGCCGTCGGACGAGACCGGCGCCGCCTGACGCCGCGGGCGCAGCCCCGCATGTGGCGAATCGTTACGGATCCTCCGCGCACCGAGAGTGTCTCGCCGTCGATCCAGGGATGACGGTATCGTAAGCCGATTCTTTTCCAGCAATAAGCACGGGAGAACGCAGGCCTTGCCGCGGCACGGGGCGTGCAACTCCGGTCCTCTCGGCGGATCGGCCGCCGGTGCGCTCTTCGGCGCGGGAGGCCAGACATGACGGGAGCGGGGATGCGGGGAGCGCGGGGGTTCAGCCTGTCGGAGATGCTCGTCGTCGTGGCGATCGTCGGCCTCGCGGTCGCGATCGCGATCCCCTTGACCTCGGAGCAGGTGCGACTGGCGAAGGTGCGCTCGGCGGCGGACGAGTTCGCCATCCACCTCAAGGCCGCGAGGATGATCGCGGTGACGAAGCGCCAGGACGTGGTCTTCACGATCCTGCCGGACCCGGTGAACGCCTACACCTACCGGGCGGTGAACGACGAGCTCCGGACGTTCCCGCTCCCCTCGGGGGTGCGCATCGTGTCGCCGACCGCGGACACGACCGTGACGTTCCGGCTCAACGGGTCGCTCGCCGCCTCGAACACGACGGTCCTGGAGGCGATGATCTCGGGGGACGAGAAGGAGCGGTTCACCGTGAGCACGAGCATCCTCGGGGTTTCGACCATCGCGCGCGCGCGGGTCCAGTCGTGACGGGGGATACGGCCATGAGACGACGCTCCGACGGAGGATTCAGCCTGATCGAGGTCGTGATCGCCCTCGGCCTTCTGGCGGGGGTGCTGATCACGATCTCCGGGCTCTTCATCATCGGGGACCGCCAGGTCAAGAGCGGCCGGACGTCGAGCGAGGCGCTCTCGGTCGCCCGGACGATCCTCGAGGAGATGAACCGCTGGGGGTTCCGGCAGACGTACCAGACGTTCGACTCCACGTACGACGGCACGGTCCAGAGCTATTCGATCGACAGCCGCACCAACGCGTTCGCCGCCAAGTGGCAGGCGACGCTCGACGAGAAGCTCGTCAACAGCCGGGCGACGATCGAGATCCAGTCGCTCGGCCCGGCCTCGGTCCCGCCGAACCTCAACGTGACGAGGGCGATGCGGGTCCTCGTCACCGTCTTCTGGGACGAGGGGCAGCGGCACCGGTCGGTCCGGGTCGGCACGGTCAGGATGTGATCGGAGGTCATGCCATGAGGAGCCTCACCCGTTCGCGCCGCGCCGAGCGCGGCATGTCCATGATCGAGGTCCTCGTCGCCGTGACGATCCTGGCGATCGCCGTCGTCATCGCGCTGGTCCTCTACGACGCCGCCCGGAAGTCGTTCAAGAAGGGGGAGAACGTCACGGAGCAGCAGCAAGCGGTCCGGATCGCGTTCGACCGGCTGAACGCCGACCTCCGGATGGCGGGGTACAACTTCAACCCGGACGGGAACATCGTCCGTCCCGACGAGCAGATCGAGGGGGCGTTCGACACCGGGATCGTCCTGCGCGCCGACCTCGACGCGGGGACGACCGACGCGGCGACCCCGGAGACGGCGCTCGCCACGTCGGGGGCGTTCACGACGGTCTCGACCGGGAACGACGAGGTGATCGCGTACGTCCTCGGGAAGCCGGACGGATCGAGCCCCGGCACGCTGACGTTCCAGGCCGACTTCCACAGCCCCCGCACCGGCGTGGTCCAGGACGTCACGGTCCCGAACGTCGCCCTCGTCCAGGACGACCCGCCGTACACCCTCTACCGGGTGACGTTCAGCAACAGCGACGGGTCGGCGGTCAAGACGCCGCTCGTGGACAACATCCGCTCGATGACCTTCCGCTACCTGACCCTGGACGGGAACCAGATCAACGGCGCGTTCGACCTGACGAGCGCGGCGGAGGACATCGGCGGCCAGGACACGGCGGCGGCGATGGGAACGCGGGACACCGTCCGCAGGATCTCGGTGGACCTGGTCGGCCTGACGCGGGACCCGGACCTGACCTGGGTGGACGCGGAGGACACCGATCCGGACACGCGGTCCTACCGGAAGTTCCAGCTGACGGGCGACGTGACGCCGCGGAACCTCGGCATGAAGGGGATGCCGGACATCCTCTCGGACGTGACGCCCCCCTCGCAGCCGGGCACGCCGACGCTCTA
Organism: uncultured Acidobacteriota bacterium; assembly: GCA_964590285.1. GTDB lineage: Bacteria > Acidobacteriota > Polarisedimenticolia > Polarisedimenticolales > JAIQFR01 > CALMJU01. The sequence goes on along the minus strand of CAZPWK010000094.1, from coordinate 3,879 downwards.
TCCGGGGCACTGCGGCGGCTTCTACGTCACGTGGCCCCCGAACCCGGCGATCGACCTGGTCACGGCGTACCGGATCAACTACGGGACCGCGTCCGGGGCCCCGACCGGACAGCGCGACGTCGCGGCCACCGAGACGTACCTCGGGGGCCTCTCCGACGCGACGACCTACTACGTGACGATCCAGGCGCTCGACGGGGCGGGGAACATCAGCATCCCCTCCGGCGAGACCAGCGCCCTGACCTCGAACACGACGACGCCGAAGGCGCCCACGAACCTGGCGGCCTCGACCGACATGAAGAGCTCGGTCCGCCTGACGTGGGACTCGGTGACCGAGAACACGAGCGGCGTCTCCGGAGACCCGCAGTCGCCGACGATCCGGGACCTGGGCGGCTACAACATCTACCGCAGCACCTCGTCGTCCTTCACGCCGACGGCGGCCAACCGGATCGCGGAGAAGGTCTCCGCCGCGACCCCTCTCCACCTGGACATCACCGCGGTCAACTGCCGGCAGTACTATTACCGAGCGACGGCCGTGGACGACCCGTGCGGCGTCGAGGGCGCGGCCACCGACGTCGCCCCCGGGATCGCGACGAGCGAGGTGGACCCGGAGCCCCCCAGGAACGTCCAGGCATTCCTGGCCTCCGGCTGGCGCGTTCGCGTGACCTGGCAGGCCTCGCAGGTGGACGTCGAGGGGAGCCAGGTCGTCATCGACACGTACAAGGTCTGGCGGTCTCGGGACGCGGTGCCGATCGCGTCGGACCCGCTGGCGGCGGAGTACGTGCAGATCGGGACCGCCGTCGGGACGCTGTCCTTCGACGACAACGCCCCGCCGACCCCGGCGCCGGAGACCCGGTACTACTACCGGGTCAGCGCGGTGGACGACTGCCCGAACGAGTCGGAGCTGTCGAACGCCGCCACGGCCGACTGCGCGTTCTCGGGGACGGTCTCGATCACGAGCCCGACGAACGGCCAGGCGGTCGCGGGGGTCGTGCCGGTGACCGGCGGCGTCGTCCTCGGGAGCGACGCGTACGCGAAGGCGACCTTCACGTACACCCACGCGACGATGGGGCTGACGCGGACCCGGGAGTTCACCGACCCCGGCCCCACCTGGACCGACGACGGCTGGATGGCGGACCCGCCCGGGCTGTACACGATCGTGCTCTCGGTGGAGAACTCCTCGGGGTGCATCCGCTCGGCGACCATCCAGGTGACGGCGGGCGACATCGTCGGCTGCTGCCTGTCGCCGCCGAACCCGACGCAGAATCCGGTGGTCCTGACCTGCGGGAGCGGAAGCGTCGGGTGCAAGCAGAACACCTACCAGGTGGTCAACAACGGCTGCCGGACCGCCGTCTCGATCGAGGGGATGACCGTCACGTGGGTCGACGTCCTCGGCAACGGCGCGAAGCTCGTCAGCGTCAAGTTCGACGGGACGACGATCTGGAGCCTTTCGCCCTACTCGCCGTCGCCCGCGGCGACGACGTTCAGCGACCCGAAGCCGGTCGTGGGGCTCAACCGGACCAGCTCGAATCCGCTGGTCGTGACGTACACGTTCAACTGGCCGACCGCCGACATCTTCAAGGCGGCCTGCCGGCAGGACACGATGACCACGACCTACGACTTCCGGCTCCTGGACGAGACCGGCGCACCGACCTCGATCACCGGCCAGTGCGGCCCCTCGCAGGGCATGTTCGCGAACCTGATCGTCTCGTGCCCCTGAGCGGAGGAGAAGGACGATGCTCGCAACCGGACGCCACGAACGCGCCCCCGAGCGCGGCTCGGCCCTGGTCATCGCGGTCCTCGTGATCGTGATCCTGACGCTCCTCGGCGTGTCCTTCCTTCTCATGGCGGACACCGAGAACCGGATCGCCGAGAACGAGCGCCTCTCCGCGCAGGCTCTCTACTTCGGGGAGTCCGGCGTGCGGATGGTCAAGCGCTGGTTCGACAGCCCCGCCTCGACGGCCAACCTGATCAACCCGCCGATCGCGGTGATCGACCGCACGCAGCGACGGCTCGACGTCGACGGCGATCCCGCGACGGATCCCACCGGCGTGCCGCAGAACGGGACGACGCTGCCGATGTACAAGCAGGGCGTGGATCTCAACGGCGACGGGGTGGACGACGTCTTCGACCGGCCGTACCGCCCGACGCTGCTCCACACGCTGCTCGGGACCCCGGAGGGGCCCGACATGGTGATCGACGAGACGGCATCGAGCGCCGCGAAGACGTTCCTCGAGAGCCTCTCGGACGCGCTCATGGACGACTTCCCGGCCGCCTCGGCCGGGATCCGGGCCCGGATCACGCGGATCGACGTGTACGCCCCGCCGTACCTCAACGTCGCGGGGGCGTGGACCCGCTACGGCGTCGGGACCGTGGCGGTGACGTCCAGGATCTACCGGGTCGTGGACTCGACCGAGATCGTCCTCGCCGAGAGGCTCGTCCGCGCCGTGTTCAACGAGACGCCGTTCCCGGGGCCTTTCGGACCGCTGCACTCCTGCGCCGAGCTGACGTTCAACGGGTACTTCATCCCGCACTGGGGGACGGTCACCGCCGTCGGCGACCTGGACCTCCCGAACGCGCTCGATCTGAAGGTGGACGACAGCGTCCCGCGCGCGGTTCCCGGCGCGATGCGCGTGGACTCGCTCTGGGGCTCGAACCTGGCGATGCACCCGAACTGGGTGGACTACACGACGAACGTCGGCGCCGCCGGCCTGACGATCGAGGACCCCTGGCTCCGGTTCATCACCGCCGGCGACATGCTCACTCCCACCGGCGTGCCGATCGGCGGCGGCCAGCAGCCGTACCCGTTCGTGTGGAGCCCGGCCTATCCGAACGGTCCGTCGGACGCCGACGACCACTCGAACCTCTTCCAGAACATGCCGATCGTCCAGTGCCCGAATTTCGACTACGACACCTGGAAGTCGATCGCGACGTCGGGCGGCGAGAACGTCCACTACTACAAGTGGAGCAACGGCTCCTCGTTCCAGGAGAACGGGATCGGCCCCGCCCGGACGTTCATCGAGATCACCGACGACCAGTCGGGGCTGTTCTTCTTCGACACCATGGACTCCCTCCCGCCCCACGACGACGACGGCGACGGGGACTACGACAACCTGACCCCCGAGATCACGATCGCGGGCGGCACCTGGGGCACGCGGGGCTTCCTGTACATGAACACGGTGCACGTCAGGACCGACGGCGTGACCGGGAGGCCGACGACCTTCCGCGCCCCGGGGGAGCCGTTCCTCGACCAGAACTCGAACGCGCAGCACGACGCCGGCGAGCCGCACCTGGACCTCGAGTACCCGACGACGCTCGGCGGGACGTTCCGGGCGAGCAGCGTCGCGAACGGGTACGACGCCCAGGGGCCGGCGATCAGCGACCTGTCGAACCTCTGGGGGATCCTCTACACGAACGGCTACTTCGACGCCCAGGGCCCCGGCAGGTACTACGGCAGCGTCGTCTCGAAGCAGGGGGTCATCTCGATGCCCGCCGCGGGCAACCCGGACCTCTACTGGGACGCGAGCATCCTGACGAACTGGCCCCCCGCCGAGTGGGACATGCCGCGGGTCGTCATCACCCGATGGGAGACCGACCTGTGACCCACCCCCGGGTCGGGGATGACGGCGCCGTGGCGGGGGAGTATCGTGGACCGGAGGGGCCGGGCGGGTCCCGGCGGGGGCGGGCGATGCGAAGAGTCTCGTGGGCGGCTGGCCTTCTGACGGCGGTCCTGGCGTCCGCGGCTCCCGCCGCGGCCGAGGAGGCGAAGTCTCCCGACGTCCGCGAGCCGGACGAGGCGAAGGCGTCGGAGCCGAAGGCGAAGCCCCCGAAGGCGGAAGAGGTTCCCGTCTACACCAACGAGGATCTCGAACGCCTGGGGCC
>CAZPWK010000093.1:0-10240 GCA_964590285.1 uncultured Acidobacteriota bacterium | reverse complement strand
GCTAGTCTCTGTGGCCGGGGGGAGTGTGGAAGTCGGGGTGAGGCGCGTCGCGGTCGGCCGGCGTCGAGAGGAAGCGCCTATGCGCGTCAAGATGGTGGCGATTGCGCTGGTGGTGACCGCGTGGAGCATCTCCGCTGCCGCCGCCGGAACGACGTACTTCGTGCGCGTTCAGGGGAACGACGCGAACTGCAGCGGCCTCGTGGACGCGAACGATCCGGGCACGGGGACCGTGCCGCGCGCCTGCGCCTTGGCCACGCCTGGCGGGTGCGTCGCCAAGATGCGGGGCGGCGATGACTGCGTGATCCACGGGGGCACGTACCGGCGAGCCTGCCCCTCCGGTACGAACTGGAGCACGGCCGCGTACGACTTCAGCGGAAAGAACGGCACCGCGTCCGACTACACCGTCGTGAAGGGGTATCCCGGCGAGATCGCCACGCTCTGCGTCGGCACGGATGCCTGCCAGGCGAACCCGGGATGCTCCACGGTCGGCGTGTTCTCGTCCACGTCCTACGTGAAGTTCGAGAACCTGCACGTGCAGGGGGCCCTGCGGATCGGGACGTCCGGCACCCTGTGGGGAACGCATCACGTCTCGATCACGGGGAACGACCTCTCCGGAGGCGCGATCTGCGACGGGAATTTCGCGATGCTCCGCATCGAGGAGTCCCAGGCGGTCCAGGTCGACCACAACCTGATTCACAACATCAGCGCCGGGAACTGCACGGGAAACGGGCACTGGAGCGGGATCAAGCTGTACGGCGGTCAGGACACGGTCATCGAGTACAACACGATCGAGCGAGGCACCGGCGACTTGATGACGCACGTGATCGACAATAAAGACTGCCCGATGGGAACCACGATCCGTTACAACCGGTTCAAGGACGGGGTGTACCGGCACGCGGCGCAGTGCTACCACTGTCGATCCGGGGTGAATCCGGAGAACCTCTCGATCTACGGCAACGTCTGGTCCCTCGACCCCAGCCTTTCGTATGGCGTGCTTCACCTGATCAACAACACCTGCAGCGGTTGCTCGACCATCCTCACGGGGTTCGACATCCACCACAACACGTTCGACAACATAGGGCCGTCCTGGAATCCAGGCTCCGAGCCGGCCCCGGCGGCGATCCGGAACTACCGGTTCGTGGACAACGCGTTTCGCGCGGGCGGCGGCAACGATTGCGGAGGCGGAGACTGCAACCACTTCGTCTCCGGCTCCGTCTGGGGCGACCGAACCGGGTGGGAGCTGGATTACAACCGTTACGACAGCGCCTCGAACTACGTTTCGTGCGGCTACGGCGGTAGCTCCTGCACCGCGCAGACGCACACGGCCTTGACGGGCTGGCAAGGAGCCACCGGGAAGGAAGGGCACTCCGGAGAGGCGTCCCCGGGATGTTCCTTCGTGGACACGACGAGCTACAAGATCCCCACGGGCACCGCCTGCAAGACGGCTTCGAGCACCGGCGGCGAGGTGGGAGCCTACGGCGCGACCGATTGTGTCGGACACACGTGCGGGCAGGGCACTTGCGGGAACGGGATCGTCGAGACGGGCGAACAGTGCGACGGTGGCAACCTCGGCGGGCAGACCTGCGTGACGCTGGGCTACTCGAGCGGCACGCTCTCGTGCACTTCGGCCTGCGCGTTCGACACTTCGGGCTGCACGATCACGCCTCCGCCGACCGTCGAGGGCCTGGAGCGCGACGACACGCGGTGACCTCGGGGCGTGCCCGGCCACGCCCGCGCCTCCTCTTCGCCCGCGCCCTCTCCCGGAAACGCGGGCGCTTGACTTCGGGCCGCGTTTCGCGTTGTCTTGCGCGCGGGCGCCGGTCGGAAGGTGCGTTCCGCAGCGCCTCCGCGCCGAGGACCCGGCGAGGCGCCGCCGCGGGGAGGACTGCGGGACGTGCGGCGTTACCTGCTTCTGATCCTGGGGACCGCGCTGCTGGCTCTCTACTTCGGCCGGCTCGATCTCGGGGCGCTGTTCGAGAGGGCTCGCTCCTTCCCGCCGCCGGTCGCGCTGCTCGTCGTCCTGCTGAACGGCGCGTGCGGTGCGGTCAAGACGCTCCGGTGGACCCGCTTCCTGTCCCGGGCCGGGATCGACGTTCCTTTCGGGCGCTCCTTCCTCTCGGTGCACGCGGCGTTTTTCATGGGGCTCGTCACTCCCGGGACGGCGGGCGAGCTCGCGCGCGCCCTGAGTCTCGAGCGCGGGCGCGGCCGGGGGCTCGCGATCCTCGTGTTCGAGAAGCTCTGCGACCTGGGCGCGCTCGCGGCGCTCGCGGGGCTCACCGTCGTCGGCTTCACGGGCGGGCCGCGCTGGCTGCTCGCGACGGCCGCCGGCCTGGCCCTCGCGGCGGCGGCCGGGTATCTCGTCTGGACGCGCGGAGGAGCGTCGCTCCTCCGGCCGCTGAACCGGGTCCTCGGAACGATCTTCGCGGCCGCGGGAGGGGACGCGGCAGCTCGAGTGCACGACCAGTTCCATGCGCTTCTCTCGAGCCCCCGTGCCGTCGCCGCCTCGACGGCTTACTCCGTCGCCCTTTGGCTGTTGTCGACGTTCCAGGTCGCCCTGATCTACGGGGGACTCGGGCTCAAGCCATCCTGGGGCTTCGTCGCGCTCAGCTACTTCCTCCCCTACCTCGTGGGCGTCGTCTCGCTCGTTCCCCTGGGGCTCGGGACGTTCGAGATGAGCCTCAAGCAGCTCGCGGTGAGCGCCTCGGAAGGCGTCCCCGCGGAGGTGGGCTCGCTCGTTCCCGCCTTCTTCCGGGCCTTCGTCACCGTTCCGCTCGTGATCTTCGGCTACGGCTGCCAGGCGGCGACGGCGCTCGGACGCCGGCCCGGGGGCGCGCGCTGAGGGCCTTCCGCCGCCCGCCGCCGGCCGGCGTGGGTCGTTTGACTTGAACGGTGGATCGGGCGATATTCAGGCGCCATGGAACGCACGGCAGCCTCCTCCGCCCCCGAGGGAAAGAGTCGGCGCCGAGAGCTCGACGGCCTCGTCTCGGTCGTGGCCCCGTGCTTCAACGAGGCGGAGAACATCGAGGCGCTCTACCGCGAGATCCGCGAGATCCTCGACGGATTCGAGTGGGAGCTCGTCCTCGTCGACGACGGGAGCGCCGACGAGACGTTCGACCGGATCCGGGCTCTCGCCGGGGGCGATCCCAGGGTGCGGGGCTACCGGCTCTCCCGGAACTTCGGCCACCAGTATGCGCTCCTCGCGGGGATCCAGCAGGCCCGCGGCCGCGTCATCGTCACGATGGACGCCGACTTGCAGCACCCTCCGGACCTGATCCCGAAACTCATCGAGGAGTGGCGTGCAGGCCACAACATCGTCCACACGAGACGACTCGGCGAGGGCGGGTTCTCCCGGTTCAAGCGATTCTCCTCGGCCGCGTACTACCGGGTCTTTTCCGCGCTTTGCGGGGTGCGGATCGAGCCGGGAGCCTCCGACTTCCGGCTCCTGGACCGCCGGGTCGCGGACGCGATGCTGTCCATGCAGGAAGCCGCGATGTTCATGCGCGGCCTCGTCACCTGGATGGGCTACCGGCACACGTTCGTCGAGTACCGGGTGCGCCCGCGCCACGGGGGAACGTCGAAGTTCGGCGTCCGGAAGATGGTTCGCTTCGCGTTCGCCGGCATCACGTCGTTCTCGACGATCCCCCTCAGGGTGGGCATCTTCCTGGGATTCGCGACCTCGGCCCTCGCTTTCGTCGAGATCGTCTACGTCCTGTGGGCGAAATTCCGGGGTCACGTCGTGCCCGGCTGGGCCTCGCTCACGGCCGTCGTGTCCTTCCTCTTCGGCTGCGCGTTTCTGCTCATCGGGCTCATGGGGATCTACGTGGGCCACATCTTCCGGCGGGTCCAGAACCATCCGACCTTCTTCGTCGAAGAGGGCACCGAGGCGGAGCCGCCCGCGCGGCTCCCGGGGCATGACGCCTGATGGCCGTCCCGGCGACTCGGCGGTGGACGCTCGCGTTCTGGGTGGTCTTCGCGGCGGCGGCCGCGCTGCGCATGATCCGGCTCTCGAGCTGGGACCTGTGGACCGACGAGGCGAACACCTTCTGGACGGCGGTCACGGGGGAGTACGTTTCCGGCCCGATGTACGCGTCGGCGCCCGTGAACTTCCTGCTCACGAAGCTGGCGATCGCGTGGCTCGGGCCGAACGAGTTGGGCGCGCGGATCGTACCTTTCCTGGCCGGCACGGCCACGATCGGCCTCGCCTACTTCGCGATGCGCCGGTGGATCGGTCCCCGGGCCGCGTTCTTCGCCTCGTTGGTCCTGACCCTCTCGATCTGGCATCTCTACTGGTCGCAGACGGCCAGGCACTTCTCCCTGGAGACGCTGTTCCTGCTGGGAGCGGTCCACGCGTTCGTCCGGTTCTGGCGCGAGGGGTCCAAGTCGGGCCTGGCACTCGCGGCCCTCCTGGTCCTCGCGGCGCTCTTCACGCACTCCTCGGCCGGCTTCTACCTGGCGGCCCTGCTCGGTTTCGTCATCGCGAGCTGGGCGATCGAGCGCCGGACGCGGGGTCTCGGAGCCCCCTGGAGCCGGGACGACGGACGACACGCGCTGGCGCTCGCCGCGCTCTCGATCGTGCTCGTCGCGTACATGCCGGTCTACCTCGCGGTCGGCTCGTACACGCTGGAGCATCGCACCGCGTGGAACCCGCCCTGGAACATCGTCGGCAGCCTCGTGTTCTACATTCCTCCCTACCTCGCGCTTCCGGCTCTGGCGGGCCTCGTTTTCCTGTACCGCGAAGCGCGGGACCTCGCCCTCCTGGCGCTCTCGTGGATCGCGGTTCCCTTCGTTCTCGTGACCGTCGCCTCCTCGCTGACGATCGCATCGGCCTCCTACTGCCTCCCTTCGATGCTCGCGATCTCCGCGCTCGCAGGCGTCGCCGGAGATCGGATCCTCCGCGAGGCTCGGGACGCCTCGGGGCGATGGGGCTCGGCCTTGGTGTTGGGGGGAGTGCTCGCGGCGATGGCCTACGATGCCACCCTCTATTTCTCCTACTACCACGGGCTCAAACCCAGGTGGAAGGCGCTCTGCGAGACCGTGGAGCGGGCCCGTCGGCCGGGGGAGCTCTTCCTCGCGGAGGAAGGGGACGTCGCGCAGTTCTACGTCGGGCGGGAGCGCGCCGAGTGGCTCGGCAGGTTCGAGCGCGAGATCGGCACCGCGTTCCCGCCCGAGGACGCGCGGGGGGTCTGGTACGGCGTCTACCTGACGGACAGCACGATCCTGCGCAGGGACGACCGGGTTCTCGGTCACTTGCTGGGGAAGGCCCGGCTGGTGCGTCTCTTCCCGCTGCACTACGGTCCGAAGGACCGGACGCTCGCGCTGTTCCACGAGGATCTCGCCGCCCGCCCCGTCTCCGCGCCATGACGACGCCCGGCGCGGACGGGGGCCCGCGGCCGGTCGTCGAGCGAGGGGCTCCTTGACGGACCTTGTGCGTCACGCGCTCGGATTCCTGCCCTGGATCGCGGTTGCGGTGCTCCTCGGCGTCGAGGCCGCGGGTCGGCTTCGTCCGATGTCCGCGCGGGATCGGGCGCGGAACGTCGGTCGGTACTCGCTCGTCGTGTGCGGCTTGTCGGCGCTGGCCGCGGTCGCCGGCGTCTTGGCGGTCCGGCAGGTCCCGGTGATCCAGGCCCAGGTCCTCGGACAGAGCGGCATCCTGGACATGGACCTCGATCGGAGCGTGAGCGTGCTTCGCGCCTGGGGGCGCGGCTACTACCGCACCAGCGTCCATCCTCTGGTCTGCCTGCTCGGGCAACCGTGGGCCCTGGTCGTCGCCCGGCTGACGGGAGTCGCCGATTTCCGGGCGGCGCAGCTCACCGGCGTTCTCTCGCTCGCCGCGTCCGCGGGAATCCTCGGCGCGACCGTCCTGGCGGCGACGCGGCGGCTGGGCGCCGCAGCCCTGACGGGGGCGCTCTACGTCTCGTCCTTCGCCTTCCTCTTGCTCTCGGGGCTGCCCGAGAGCGCGTCCCTCGCGGCGCCCACGGTGGCCCTGCCCGCGCTCCTCCTCGCCATGCACTCGGACCGGGAGGCCACGGCGCGCGAGCGCGTTCTGTGGGTCCTCGCGGGAGTCCTAGCTCTCGGCGTCACCGTGACGAACGTCTTCGTCGCGGGGATCTTCCACGCGGCCCGTCACCGGTCGCTCGCCCCATCCGGGACGCGGCGGATGCGGGCGATCGCGTCCCAGTGGGCTCTCGTCGCGGCCGTCGCCGCGGCTCTGGCCCTCGCGCAGGCCGCGCTCTATCCGGGCTCCGCGCTCTGGTTCGCTCCGACGTCGGTGCTCGAGGAGGGGAGCTTCGTCCGATGGGATCCGGGTCCGGCGAAGGTCCTGTCCGTCGCGCTCCAGGTCCTAGGTTACCCGCTGGTCGGACCGGGATTCGTCGTCACCGAAACGCTCGCGCGGAGGGGCCTGCCTTCGCCGTACCTCTCGGCGCAGGAGGCGCCGCTCGGCGCCCTGTCCGCGCCGGCGCTCGCCTTGCTCGCGCTCGCGGCCGCCGGGTGGGCGTGGGCGATCCTGCGCGCAAAGCGCGATCGGCTGGCGGCCGCCTCGCTCCTCGCCGTCGCGTTCCACCTCCTGCTCCACCTGGTCTACGGCAGCGAGTTCCTGATCTACTCGGGCAACTGGGCGGTCCTCGCGACTCTCGCGCTCGGTCTCGCGGTCGCGACGACCGCCCGGCCGCTCCGGCTCATGGCCGCGGTCTTCGTCGCGCTCGCGGCCGTCCACAACGCGGGCAGCCTCTCCGAACTCCACGATCTCGCTAGGGAGCACGGCACCCGCGCGGCACTTCACGCGCCGCTGGGGATGCCCGGCACGCACGAGCTGGCCCGGTCGTTCGTCGCCTGGACCGGCTCCTACTCCCCGGGCATCGGCGCGTGCGGGGTTCACTTGGCCGTCTGGGATCCGGACTCCGGCGAGACGAACTGGTCCGGTCTCGTCCGCGGCTTCCCGGAGGACGCGCACCGGCTGGCGGACGGCTGGAAGCCGATCGTCTCGATCCGCTCCCGGGCGGGCAGACTCGAGATCGAGCAGGAGACGGCGGCCGACGCCGCGGGCGTCTACACGAGGCTCCGGATCTCGGGCGAGAGGACGGGCCCGACGGCGAGGGCCCGGGTCCTCGCGCTGGTGCGAGGCGCCGGGGCCGCGGGAAGCGGCGCCTCGAGGCGTTACGAGCGGGCCGACGGCGCGCGCGCGATCTCCGCCGACGGAATACCCGCGCTCCGGTTCGAGCGGGAGCCCGACCGCGTCGAGATCGTCGCGGACGACCGCGGGATCGCTTCCCTCATGGCCGGCGGCGAGCTCGCGTCGGCGAAGGGGGCGCTCTCGAGACTGCGCGATCTCGTCCGGGGGGCGCTGGGGAGGAGCGACGCCGCGAAGCCGATGGCCGCGCTCGCCTGGTGGGACGTCGACGTGCCGGCCGGGAGGCCGGTCGAGATGTGGTTCTCGAGTCCCTTGGCGATTCCTCCTCGAGCCGGCGGCGGGCAGGACCTCGCGCGCGCCGGGAGGCTCCCTCCGTACGAACCGCCCGGAGACGCCGCCCCGCCGCAGGGACCCGCGGACGCGCGCGCCAGGACCCGCGGGATCGAGGCGTTCTGGGATTCCCGTTTCGATTCCCTGGCCCTCGATCTTCCCGATCCGGCCTGGGCGGAAGCCACGCTGGCCGCCGGCGCCCACCTCGCCCTCGCGGTGCAACAGGGCGGGCGGATCCCCGTGGCGCCCGTCAACTACGGGCCGTTCGCGCGCGACGCCGCGTACATGGTGGACGGGCTTCTCGTGACGGGGCAGTGGTCCTGCGCGCGCGCCGCGCTCGACTACCTGTTCGAGCATCCGTGGGCGGGTCGTCCCCATCCCGAGGGGGACGCGCCGGGGCACCTGCTCCGGGCCGCCGGGAGATACGTGCGGTTCTCGCGGGACGCCGAGTGGCTCCGAAGGCGCGCCTCCGACATCCGCGGGCTCGCCGAGGCGATCGAGTCCATGCGTTCGCGGGGGGAGGGCGCCGCCGAAGCGGACCTGCTCGGCGAGCGGCGGAGGATCGAGGCCGGCCCGGCCGCCGCGGCGCTGCGCGCTCGGTTCGCTCCGGCGCCGCTTCCCCGGGTCAACTGGGGAACGATGGACGGGAACGGCGCGCTGTACGTCAACTTCGTGTCGATCGCCGGACTCGAGAGCGCCGTGGACCTGCTGTGCGCCGCCGGGGACGCGTCCGGGGCGGAGGTGGCCCGCCGATCGCTCGAGGACCTGGCGTTCCACGTGAGCGCCCTGATGAACGCCGTCGGCTACGACTTCGGATGGGACGAGCGCGGCGAGTGCGCCGCGCTGTGGCCCGCACGCTTCGACCGGCTCGACTCCGGAGCGGCCTCTTACTTTCTCGCGTCTCCGCTCCCCGGCCGGGAACGACCGGGCTCCCCCTGGCCCTACCTCGAGATCGACGCGGCCCACAACCGCCTCGTTGCCGGGAACCGCGACGAGGGATGGCGGGTCGCGCGCCGGTTCCTCGAGGACGCGAACTTCCGGCGGTGGCGAGTCCTCGACGAGGGGGGCGGATCGGATCCCGGCTACTGGCCCGCGCTCGCGACGAGCCCCCCGTGGTGGGGCGGCGTGGCCAGCCCTCACGGTTGGAGCCTCGCATCGCTCCTGCTGCTGCTGCGGGACTGCCTCGTCCACGAGGACGCTGGGCAGATCCGGCTTCTCGCGGGCATCCCCCCCGACTGGCTCGCTCCCGGAAAGTCCTGGCGCGTGCGTCTTCCGACCGAGTTCGGACCGCTCGATCTCCGCGTCGAGGCGGACGCAGCCGGAGTTCGCGTCCGCGCGGGAGACGCCTGCCGTCCGCCCCGGGGCTTCCGAGTCCTCCTGCCCGAAGGTTTCGAGGCTGCGGAGCTCTACTCCGGGTCCGGGCCGTTCGCGCTGACCTCCCGACGCGCCTCCCGCTGACCCGGGCTACGGGGCGGTGGACGCCGTCACGGCACGCTCGAGCGAGTCGCCGATGCGAGCCAGATCCCCTGGATCGAGACCGGGGTACGTGGGGAGGGTCAGCAGGCGGTCGGCCAGGAACCGGGCCCCGGGCAGCGGTTCTTCGGGGTTGACGAGGTGGGGACGAAGCTCCGCGATCTCCGCGATCGTGCCGGGATACATCGGGCTCGCCGCGACACCGGAAGCGCGAAGCTCGCGGATCGCCGCGTCCCGCGCGCTCCGCGAAGGCGCGAGAACGGGGAGCCTCAAGGGGCCCTCGGCCCTGGCGGCCGACGTCCACCGCCAGCCCTTCCCGAGGATCGGGGCCCGCTCGAGGAGCCGGACCGCGTTCCTCGTCCTCTCCGCCGCGAGCTCGGGCAGGGAGGCGATCAGGCGCGCGCCGAGCCGGTCGCGCCACGCCCGTGGGGGGGAGGCGGCATCGAATCCGGGATCGTAGACGGTCGCACCGATGCCGAGCCGCGGAATCCTCTCGAGCGTCCCGAAGAAAACCGGGCGGCCGATAAGCGACGCCGCGAGGAGAGCGAGCGCGCCCCGCCAGCCACCCCCGTGTGGAGGAGCGCCGTGGCTCCGCGGTGCACAGGAGTCGTGGTGGAGCACGGCGCCGCCGCCCCCGAGCGGGAGCGGCTTCCCGCGGCCGAACGACAGCACGACCGGCCACGACGGGGCCGGGTTCCCCGAAGGCCAGGCTTGCGCGGCGTCCTCGACGACCCGGACGGAACGGTCTCGAGCCTCGAACGAGGCGGCGACTCCGGCGACGTCGCATGTCCGCGCGAAGAGATGCGCGGCGACCACGGCGGCCAGCCGGCCCGTCGGAGCCGCCTCGAGGCCTGCGCGGTCGAAGTCGAGCGTGACGGGATCCACGTCCGCGACCCGCACCCTGAGCCCCGCGCGGACCGCCGACGCGGGGACCGTCCAGCACGTGTAGGCGGGAAGGAGGACCTCGTCCCGGCCCGGCGCGGCGGCGTCCCGCAGCAGCGCCGAGAGCGCCGCCCGTCCGCTGGGGTGGAGGGTCGCCGCGCGGGCCGCCGTCGCCGCCGCGAGATCCGCCGCGAAGTCGCGGCCTCCGGCCCCGCGCGGAAAGCCGAGCATCCCGGCGGCGAGCCGCAAGAAGCCGAAAGGGACGGCCACGGGCGGGATCATCACGTCGTGGTCTCCTCAGTAGGGAATCTTCGCCGCGAGGCAAGGACCGAGCCGGAGCGCGGCGAGCGACGGAAGCCTCTTCCACGCGAACGCCGCGAGCGACCGCCGCTCGTCGCCCGGCTCGGCGGCGCGCCCCCGCCCGCG
>CAZPWK010000092.1:0-10263 GCA_964590285.1 uncultured Acidobacteriota bacterium | reverse complement strand
GAAGGCGTTCCCTCGGGACGCGGCGGTGCACGCCGACTGGGGGTACGTGCTCGCCCAGGCCGGGAAGAAGACCGAGGCCCTCGCCGCGCTCGATCGCGCGGCGGAGCTCGCGCCGGCCGACGTCCAGATCCTGAGGCGTCGCGCGACGGCCGCGATGCTCGTCCGCGACTTCCCGCGGGCGCGCTCCTCCTACCGGGCCTCGGCGGCCGCGGGCGGCGGGCAGATCGACCTTCTCGGGGCCGCCGCGGCCGCCGTCGCGTCCGATCTCGAGGCGGCGAAATCCGAGCTCGCGGCGCTCTCGCGCCCCGAGGCCGCGCCGCCGGCGATCGCGGAGACGGCCGCGGGCCTCTCGAAGGCCGCTTCCCGCGGCCCGGCCGGTCGGGGCGCCCTCGACCGGGCCGAGGCCCTGGCGAAGGACGGCAAGGAGATTCTCGCCCTCCCGATCCTCCACCGGGTGCTCCGCGCGAACGCGGCCGACGGCAGGGCCGCCGCGCTCCTCGCCGGGATCTACCGGGACTTCGGCTTCCTCGCGGCCGCCGACGAGACGATGCGGGCCGCCGCGAGGCCGCCCGCGAAGAAGGCGTCGGGGGCGGCCCAGTGAGCGCCCCGCGGCGCTCCGGCCGCCGGGCGGCGCTCGCCCTCCTCCTCGCCGCGCTCGCGTCCCCCGCGGCCGACGCCCGGGTGGACGTCACCCTCGACGTCGCTTCCCTCAACGAGCTCCTGCCCGCGATGGCGCCCCGCCAGGTGAGCGTGCCCCTGACGCAGGGACGCGGGGTCACGCTGCTCCTCCGGGACCTCGAGGTCCGAGGCTTCGACCCGAGCGCCGGCGACGACAAGGAGGGGTTCCTCCTGACGTCGCTCCGGCTCGTGGTCCCGGAGCTCGGGCTCGACGTTCCGGTCGAGCCGCGCGTGTCGCTCCGCGTGGGCGAGCGACAGGGCCGGAAGCACGCCTACCTGAAGTTCGAGCAGGTGCCGATCGCTCTCCCGCTGACCGGCTCCGTCGACGTCGGCCCCCTGCTCCCGACGCTTCCGCTCCTCGTGGACACGTCCTGGACCGTCCCCTCCTCGGCCGGCAACGTCCGCGTGCGGGCGATCCTCCGGGAAGCCCGGATGGGAGCGCGGAACCTGCGCCTGACGTTCGACCTCGAGGTCGCTCCGTAGAGGGGAAGGTCCCGCCGCCTTCCGTTTGTCGTAAGATCGGCGCGGCCGGATTCCCGGGAGGGCACGTCTTGCCGCCCGCCGCACGCGATCGGAGGCTCGCCGCCGCCATGGTGCTCGCCGCCGCCTGCGCTCTCGGCACGCCGACGGCGTGCCGAACGGGAAGCGAGAAGCCCGCCGACCTCGCGCTCCTCCACGGACACGTCGTGACGCTCGACCCGGCGCGGCCCCGCGCCGAGGCGATCGCGGTCCGCGGAGAGCGGATCGTCGCGGTGGGGACCGACGAGGACGTCGCCCGCCTCGTCGGCCCGGCGACGCGGGTGATCGACCTCGCGGGCCGGCTCGCGGTGCCGGGCCTCGTCGAGGGGCACGCGCACTTCCTCAGCCTCGGTCACTCGATGACGATCCTCGAGCTGGGCTCCGAGTCGAGCTGGGAAGGGGTCGCCGCCAAGGTCGAGGCCGCGGCGCGGTCCGCGGCTCCCGGGGAGTGGATCGAGGGGCGCGGGTGGCACCAGGAGCGGTGGAGCGCGCCGGCCGAGCCTTCGGTCGAGGGGTTCCCGACGAACGCCGCGCTCGACCGGGCGGCGCCGGCCCACCCCGTCTGGCTCCGCCACGCGAGCGGCCACGCGTCGATCGCGAACTCGGCCGCGCTCGAGCGCGCCGGGCTCGACCGGCCCGCGGGGGACCCGCCGGGCGGCAGGATCGTCCGCGACGCGCGGGGGGCGCCGACCGGGGTTCTCGTCGAGGCGGCGGACGAGCCCGTGCGGCTCGCCATGAGGTCCGGGCGCGCCGCCGAGGCGCCCGAGGAGCGCGAGGCCGGCCTCGGGCGGGACGCGCTCCGCGCGCAGGAGGAGTGCCTCTCGAGGGGGATCGTGGCGTTCCACGACGCCGGCTCCGACTTCGAGACGATCGAGGTGCTCCGCAAGATGGAGATGGACGGCAGCCTGAGGCTCAGGCTCCACGTGATGATCGAGGAGCCCGACGAGGAGATCGCGGCGCGGGCCCGCGACCTCCCGATCGTCCCCGCGGCGGGCGGGCGCCTGACGGTGCGCGCGATCAAGAGGTACGCGGACGGCGCCCTCGGCTCGCGCGGCGCCCTGATGCTCCTCCCCTACTCCGACGACCCGGCGACGACGGGGATGCGCGCGACGCCGGTCGAGGATCTCGAGGCCACCGCGCGCCTCGCGATCGACCTGGGGCTCCAGCTGTGCGTTCACGCGATCGGAGACCGGGCGAACCGCGAGGTGCTCGACGTCTACGAGCGGGTCTTCCGGAGCCGGCCCGAGAAGAAGGACCTGAGGTGGCGGATCGAGCACGCGCAGCACCTGGACCCGGCCGACCTCGGCCGCTTCGGCCGGCTCGGGGTGATCGCCGCGATGCAGGGGATCCACTGCGCGTCGGACGGGCCGTGGGTCGTCGAGCGGATCGGCGAGCGGCGGGCGCGGGAAGGCGCCTACGCCTGGAGGAGCCTCATCGACTCCGGCGCGACGATCGTCAACGGGACCGACTCCCCGGTCGAGCCCGTCGACCCGATCGCCTCCTTCGCCGCGTCGGTGACGCGGCGGGCGCGGGACGGCTCGCTCTTCTTCCCCGAGCAGAGGATGACGCGGGAGGAGGCGCTGCGATCGTACACGGCGAACGCCGCCTGGGCCGCGTTCGAGGAGAAGGACCGCGGCACGCTGACGCCGGGCAAGCTGGCCGACGTCACGGTCCTGTCCGGCGACATCCTCTCCGCCCCCGACGACCGGATCGCGGACGCGCGGGCCGTGCTGACGATCGTCGGAGGCGCGGTCGAGCACGACGCCCTGGAGCCCCGTTGAGGCGCGCCCGCCGATCCCCGTGACGCGCCTCAGCCGGGACGCTTCTCCGTCAGCCGGATCGTCACGTCCACCGTCCGGTCCGCGTCGCGGATCTCCTGCGAACGCTCCACGGTCCAGCCGTGGCGGCTCGCCGGGAGGCGGCTTCCGCACTCGCCGAGGAACGCATCCGAGCTCGCGGGATCGAACGGATCGCCGGGGGACAGCTTCCAGATCTTCCTGAGCCTCTCGGCGTGCCGCCGGGGGACGCCGACGATCTCGAGCTTCCCCATCCGGTAGAGGCCGCCCTCCCGGACCTCGATCTCGTACCGTACGGTCGAGGCCTTCTCGTCGAAGACCGGCCTCCCCTCCACGGCGGCGCGGAGGTATCCGCGCCCCGCGTACCGCCCGCGGATCGCGTCGAGATCCCGGGAGAGCCTCACGCCGTTCGCCGGCTCCCCCGGGACGAGGCCGATCCGGGCGGCGAGCTCGGCGGCCGAAAACGCGGCGGCGCCGGCGAACTCCGCGCCGGCGAACGCGTACCGCTTCCCCTCGCGCACGCCGAGGCCGACGGCGACCGAGACCCCCTCGGGGCCCGACTCGAGGACCCGGGCGGACGGCCCCGCGAACCCGGCTCGGAGGTACCCGATCTCCGACCACAGGGGGGCGAGGCTCTCGACGAGGAAGGCTTCGACCGGCGTCCGGGCGAACGCCCTGCCGACGAGGGGGGCGGCCGCGCGCCGCACCGCATCGGGGTCGGCGTGGCCGTACCCCTCGAAGTCCACTCGCGCGATCGAGATCGGCACCCCCTCGACGCGGAAGCCGATGCGCGAGCCCCCCGCGGCGCCGGGGAGCACGATCCGTCCGACGGACCCGGGGAGCCGCCGCGCCTTCAGGATCGCGCCGAGCGCCGCCGCGACCTCGTCCTGCTGGCTCCCGGCGGCGGCGACCTCGCCCGCGACGAACAGGGGAACGCGGTCCGCGAGCGCGGCGTCGAGCTCCGCGTCCGTGAACCACACGAAGTTCTCGAAGCGGCACGGCAGGAAGCTCCGGGCGTCGCGCACGTGGAACTGCACGATGGCGTTCCGGCCGTCCTGGGAGTACCGGTAGGTCACCTCGGCGAACGTCCCGAGACGGGAGAGCCGCGCGGAGGCTTTCTCGAAGCTCTCGAGGGTCACGGTCGCCCCGGGCTCGAGGCCGGTCGCGGCCACGACGTCGGGCTCCCGGAACCGCTCCGAGCCGAACGCCCGGATCCGGAGAAGGGTCCAGGGCTCCGCCGGGACGGCCGCTCCCGACCCGATCAGCAGGCCGAGGAGCAGGGCGGCCCCTCTCGGACCCGGGGAAACGCCGGAACGCGCGCCCGCATCCGCCATCTCGGCACTCCCGTCGCGCGGGGGATCAGCCGATCCGCAGCCCGCCCGCCGCTCCCTCCACCGCCTCGCCGACGCGCCACGCCGGCTCCCCGGCCGACGAGAAGGCCGCGAGTAGGTCGTCCGCGCGATCCGGCGCGACCGCCGCGAGCAGCCCGCCCGAGGTCTGGGCGTCGAAGAGCAGCAGCCTCTCCCGATCCCGGAGGGTGCGCTCCCACGAGACCCAGGCCCCGTAGTACGACTCGTTCCGGCGCGAGCCGCCCGGCACCATCCCCTCGTCGGCGTACCGCTCGGCGCCCGGGAGGAGGGGGACCTCCGACCACCGGAACCGCAGCGCGAGGCCGGACTGCTCGGCCATCTCGTGGGCGTGGCCCAGGAGACCGTACCCCGTGACGTCGGTCAGGGCGTGGACCGCGGCGCCGGCGGCCCGCAGGATCCGGGCGGCGCCCTCGGAGAGTCTCGCCATCGAGGCGACCGCCGCGTCCAGATCGGCCCGTTCCACCCGGCCCCTCTTGTGCGCGGTCGTGACGACGCCGGTGCCGACCGGCTTCGTCAGGACGAGCGCGTCGCCGGGCCGGGCGCCTCCCTTCGACAGGATCCGTTCCGGATGGACGATCCCGGTCGCGGCGAGGCCGTACTTCGGCTCCCGGTCGGTCGTCGTGTGCCCCCCGGCGACGCCCGCGCCCGCCTCGCGGACCTTCTCCGCGCCGCCCCTCAAGATCTCGGCGAGCACCGCGGGGTCAAGCCCCTCGGGGAAGGCGACCAGGTTGATCGCGAAGAGGGGGACCGCCCCCATCGCGTACAGGTCGGACAGGGCGTTCGCCGCTGCGATCGCGCCGAAGTCGTACGGGTCGTCGACGACCGGCGGGAAGAAATCGGCCGTCTGGACGATGGCGCGCTCGGCGTCCAGCCTCCACACGAGCGCGTCGTCCGGGGCCTCGAGCCCGCGGAGCAGGTCGGGATGGCGCTTCGCGTCGAACATGCCGGCGAGCGGGCGCAAGATCCGGTCCAGGGCCTCCGGCCCCATCTTGCTCGCTCACCCGGCGCAGGACGCGAGGCTCGTCAGTCGAATCGGCTCCACCGTCCTCACCGCATCCTCGGGACCGGGCCCTCTAGAGGCGCACCGCGTCCCAGTCGACGAGGCTCCACCACGCCTCGACGTAGTCCGCGCGCCGGTTCTGGTACTTCAGGTAGTAGGCGTGCTCCCACACGTCGACGACGAGCAGCGAGCGGCCGCCGGTCATTTCCGGACAGTCGTGCCCCGGCGTGCCGCGCACCGCGAGCTTGCCGCCGTCGGCGTACAGCCACGCCCAGCCCGAGCCGAACTGGCCGACGGCGGCCTGCGTCAGCTTCGCCTTGAACTCGGCGAACGAGCCGAACGAGGACGCGATCGCCTGCGCCAGGGGGCCGCGCGGCTCGCCGCCGCCCCCCTTCTTCATCGTCCGCCAGTACAGGTTGTGCGCGAAGTGTCCGCCCGCGTTGTTCCGGACCGTCGTGCGGATCCCCTCCGGCACCGAGTCGAGCTTCGCGAGAAGGTCGCCGAGCGGCAGCCTCTGCAGGTCGGGGTGCGGCGCGAGCGCCTTTTCGAGGTTCGCCACGTAGGCCGCGTGGTGCTTGCCGTGGTGGATCTCGAGCGTCCTCGCGTCCAGGAACGGCTCGAGCGCGTCGAACGGGTACGGGAGAGGGTCGAGGACGTGGGCCATGGCGCCTACCTCCTGGTGTCCGGACGGTTCCGTCGGGTGCAGGACGGATTGTATGGGGGCCGCCCGGACCCCGGCAAGGGAGGTGGCGGGCCCGCCCCGGCGAAGCCCCCTCCGGGGCTGGCCGGCCGTCCGCGGGTCACTTCGTGGCGAGTCGGTACAGCTCCTCGACCCGGTCCCAGTCCACGACGTTCCACCAGGCGTTCACGTAGTCGGCGCGCCGGTTCTGGTACTTCAGGTAGTAGGCGTGCTCCCAGACGTCGAGCCCGAGCACGGGGGCCCCGCCGTTCATGACCGGCGTGTCCTGGTTCGCGGTGGAGTCGAGCAGGAGCCTTCCCTGCCGGACGAACAGCCAGGCCCAGCCCGACCCGAAGCGGCCGATCGCCGCCTGGGAGAACCTGGCCTGGAACGCCTCGAACGACCCGAACGTGCTCCGGATCGCGTCGGCGACCCGGCCCCTCGGCTCGCCGCCGCCCCCCTTCTTCATGAAGCTCCAGAACAGAGCGTGGTTGTGGTGGCCGCCGCCGTGGTTGCGGACGGTCGTGCGAATCGTCTCGGGCAGGCGGTCGAGATCGCCAAGGAGCCCCTCCATCGAGAGATCCCGAAGGTCCTCGTATTCGTCCAGGGCCTTGTTCAGGTTGGTGACGTAGGCGTTGTGGTGCTTTCCGTAGTGGATCTCCATGGTACGCGCGTCGATCCACGGCTCCAGGTCGTCGAAGGCGTACCGGAGGGGAGGCAGGTGGTGGGCCATCGTTTTCTCCTTCTTCATCCGCTTCGCCAGCGGCCCCATCCCCCGAATCAGGACAAATAGAGTCACAATTGTAGCACACGAGCCCCTGCCGGCAACTCGGGGCGGGATCGCCGGAGATCACGCCGAAGATGCCGACCGGTTGCGCCGGAGTCCGCAAATTGTGATCGGCGCCCGCGGAATCGCCTGGAAGACGCCCTCCGGCCCCGTACATTCATGCCGAGTCCCGGGAGGGCCCGCGGCGGGGTGCGCCGCCCGTCCCCCGGGACGTGATGGACGAACGGTCCCCGCGATCCTCGCGGGGGAGAGGCGAACGACCATGATGGCTCGAACGCGGATCCCGAAGGCCCTGACGCTCCTGTCGCTCCTGGCGGGCGTCCTCGCGCTCCCCTCGGCGGGCGCCGCGGACGTCTACCTGCAGAAGGCGGCATCCGGCCCCGCGCCGGCGCCGTCCGGGTCCAACCTGACGATCGAGGACATCGGCACGATCCACGACCGGGCGAGCGTCGGCACGGCGATCAACTCGGCCGGGGACGTCGCCGGCTACTCCTTCTTCGAGGGGACCATCGGCGACCTGGAAGGGACGCCGGCGCTCCCCTTCCTGGCGCACGCGGTCCTCTACACGGACGGAATCCTGACGGACCTCGGCGCTCTCGAGGGGGACGGCACCTGCTCGCCCCTGGGATGCCAGAGCCGGGGGACCGGGATCAACGAGTCGCTCTGGGTCGTCGGCGAGAACGACGGCGACCAGGGCCTCATGGCGATGCTCTGGCTGCCGAAGCGGGTGCCGGGAGGGGTCGAGGGATGGAACGTGCTCCCCCCGCTGGTCCCGGACGGACCCGCCCGCGCGACGGAGGTCGGCGACTCGGGGGATATCGTCGGGGACGCGGTGGTGGACGGCTGGGTGCACCGCGCCGTCCGCTGGGTCCTCGAGCCCCGAGGTCCCGTCGTGACCGATCTCGGCACCCTGCGCTCGGACGGCACGGGATTCAGCTGGGCGCACGACGTCAACGCCCTCGGACAGATCTCGGGCGTCGCCCAGGACGACTCCGGGCTCCGCAAGCCGTTCCTCTACCTGCCGGAGCCGGCGTACGGGCTCCCGGCCGGGATGAACGACCTGGCGCCGGACTTCGCGGACTACGTCGGCGCCGCCTTCGTGAACGACAGGGGCGAGGTCGCGTGCGAGATCGACATGGGCGTCCCCTGCCTCTGGCTCCCCGCGCCGGCGTACGGGTTCCCGGCCGGGTTCTCGATCCTCCCGATGGACCAGCAGCACCTAGCGGCCTTCTTCCCCTCCTCGATCAGCGAGGCCGGGCAGATCGCGGGCCAGGTGTACATCGTGAAGAGCGACGTCACGCGCGACTACGAGATGGCGGCGGCGGTGTGGCGCGCCGGGCAGTACCGCGTGCTCAACGAGATGCTGCCGCCGGGGAGCCCGTGGAACCTGAGGGACGCCACCGCCATCGTCCGCGTCGGCAAGACGACGCTGGTCACCGGGCACGGGATCCGCTCGGACGTCACCGACATCAACGGGTTCCCCGCCTCGCACGGGTTCGTGCTCAGCGTGACCTGCACCGGCGATCTCGACGAGGACGGCGACGTGGACGCGGACGACCAGGCGATCCTGATGAGCTCCTTCGGGGAGGACGTCCCGGCGGGCACGAGCGGCGATCTCGACGGCGACGGCGACGTGGACGAGACGGACATCCGCCTCCTGGCGAGGCAGATCGAGAGGCCGTGCCTCTGAGCCTCCGGGGCGCCAGGTCCGCTAGTCCTCGTACCAGTAGACCGCCACGCTGTTGGCCCAGTACGCGCCGGGAGTGATGTCCGGGACGCGGACGCCGATGGAGTGCGTCGCCCCGGGGACGAACCAGGACGTCGCGTCGAAGTCCTGGTCGCAGGGCTCGTTCTCGTGGCAGGCCAGGAACCCGGGGCACCAGCCGGCGCGGTTGTAGGTGCAGGAGGGGCAGCCGCAGGCGTTCCACTCGTCGCAGGTCCCCTCTCCGCAGATCCCCTCGCCGAGCGGGCTGCAGTCGGTGCGCCAGGGGAAGACCTCCCGCTTGACCTCGCCGTCGACCACCATCTGCACCCACTTCGAGCAGAACTCGTCGCACGGCCGCGCGGGGCAGTCGCACTCCGGCTTCCCGATCCCTCCGTGGCCGGTCGTGAACAGCCGGGCCGCGACGCGCGTCGTTCCGGCCGGGATCGTCACGGGGACGGTCGCGGTGGAATCGCCCCCGTCGAGGAACCAGACCGGGATCACGCCGTCCGCCGGGGGCTCGGGCGAGGCCTGCGCCGGGTCCTCCGTGAAGCGGAAATCCACGCTCGCGTACCATCCCGGGGAGACCCACGTCGCGATGTACGCCCCGACGTGCTTCGTTCCGGTCAGCAGCTTCGCGAACGGCGTGACGTCGAACGTCCAGACCGCGGGGGGGACCTCGCCGGAGCCGTCGGGCTCGGGGGCGTCGGTGCCGAACGGCGTGATCGTCCGGATCAGTTCGAGGTTCCCCGCCTGGGCGTAACAGTTGCCGCCCGTCTCGATGCAGTCGTTGAGCACGAGATAGACGCTGGCCGTCCGGTCCCACGGGTCGCCGCAGGGGTTCCAGCCGGGGTTGTTGTCGCCGCACTTGTCCGGGGCGATCGGGTCGTCGCAAAGGCGCGAGTCCGCGGTGAACGTCAGCGTGATGCGGACCCAGTCGCCCGCCGGGAATTCGACCGGGACCATGATCTCCCGGCCCGAGTTGCGGACGATCTCCCCCTCCTGCGCCTCGCAACCGGTGAAGCAGAGGTGCGACGCATCGTGGCTGCGCAGCTCGATCGTGCCGGCGACGGCGTCGACGTGCTCGTTGGAGAAGGCGGAGATGTTGCCGAGGGCGTCCAGGGCGACGACGGCGGCGTACCAGTTCCGGTTCGGCACGAGGCCGGCCAGCGAGTGGGACCGGGCCAGGCCCACGTCCTGCCAGGACGTGTACGTCCGCGGCGCCGGCCCCCAGTAGACCCGGTAGCCGGCGACCCCGTCGGCGGGAAGCGCGTCGGTCCACTGCAGCTCGATCGTCGTCGCGGTCCAGTGACCGGTGAGCGCGGGCGCGGCCGTGAAGACCGAGGGGCGGGCCGGGCCCTCGACGCCGGCCTCGTTCACCGCGGTGACCAGGTAGTAGAGGTCGCCCGCGCCTTCCCCCGCGCCCGGGTCCACGAAGCCGGGGGTCTCCGAGACGCCGGCCGGAGCGAACGTCTCCGGGAACCGCGGTCCCGTGCCCCGGTAGACGACGTAGCGGTCGATCGTCGCCGGCTGACCGAGAGCGTCCTGGGTCACCGGGGTCCAGGAGAGCGAGAGGTCGGCCCCGCTCCGGGCCACCCCGACGTCCGCGACCTCCGCGGGGACTACGGGACTCTGGGCCGACGCCCTCCCCGGCAGGAGCCCCCACGCGAGGCCGAGAGCGAGGGCGAGGGATCGCCCGCCCGAAGCGCGTCTCTTCATGGTCCGCCCCCCT
>CAZPWK010000091.1:0-10279 GCA_964590285.1 uncultured Acidobacteriota bacterium | reverse complement strand
GGTCTGGGCGACCGCGGACGGCTCCACGTGGAACCAGGAAGGGATCGTTCCCGACCGGCCTCTCCGATCGACCGCGAAGCGGGAGGAGATGGAGGAGGACATCCTCCGGAAGGCGATCGAGGACTTCGCGGCGCTCGAGGCGGAGAAGGCCGCCTGAGCGAGCCGCGACCCGGAGGACCGGATTGCCGATGCGCCCCGCTCTCCTCGTCCTGCTGGCGGCCCTTCTGCCGCCGTGCGCCCGCGCGGTCTCGTCGGAGACGCCGACCGCCGCGCCGGGCGTCGACGCGACGGCGAGGAGGGGCGACGCCTACTTCCACCTCATGCGATCTCGGCTGGCGGCCGGCCGCGGCCGCGTCTCGGAGGCGCTCTCGGAGTTGCGCGAGGCGACCGATGGGGCGCCGGCCTCCGCCGAGCTTCGGGGCGAGTCCGCCGCGATTCTCCTCCAGCTCGGGAGGCAGGCGGACGCGGAGGAGGCGGCGAAGGTCGCCCTCGGGATCGATCCGGACGAGCCCACGGCGCTCCGGGTCTCGGCCGACCTGGCCGCGCGGCGCGCCCTCGGCTCCGCCGGCGATCCGGAAGCCCGCGACCGGGCGATCGCCCTGTACGAGGAGCTCTCTCGGGACGAGAACGCCGACGACGAGATCTTCCCGATGCTCGCGAGGCTTCGCGCGCTGGCGGCGGATCCGGCCGGAGCGATCGCCGCGGCCCGGAGCTTCGCCGACCGCCGGCCCGGGGATTCCGCCGCCACGAGGCTCCTGGCGCAGTACCTGGAGCGGGACGGACGCAAGGAAGAGGCGCTGAACGTCCTCGCCGCGTTCTACGCGACGAACCCGGACGCCGAGGAGATCCTCATCCCCCTCGGCGACCTCGCGCGGGAGACGGGCGGGTGGGAGGCGGTCGTCGCGGCCTGCTCGAGGGTGGTGGACGCCGAGCCGGCCCGGCCGGGGCCCCGCGCGCTCCGGGGCGAGGCGCTTCTCCATCTCGGCCGGGAGATCGAGGCGGTGAAGGACTTCGAGGCGGTGCGCGATCTCGTGCCCGACAACCGGCTCGCGCGGTTCCAGCTGGCGACCGCCTACGGGGAGGTCGGCCGTCTGGCCGACGCCGTCGAGATCGCCCGGAGGCTCGCGGCGGAGCTTCCCGATCACGGGGGGATCCAGTCCTTCCTCGGGGAGGTGCTCGGGCGGCAGGGGGACCTCGAAGGCGCGGGCGCGGCGTTCGGCCGCGCCATCGCGACGATGTCGGGGAGCGAGCCGGAGGCCGTCGAGCGACGGGACGGCGTCCGGCGGCGGCTGGCCTCTCTGCTGCTCGAGGGATCCCGGGTCCCGGACGCCGAGCGGCTGGCCCGGGAGCTCGAGCGTCCCGACGCCGTCGAGTCGCTGGAGCTCGGCGCGCGGATCGCGCTGGCCTCGAGGGACGCGAAGCGCGCCCGGGAGATCGCCGGGAGGCTCGGCGGTCAGGGCGTGAGGGGAGTCGCGGCGCTGGTCGAGGCGGAGAGCTTCGTGCTGGAGGGCCGGCTCGATCAGGCTCTCGCCCGTTACGACGAGGCCGAGTCGCTCCTCGGCCCGGGGGTCTGGGAGGAGGCTTCGATCTCGCTGGTCTCGGGCGGGCGCCCGGCCGAGGCGGAGCGGGTGCTCCGCGCCTGGGTCGCAGCGGCGCCGGAGGACGCGAGGGCGAGATTCCGGCTGGGAGCCTTCCTCGAGCAGGCGCGCCGGTACGAGGAAGCGGATCTCGAGCTGCGCGGGGCGCTCCGGCTCGACCCCGGCAACGCGACGATCCTGAACTACCTCGGGTACAGCCTGGCGGATCGGGGCGTCGAGCTCGAGGAGGCGCTCTCGCTCGTCCGGCGCGCGATCGAGAAGGACCCGTGGAACGCCGCATACCTCGACTCCCTCGGCTGGGCGCTCTACCGTCTCGGGAGGATCGAGGAGGCCCGGGGCCCGATCGAGCGGGCGGCGGGGGAGCGCCCGTTCGACGCGACGGT
Organism: uncultured Acidobacteriota bacterium; assembly: GCA_964590285.1. Classification (GTDB taxonomy): domain Bacteria; phylum Acidobacteriota; class Polarisedimenticolia; order Polarisedimenticolales; family JAIQFR01; genus CALMJU01. Next base: position 8,298 of record CAZPWK010000091.1, on the reverse strand, counting down.
CCTCGAGCACCTGGGCGACGTGTGCCACGGGCTCGGGGACGCGGAGCGGGCGCGCGCTGCGTGGCAGCGCTCGATCGAGGCCGGCTCGGAGAACGCTCCCGAGATTCGAAAGAAGCTCGGCGCCGGCCGGTGAGCCGCCGCGCCCTTCTCGTCGCGGGGATCGCGCTGCTCTCGGCATTCGGTTGCGCGGGGCGCCGCGAGGGCGGGGTCGGGCCTCCCGCGAAGATCGGGTCCTATCGCGCCGTCATCGACTCCGGGAGCGGAGAGGAGAGGAGCTTCCGGCTGCTCCTCTGGGTGGCGGAGCCCGGAAGGCTGCACGCCGAGGCGTTGTCCCCGACCGGATCCCCGGAGGTCGTCCTGGACGGCGGCGGGGGCCGCATCGCGGTCTCGCTGCCCCGCCGGCGGACGGCGTACGTCGGCGAGGCGAGCGCGCGCGCGATGGAGCGTCTCCTGGGAGTCCCCCTGTCGCTCGACGATCTGGTGGGCGCGGTGCTCGGCGTGGGCGCGTCCCCCGATCCCGCCGTCCGGATCGACCGCGCGCCCGCGTCGGGCGGCGGCCTTCCGGAGAGGATCGAGATCCGCTCGGGCGGCCGCACCCTCCGGCTGGTGCGGCGGAGCGTCGCGACGACGACCCTCGGCGAGGGCACGGGCACGGGAGCGCCGGTCTCGGGGCTGACCGCGCTGCCGCTCGAGGATCTCGGCCCGGACGACGGGGCGGGATTTCCCGGGGCGGAGCCGGGAGCGGGGCGGTGAGCGGCGCGATCCTCGAGGCCCGCTGTCCGGGGAAGGTGAATCTCTCGCTCCGGGTGGGCGCGCGAAGGGCGGACGGGTATCACGAGATCCGGACGGTGTTCCAGGCGGTGGACCTGTGGGATTCGCTGACCGCCCGCCCGTCGGAGCGCCTCGCCCTCGCTTGCGACGATCCGCGCGTTCCGGGGGGACCGGAGAACCTCGTGCTCCGCGCGGCGGATGCGCTCCGGCGCCGGGCGGGCGACCCGAGGAGGGGAGCGGCGCTCCGCCTCCGCAAGGCGATCCCCGTCGCCGGGGGAATGGGAGGAGGAAGCTCCGACGCGGCGGGCGCGCTCGTGCTCCTCGACCGGCTCTGGAATCTGGGCCTCGCGAGCGGGGAGATCGGGTCGATCGCGGCGGAACTCGGATCGGACGTGCCTTTCTTCCTCCATGGCGGCGCCGCGCTGGGGGAGGGAAGGGGAGATCGCGTCACGCCCCTCCGGTACGCGGGAGACCGCCTGCTCCTCCTCGGGGTGCCGCCGTTCGGGGTGTCGACCCGGGAGGCGTACGAGGCGTTCGACCGGGATTTGACACCCGCTCCCGAGGATGGTAGCTTTCCGCGTTCGTCGGGCGGTAACCTGCCGGGGGAGAACGACTTCCGGGTCGGGCCCAACGACCTGGAAGCCGTCGTCCTCGCCCGCCGGCCGGAGTTGTCGGAGTTTCGAGAGGCGCTCCTGCGGTGCGGTGCGGAGGCGGCGCTCCTGTCGGGAAGCGGCTCGACGGTCTTCGGGGTGTTCGACGATGCGGGCGCGCTGCGCGGGGCCGAGGCCCGGCTCGCGTCGGGTTTCGCAGGATGGCGCGTGTTCGGATCGCGGACGGTGAGCTGCGGGGTGCGCGTGGTCGAGGCCGGAGGGGACGCCTGAGGCCGGGAAGGGGAGTCTCGAGCGTGGAGATCACCCAGGTGAAGGTCTTTCCCGTCCACGAGGACAAGCTCAAGGCGTTCGCCTCGATCGTCATCGACGAGTGCTTCGTGGTGAGCGACATCAAGATCATCCAGGGGGCCGAGGGCCTCTTCGTCTCGATGCCGAGCAAGAAGCGGAAGAACGGGATGTTCCGGGACATCGCGCATCCGTTGAACAGCGAGACTCGGAGGAAGATCGAGGACCTGATCGTGGCGAAGTACCGCGAGGTCCTGGCGGAGACCGGCGGGACTCCGGCGGGCGAGCTCCGGGCGCTCCGCGAGCCGTCGCCGGACGGGACGGACGCCGAGGATCCGCTCGATCGGCGGGAGGAGAGCGGCTCGCCCTGGCCGTGAGGCGGGGGCGGGCCCTTGCTGGGGCGTCGTCAAGTGGTAAGACACGGGTCTTTGGAACCCGCATTCGGAGGTTCGAATCCTCCCGCCCCAGCCAGCTAGGAGCGGGGAGGCGGGCGCGACGGCCATGAAGAGCGAGATGAAGGTGTTCTCCGGGAACGGCAACCCGCGGCTCGCGCAGGCGATCTGCGACTACCTGCGCGTCCCCCTCGGACAGCTGAAGCTGACCCGATTCAGCGACGGCGAGTCGTACTGCCAGGTCTTGGAGAACGTTCGCGGGACCGACGTCTTCGTCATCCAGCCGACCTGCCAGCCGGTCAACGACAACCTGCTCGAGCTGCTGCTGATCGTGGACGCGCTGAAGCGCTCGTCCGCCGCGCGGATCACGGCGGTCGTTCCCTACTACGGGTACGCCCGGCAGGACCGGAAGGACAAGCCCCGCGTCCCGATCTCCGCGAAGCTCGTCGCGGACCTCCTGCAGGCGGCGGGCGTTCAGCGCATGCTCACCGTGGACCTCCACGCCCCGGCGATCCAGGGGTTCTTCGACGTCCCGGTCGACCATCTGCTCGCGGCGCCGGTGCTCCTCGAGTGGATCGCGCGGGAGCGGTTCGAGAGCCTGACGATCGTCAGCCCCGACGCCGGGGGGGTCGAGAGGGCGAGGTTCTTCGCGCGCAGGCTCGGCGCCTCTCTCGCGATCATCGACAAGCGGAGGATCGAGGCGAACGTCGCCGAGATCATGAACGTGATCGGAGACGTCCGCGGCCGCACCTGCGTGATCGTCGACGACATCGTGGACACGGCGGGGACCCTCGTCGGCTCGGTGGGCGCGCTGAGGAAGAACGGGGCCGGCGCCGTGTCGGCCTGCTTCACCCACGCGGTGCTCTCGGGGCCCGCGATGGACCGGCTGGCCGCGTCGGATCTCGATCGGGTGGTGGTGACCGACACGATCCCGCTGACGCCGGAGAGGGCCGCGAGCGCGAAGATCACCGTGCTGTCGATCGCCGACCTGCTGGGGGAGGCGATGGCGAGGATTCACGGGAACTCGTCGGTCAGCTCGCTGTTCGTCTAGAGTTCGATCGGAATCGGCCGCGGGGGACACGGATCCGCCCGCCGCGGCCCCGGGTCTCGGGGAGAGGCCGAGAGCGACGGATCCCAAGGGCGTGAAGCCCCGTCCGTCCCCGCTGGGCGCGGACGGCGCGGGGCGAGAGAGAGAGCGTGCCATGATCACAGACATCGTCGTCGACGTCGAGCCGCGGAGCGACCTGGGGAAGAACGCGAGCCGCCGGCACCGCAGGGCCGGAACGGTCCCCGCCGTGGTCTACGGCGCGGGAGAGCCTCCGGTGCCGGTCCTCCTCGATCCGCGCCGCGTGGACGAGATCCTCAAGCTCGAGGCGGGGCGGAACACGATCTTCTCGATCAGCGTGGCGGGGAAGAGTCAGGCGGGCGCCGTGATGATCAAGGACATCGATCGGGATCCGGTGACCGATCGCTACCGCCACGTCGACCTCGTGCGCGTGCGGCTGGACAAGGCCGTGCACGTGAAGGTCCCCGTGCGCCTCCTGGGCTTGGCCGAGGGGGTGAAGAACGAGGGAGGCGTCCTGGAGTTCGTGATCCGGGAGATCGAGGTCGAGTGCCTGCCGAGGGAGATCCCCGAGCACCTCGACGTGGACGTTTCCGGCCTCCACATCAACGAGGGGGTCTCGGTGAAGGACCTCCGCGTCAAGGAGGGCGTGAAGATCCTCGGCGAGCCGGAGGGGGTGGTCGTGGTCGTCGCGCCGCCCAGGGCCGAGGAGACTCCGGCGCCGGCCGAGGGGGTCGAGGGCGCGGCGGCCGAGCCCGAAGTGATCAAGAAGGGCAAGGAGGCGGTCGAGGGCGAGGAGCCTCCGGCGAAGGACAAGGCCCCGAAGGAGAAGGGCCCGAAGGAGAAGTGAGCGGACGGGAGGACCGTCCCGCCGGCGCGGCGGGGCGCTCCCCCGCGCCGCCGAGGAGCCGTTGAAGGTCGTCCTCGGTCTCGGCAACCCGGGCGCCCGGTACGCGGGGAATCGCCACAACGTCGGGTTTCGCGTCGCGGATCTCCTGGCCGCCCGCGCGGGAGCGCGGTTCGCCCGGGAGCCGGGGCTCGGGAGCGTCTGCGAGACGGCGAGGCTCCGCGCCGGCGGAGGGGACATCGTCGTTGCCAAGCCGAGGACCTTCATGAACCGCTCCGGGCGCGCCGCGGTCGCGCTGCTCGAGGGATGCGGGGCGGAACCCCGGGACCTCCTGGTCGTCCACGACGAGGCGGATCTCGATCTCGGCCGGATCCGCATCCTGTCCGAGGGGGGGGCCGGCGGGCACAACGGCGTGCGCTCGCTGATCGACGCGCTGGGGACGCGGGAGTTCCCGAGAATCCGGCTCGGGGTGCGGGGCTCCGGCCGCGAGGACGCCGTTCTCGCCGACTACGTCCTCGAGGACTTCGCCGAGGAGGAGAGGGAGATCGTCGACCGGCTGGTGATCCTGGGGGCGGACGCCGTCGAGACGGTCCTCTCGGAGGGGTTGGACAGCGCGCGGGGGCGATTCCACGGCCCGGCTCGGGCGGCTCCGGCGTGACGCCGGCGGGCACCGGGGTTGGCGGCTCCGGGGGAGCGGTGCTATCGTTTCCGCTTTCCCGCGGGGTGCGACCCCGCGGGGCCGAGAATCCGGCACCCCTTGCTCCCGGCGAACGGACCGGGGGCGGAACGCCGTGAGGAGGTGCGCGTTGCCGACGTACGAGACGATCTTCATCACCCTTCCCAACCTCAGCGAGGAGGAGGAGAGCGCGACCGTCGGGCCGCTGAGCCAGCTGGTCGCGGACCGCGGCGTCCTGGTCGCCAACGACCGCATGGGGCGCCGGCGGCTCGCCTATCCGATCAAGAAGAACGAGGACGGCGTCTACACGCGGTTCCTCTACGACGCCGACGCGTCGCTGCCGAAGGAGCTCGAGCGGCGGCTCAGGATCTCCGACCGGGTGCTGCGCCACATGACGGTGCGGCTCGAGGACGACTGGGCGGTCGCGGCGAAGGAGCAGGCGGTGCGGGACGCCCAGGCCCGGGCCGAGGCGGAGGCCGCCCGGGAGGCGGCGCTGGCCGCGGGAGGCGAGGGTGCCGAAGGCGCGCCGGCCGGGCCGGCCGAGGTCCGAGCGGCGGTCGCGCCCGCGGCCGACGGAGCGGTGGAGGCGGAAGGAAGCGAGATTTCGCAGGACGGCCCGGAGAGCGCGTGAGCGGGTCCTCTGGACTGCGGTAGCGGGGAGATCGGCACGATGAACGAGACGCGGGACGGAAGGGGCGCCGCGGGGGACGCGGGCCCGAGATCGAGGCCGGGCCGGGGAAGCGGGAGACGGCGCTTCCTCTTTCGCCGGCGCAAGTACTGCAAGTTCTGCGAGGACAAGGCGAGCTGGATCGACTACAAGGACCTGCGGACGCTCCAGAACTACGTTCCCGAGCGCGCGAAGGTCCTTCCGCGCAGGATCTCCGGTACGTGCTCGAAGCACCAGCGCCAGCTGATGCGGGCGATCAAGCGCGCCCGCAACATCGCGCTCTTGCCCTTCACGAGCGACTAGGGACGGGGAGGAACCACCGTGAAGGTCGTGCTGCGCCAGGACGTGGAACACCTCGGGGAGCGGGGCCAGATCGTCAGCGTCGCCCCGGGGTTCGCCCGCAACTACCTGCTGCCCAAGGGGCTCGCGCTCGAGGCCACGCCCGGGAACCTGCGCACCTTCGAGCTGCAGAAGAAGGTGTGGGTCGTGCGCGAGGGCCGGGAGGTCGCGGAGGCGAAGGCATTCGCGGAGAAGCTCGAGGCGCTCGAGATCGTGGTGGCGAAGAAGGCGGGGGAGAACGACACCCTCTACGGATCGGTCACGACCTCCGAGATCGCCGACCTCCTTGCCGCCCGAGGGTTCGACGTCGACCGCAGGAAGCTCCACCTCGAGGAGCCGATCCGGACGCTCGGGACGTTCAAGATCCCGGTCAAGGTGCACCGCCAGGTTGTCGCGAGCCTGCCTCTCCGGGTCGTCGCGGAGGAGGAGTAGGGCCGTGTCCGCCGGAGGACCGGCGGGTGCCCGAGCGGACGCCTTGGTCCGCTCCTCCCGACCGAGGACGCTGCTCGCGATCGCGATGGGGTGGCTCGTCCCGGGCCTCGGCCACGTGCTGCTCGGCCGGGTCCGGCGGGGGGCGCTCTTCTTCGCGCTCGTCGCCGGGTCGTTCGCCCTCGGCCTGGCCCACGACGGACGCCTGGCGCTCCGAGATCCCCGTCAGAGCGTGCTGACGACGCTGCAGCTCGTGGCCAACCTGGGGGTCGGGCCGGCGGACCCGCTGGCGAGGATTGCCGTCTACGGGGAGGCCGCCTACACGATGCCGGAGGACGGGTCGTCGCGTCGCCTCGCGATCTTCCGGGACCGCGCGCGATCCGCGCTGTCGATCTACGGGACCGCCTACCTGTGGACGGCCGGGCTGATGAACCTGCTGCTCCTGTTCGACGTGTGGGACATCGGCCGAGGCAGGAAGCCCTGAAGTGCGAAGCCACCTGCTCCATCTTCTCCTGTACTCGACGCTGGTCTCCGCGTTCTTCGGCGCGCTCGTCCGGCGCGGATTGCGGGAGAGGCTCCGCCTGGGCGCGACCATCTGGGCCGCCATGGTGGGCGGGACCCTGGTCCTCGCCTACCTCATGTATCCGTTCCCGCGTTGAGAGCCGGACGGAAGCTCGCGCTCTGGGCTCCGGTGGCGGTCTACGCCGCGGTGCTCTATCACTTCTCGGGACGCGTTCCGCCGCCGCCCCTCTTCAGCGCCGTCTGGGACAAGGCGCTCCACGCCGGGGCGTATGCCGGACTGGCCTTTCTCCTGATCCGCGCCCTTCACGGCGGCCTCGGCCGGTTTCGCCCCGGTCTCGCCCTTGCGGGCGCCGTCGGCGCGGTCCTCTACGGGGCCTCCGAGGAGGTTCGGCAGTCGTTCATCCCGGGCAGGTTCGCAAGCGGCGCGGACCTTCTCGCCGACGCGATCGGCACGGGCTTCGCGGTCGCCGCGGCCGCCCTCCTCGCCCGCTTCGCGGCTTCGCGGAAGGCGAGATCCGCGCCTCGGGACTGACGGCCGCGGAGCCCGCCGGCTAGGGGGCCCTCACTTCGAGGCGGCCGCGGGCGGAGGGGTCTCCCGGACGAGCTCGAGATGGATCGTGGCCGTGACCTCGTCGCCCAGCAGGAGGCCCCCCGCGTCGAGGGTCTTGTTCCAGACGATTCCCCAGTCCTTCCGGTTCAGAGGGAAGATGGAGGAGAAGCCGACCCTCTCGTTCCCCCACGGATCCCTGGCGGCTCCGAGGAACTCCACGGGAATCGTCAGCTCCTTCGTCACCCCGTGCATCGAGAACCGGCCGGTCACCTGGTAGAGATCGTCGCCGCGCCTCGCGATGCGCGCGCTCTCGAAGGTCATCTCGGGGTACGTGTCGGCGTCGAAGAAATCGGGGGAGCGCAGGTGCTCGTCGCGCTTCGGCTCGGCCGTGTCGATGCTGGCCGCGCGGATCGAGATCCGGATGGAGGAACGGGTCGGGTCGGCGGCGTCGAAGAGGAGCGTGCCTTCGAAGTCGCCGAAGCGGCCGGTGACGTTGCCGATCAGGTGGCGGATCTTGAACTCCACGCTGCTGTGGGACTCGTCGAGACGGTACGGGTCGGCGGCCTCCGAGGCCACGGCGACGCCGACGGCGAGCGCGATTCCGAGGACGGATCGGAGTCTCATCGAAAGCCCTCCGGGCCCCGCTCCGGGAGGGAGCCCTAAAACAATACTGTTTTGGTGCCATTTCAGTATGACATCCCGACCGCGAGGCCGCAACGCCGGGGAGCGCCGCTCCGAGGTATCCTTCGCGAGGAGGCGAAGATGCGGAAGCGCGTACCCCCGGCCGATCTCTCGAGGGTCCGGACCTATCCCCTGGCGGAGCGGCGGAACCAGGTGCGTGTGGAGGAGTTCGGCCGGCCGGCGGACCCGGATGCGAGCCTCGCCGCGTTCCTCGACGGTCTTCCCGGCGTCCTCGCCGCTCGGACGCTCCGGGATCTCGCGAGGGCCGTGGCCGAGGCCGTCGAAGCGGGGCGGCCGGTCGTCTGGGCGATCGGGGCCCACGTGGTGAAGGTCGGGCTCTCCCCGGTCCTGATCGGCATGATGGAGCGGGGGGAGATCGGCGCGCTCGCGCTCCACGGGGCCGGCGCGATCCACGACTGGGAGATCGCGGCGATCGGAGCGACCTCCGAGGACGTCGCGGCGGCG
>CAZPWK010000090.1:0-10283 GCA_964590285.1 uncultured Acidobacteriota bacterium | reverse complement strand
GAGGACGCCCCTCTTCCAGGCGGTCCTGCCCTCCAAGATGTTCGAGATCATGGGAACGGCGCGGCCGATCCTTCTCAGCGTCGAGGGGGAGGCCAGGGAGCTGCTCGATGCCGCCGGAGCGGGGATCGCGATCGAGCCGGAATCCGCCTCCGCCCTCGGAGCGGCGCTCGAGCGCCTCGCGGGCGACCCCGCCCTCTGCCGGGAGATGGGGGAAAGCGGGCGGCGCTTCGTCGAGGAGGGGTACACGCGGGCCGCGCTGGCGCGCCGGTACGCGCGGATCCTGGAGGATCTTCTGGACGAGCGTCGGGCCTCCTGCTAGCGGCCGACCCTCCTCCGAAAATCCTCGATCGTCCGCCGGATCCCCTCCCGGATGTCCACGACCGGGCGCCAGCCGAGCCGCTCCCTCGCGAGCGCGATGTTCGGCTGGCGGACCCTGGGGTCGTCGATCGGGAGCGGCTCGTGGACGACGGGCGCCGCCGAGCCGGCGAGCTCCCGGACCGTCTCGGCCATCCGGAGCACCGTCCACTCCTCCGGGTTCCCGACGTTGACCGGCTCGTGGAGATCGGACCGGAGCAGCCGGTAGATCCCCTCGACCAGGTCCGACACGAAGCAGAACGACCGCGTCTGGGTGCCGTCCCCGTACACGGTGATCGGCTCGCTCCGGAGCGCCTGCAGGATGAAGTTCGGGATCGCCCGGCCGTCCTCGAGCCGCATCCTCGGGCCGAACGTGTTGAAGATCCTCGCGATCTTCGTGTCCACCCCGTGGTAGCGGTGGTAGGCCATCGTCAGCGCCTCGGCGAACCGCTTCGCCTCGTCGTACACCCCCCGGGGGCCGACCGGGTTGACGTTCCCCCAGTAGGTCTCGGGCTGCGGGTGCAGGAGCGGGTCGCCGTAGACCTCGGACGTCGAGGCGAGCAGGAATCGGGCGCCCTTCGCCTTGGCGAGCCCGAGCGCCTTGTGGGTCCCGAGGGAGCCGACCTTCAGCGTCTGGATCGGGAGCTCGGCGTAGTCCCTCGGGCTCGCGGGGCTGGCGAAGTGGAGGACCGCGTAGAGCGGCCCCTCGACGTAGACGTAGTTCGTCACGTCGTGGAAGACGAACTCGAAGTCCCGGTTCCCCAGGAGATGGGCGACGTTGTCCGTCGTCCCGGTCAGCAGGTTGTCCATCGCCAGGACGGCGAACCCCTCCCCGAGCAGGCGGTCGCAGAGGTGCGAGCCGAGGAACCCCGCCCCGCCGGTCACCAGAACCCGTTCCTTCATCGTCCTCCTCCTGTCGGGCCCCGCCGGTCGCGCGAGCCGCGGTGGAGAAGATACGCCGGGAGCGCCCCCGGCCGCTCGAACGCCGCCGCGGCGAGCCAGAGCTGCACGGGCCGGCGGCGCGATCCCCGGACGAGGTCGAGGGGATGGGAGGACCTGAGGGGCAGGATGGCGAGCCGGCGCCACGCGGCCGCCGGCAGCGCCCCGGCGGCCGCCTCCGGAAGCAGTCCCGGGAAGAGCTTGTCGAGGTGGAGCCGGGAGAGCCCCGCGGCCCCGAGCCCCTCCCAGCGGGCCAGCCGGGAGGCGACCTCGTCCCAGCGGAACCCGGGCTCCGCCGCGATCCGCCCGAGGTCGAGCGCCCACTTGAGGCGGCGGTCGAAATAGTGCTGGAGGTGGTGGAGGAGGAGGTGCGCGGCCGCGTCGTGGTCCTCGAGCCGGAGCGCGTCCCGCCCGGCGACGCGGAGCGGGACCGCGCGCGCGAGGACCTCGTCCATCGGGATCCGGTACCGCTTCTCCTGCCCGAGGTCCCAGTGGAGCTCGAACGCGACCTCGACCGGGCCCGGGCTCCTGAGGGGCATCTCGTGGCTGCTCCGGAGCCAGTGGGTCCGCTCGGGCTCGGCGGGGCCGCTCCACCCCGCGGCCTCGAGCGCCTCCGCGGCGCGGGGGAAGTCGGCCTTCGCGACGAGCAGGTCGGCGTCGTCGAGCGTCCTCGCGTCGAAGCCGACGCCGAACCGGTGGAGGACGTCGAGCCCCTTGAGGACGACCGGGACGATCCCCGCCTCGCGGAGCGCGTCGAGCGCCAGCTCGACCCGCGCGAGCAGGAGGAGGTTGTCCATCCTGCACTTCCGGCGGGCATCCCCGAGGTCGGCCGCCGCCCGCTCTCCCACGAGGGAGAGCCGGCCCCCGCGCTCGAGCGCCGCGTGGACCGAAGGGAGCACGTCGCACCGCCGGCACAGGCCGACGAAGGTCGCGGGGTCCGGCGCGCGCGAGGCGGCGAGGCGCTCCGCCTCGCTCCAGTCCTCGCGGAGGACCGCGAGGAGCAGCCGCGCCTCGTGCCGGTCGCTCACGGCCCGGGCCGGAACGGTCCGCGCGGCGCCCGGGCCTCGATCGCGCCGCGGAGGAAACCGAGGCCGTAGCCGGCGTGGAGCACCGGCAGGATGCCGAGGAGCCGGAGGGCGCCCCAGCCGAGCTTCCCCGCCCGCGTCGCCGCGAAGGCGCCCGCCGCCGCGGCGTAGGCGGCCAGGAACGCGAGGCCGGCGGCTCCCGGAAGCGCCGGGCCGCCGAGCGCGGCGACGGCGGTCGCGGCGAGCGCGGCGAGGGCCGCGACGACGAACGCGCTCGGCAGGACGTACTTGAGCTTGAAGATCCCCGGGTGCTTCTTGAGGATCCGGGCCTTGACCCGGCCGACCATGAAGATCTGCCTCCAGAGCGCCCGGTATCCCGGCCGCGGGTAGTACCAGAACCGGATCGAAGGGTCGAGGAGGAGGCGGTATCCGGCCTCGCGGATCCTCGTGTTCATGTCGAGGTCCTCGACGACCGCGAGCCGCTCGTCGAACGGCCCGACCCGCTCCAGGACCTCCCGGCGGAACGAACCGGTCTGCAGCGACTCGACGTGAGCCCTCCGCCTGAGAGTCCGGTACGGGACCGAGCCGACGCCGACCGGCGAGTAGAGCGCCTCGACCAGGGCCTTCCGGAACGGCGTGTCCGCCTCCATCTCCACCGGACCGCCGACGACCGACTCCCCGGTTTCCTCCATGACGGCGACGATCCGCTCGAGGTAGTCGGGGGCGACGCGGGAGTGCGCGTCGATCCGGGTGACGACGTCGCCGCGGGCCGCGGCGACGAGGAGGTTCAGCGCGGCCGGGGCCGTGCGCCCGGGATTGTCGAGGATCCGGATCCTCCCCTCGCGGTCCACGGCCCGGAGGATCTCGAGCGTGCGATCGGTGCATCCTCCGTCGGCCATCAGGATCTCGTAGCGGTCCCGCGGATACGTCTGCTCGAGGATCGACCGCGCGAGGCGCTCGATGTAGGGCTCCTCGTTCAGGAGCGGGACGACGATCGAGACGAAGGGCTTCACCGGATCTCCGAAGCGGAGAACGATACCGCCCCGGCCTGCCGAGGTCAACGTCTCGTTGACCGCAAGTTCCGTGGCGGCTACACTTTGCGACGGGAACCTTCCTGGCGTGAGAGACCTCGTGGATCGCCTTCTCCTCGCCGTGGCGCCGCGCGCCGGTCACGGGTACATCCGGGTGCTCCGCGCGACCATGCGCCTCGAGTACCGGGGGCGCGAGCACCTCGAGGCGGCGCGGCGCGATCCGGGAGGGTTCATCCTCGCGTTCTGGCACTCGCGGTTCGTGATGATGCCCTACGCGTACCCCGGCGAGCGCATCACGGTTCTCTCGAGCAGCCACCGCGACTCCGAGCTCCTGGCGCGGATCCTCGTCCGGTTCGGGTTCGACCTCTCGAAGGGGTCGAGCACCCGGGGAGGGGCGGCGGGGCTGCTCGACATCGTGCGCAAGGTCCGGCGGGGCTACGACGTCGGCATCACCCCCGACGGCCCCAAGGGCCCGCGCCGCCGCGTCAAGCCGGGGCTCGTGGCGACCGCCCGGCTGACCGGCCTCCCGATCGTCCCGGTGACGTTCTCGGCGGCGCCGGCGCGGCGCCTTCGATCGTGGGATCGGACCCTGCTCCCTCGCCCCTTCGCCCGCGGGATCTTCGTCTACGGCGAGCCGGTGCGGGTGCCGCGGGACGCCGGCGACGAGGACCGGGAGCGGGCTCGCAGGCGCGTCGAGGAGGATCTCGACCGGCTGACCGACCGGCTCGACGAGGAGACCGGGATCGGGCCCGAGGACCCGCGGCCGGAGGAAGCGCCGTGACCCGCCCCCTCCGCATCCTGATGTCGGCGGGGGAGGCCTCGGGGGACCGCCTCGGCGCCGGGCTCGCCGAAGCGATCCGGCAGCGGAGGCCCGACGCCGAGCTGCTCGGAATGGGCGGCGACGCGATGGCCGCGGCGGGCGTCCGGCGGGTCGCCCACGCCTCCGACGTCGCGGTCGTCGGCATCGCCGAGGTCGCCTCCCGCCTGCCCGCGCTCCGCCGCGCGATGGCGGCGCTCTCCGCCGAGATCGAGCGGGAGCGCCCCGACCTCGTCGTCCCCGTGGACTTCCCGGACTTCAACCTGAGGCTCGCGACCCGGGCTCGCCGCGCCGGGGTTCCGGTCGTGTACTTCGTCGGCCCCTCGGTCTGGGCCTGGCGGCGGGGTCGCATGCGCAGGATCCGGAGGGACGTCCGCCGGATGCTCGTCCTCTATCCCTTCGAGGTCGCGTGCTACGAGGAAGCCGGCGTCCCGGTGACCTTCGTCGGGCATCCCGCGGTCGAGGAGGCCGGGGCGGCCGTCCGCTCGCTCGCGGAGGTCGGCCTCGAGGCCGGCGTCGAGGCGATCGCCCTCCTGCCGGGAAGCCGGCAGGGGGAGATCGAGAGGCTGCTCCCGCCGATGCTCGGCGCGGCCGGCATCCTGAGGCGCCGCCGCCGCCACCTGCACTTCGTCGTCCCCGCGGCCTCGACGGCGCCTCGGGAGCGGATCCGGTCGCTCGTCGAGCGGTCCGGCCTCGAGGGAGTGCACGTCGCGGGGCCGGCGTCCTCCTCGCTCCTCGGGGCGTGCGTCGCCGGCGTCGTCGCGTCCGGGACGGCGACCCTCGAGGCGGCGCTCGCCGGGCTCCCCACGGTCGTCGTCTATCGCCTGAGCCCGGTGACCTACCGGATCGTCCGGATGCTGGTCCGGACGGAGCACGTCGCTCTTCCGAACCTGATCCTCGGGCGGCCGGTCGTTCCGGAGCTGATCCAGGGGGCGTGCACGCCGGAGCGGATCGCCGAGGCGCTCGAGCGCTGGCTCGACCGGCCCGACGAGGCCGAGGCGGTCCGGGAGATCTTCGGGGAACTGCCGGAGCGGCTCGGGGGGAAGGGGGCGCTCGCCCGTGCGGCCCGAGCCGTCCTCGACGAGGCCGGGATCCCGCCGGATGCCGGTTCCGAGCCGTAAGTCCCGGCCAATCTTGACGTTGCCCGCGATCTGTGCTCCAATTCGACGTTTGACGGGCCGCGCACGCGGACGAGGGCCGATGATCCGCTCCATGACCGGCTACGGGCAGGGCAGCGCCGAGGCCCCGGGCTTCCGGGCCCGGGCGGAGATCCGCTGCGTCAACAACCGGTTCGCGGATCTCCGGTTGAGGCTGCCGGCCGAGCTCCTCCCGCGCGAGGCCGACCTCCGGGCGCGCGTGCTCGCTCGGGTCCGGCGCGGCCGGGTCGAGGTGGACGTCCGGATCGAGGGCGACCGGGCTTCCTCGCCCCTGGTCCTGAACCGCGCCCTCGCCCGGGCCGTCGCCGGGGCGGCGAAGGAGCTGCGCGAGGAGTTCGGAGCGGCCGGAGAGGTCGGCGTCTCCGATCTTCTCCAGGTTCCGGGGATGCTGCAGGCGTCGTCGGGGGAGTCCGGCCTCGACGAGGAGAGGGCCGGAGCGGTCGAGCGCGCGGTGGATGCGGCGCTCGCCGCCCTCGACTCGGAGCGGAAGCGCGAGGGGGAGTCGCTCCGGGCCGACCTCAGGGCGCGGTCGCGGAGCATGGAGTCGCTTGTCGAGGCGATCGCCGAGCGCGCCCAGGGGGTGCCGACGGCCGCCAGGCGGAAGCTCGTCGAGCGCATCCGGGCGCTCGCGGAGGGCGCGGCGCTCGATCCGGGGCGGCTCGAGCAGGAGGCCGCCCTCCTCGCCGACCGGGCGGACGTGACCGAGGAGATCGTGAGGCTTCGCGGCCACCTGGCGCAGGTGGCGGTCCTGCTCGACGGCTCGGACGACGAGCCGGTCGGCAAGCGGCTGGATTTCCTCCTGCAGGAGATCCACCGCGAGGCGAACACGATCAACGCGAAGTCGGCCGACGTCGAGGTCAGCCGGCTCGTGCTCGCGTTCAAGGCCGAGGCCGAGAAGGTCCGCGAGCAGGTCCAGAACGTCGAGTGACGGAGGAGCGGGAACCGTGCCGCGAGGCACTCTCTTCGTGATCTCGGCCCCGTCGGGAGCGGGGAAGTCGAGCCTCGCCCGGGGGCTCCTCGCCGCCGTGCCGGGGCTCGAGTTCTCGATCTCGCACACCACGCGGCCGCGGAGGCCGGGCGAGGAGGACGGCCGGGAGTACCACTTCGTGGACGACGCCGCGTTCGACGCGATGGTCGCGGGCGGCGGGTTCCTGGAGTGGGCCCGCGTGTTCGGCCACCGCTACGGCACGGGGCGGGCCGCGGCCGCGCGCGCTCTCGAGGCGGGCCGCGACCTCCTGCTCGACATCGACGTCCAGGGGGCGCGGCAGGTCCGGGAGAGCGGCGTCCCCTCGGTCTCGATCTTCGTGCTCCCGCCGAGCTTCGCCGATCTCGAGGCGAGGCTCCGGTCGCGCGGCAGCGAGGACGAGGGGGAGCTCGGCAGGAGGCTCGCGGAGGCGCGGCGGGAGGCCGGAGAGTTCCGGAGCTACGATTACCTGGTGGTCAACGATCGGCTGGAGCGGTGCGTCGAGGACCTCCGCTCCGTCGTGACCGCGGAGAGGAGGCGCGTCTCGCGGGCGGAGGGCGAGGCGGGCCGAATTCTGGCGACGTTCTCGGGCCGCTGACGGGGCGCCCGAGCGGAGGAGAGGAAGCATGTTGAAGCTCCCCGAGGATCTGGCCAACAAGTACCGGTTCGTGACGCTGGCGTCCATGCGGGCGGAGCAGCTCCAGGCGGGGGCGGTCTCGCGCGTCGCCTCCGAGCACCGCAAGGCGACGATCGTCGCGCAGGAAGAGGTCGCGGCGGGCGTGGTCGAGCCCTGGGATCCCGAGACGGCCGAGGCGCCCGTCGAGGGCGAGGAGGCCGGCGAGGAAGGCGAGGAGAGGTAGCGCCGGTTCGCCGCGGCTCGCCGCCGCGGCGGGGAGCTCTCGATGCTCGTCGCGCTCGGCGTCAGCGGGGGGATCGCGGCGTACAAGGCCTGCGAGGTCGTGCGGGGGCTCGACCGGGCGGGCTGCGCGGTGCAGGTCGTCCTGACCGCGAACGCGGCGCGGTTCATCACGCCGCTGACGCTCCAGACCCTTTCCCGGCGCAAGGTGGCGCTCGACCCGTTCGATCTGTCCTCCCCGGAAACCGCCCGGCACGTCGAGCTGGCCCGCGAGATCTCGGCGCTCGTCGTCGCCCCGGCGACGGCGAACGTCCTGGCGAAGTTCGCGCGCGGGATCGCCGACGATCTCCTCTCGACGTTCTACCTCGCGGTCGCCTCGCCGGTCGTCGTCGCTCCGGCGATGAACGCGAGGATGTGGCTCCACCCCGCGACGCGGGAGAACCTAGCGGCCCTCGCCGCGCGGGGGGTCGAGATCGTGGAGCCCGCGGCCGGGTGGCTCGCCGAGGGGGAGAGCGGCCCGGGGCGCCTCGCGGAGCCGGCGGCGATCGTGGCGGCGGCGCTCTCCGCGGCCCGCCGTTCCCGGGCGCTCGAGGGGAGGACCGTCGTCGTCACGGCCGGCCCGACGAGGGAGCCGATCGATCCGGTGCGGTTCCTGTCGAACCGCTCGTCCGGACGGATGGGCTACGCGCTCGCCGCCGCCGCGGCGCGCCGCGGCGCCCGGGTGGTCCTGATCAGCGGCCCCGTCGAGCTGGCCCCGCCGTACGGGGTCGAGGTCGTGAGAGTGCGTACGGCGGAGGAGATGCGGGCCGCGGTCCGGGAGGCCCGCGGCGGCGCGCACGCGCTTCTCATGGCCGCCGCCGTCGCGGACTTCGCGCCGCGCCCGGCCGAATCGAAGATCAAGAAGACCGGGCGGGGGACGTCGCTCGCGCTCGAGCCGACGACGGACATCCTCGCCGAGGTCGGCCGCGACAAGGGGGACCTTCTCCTGGTCGGGTTCGCGGCCGAGACCGAGGGCCTCCCGGAGCGGGCCCGGGAGAAGCTCCGGTCGAAGAACCTCGACTTCATCGTCGCGAACGAGGTCTCCGCGGACGGGAAGGGGATCGACTCGGAGCGGAACTCCGTCCTGATCCTCGACCGCGAGGGAGGGACCGTCGAGGTCCCGGAATCGCCCAAGGCGGAGGTGGCGGAGAGGATCCTCGACCGGGTCTTCGGGCCGGGGGCGCGGCCGTGAGCCCGGAGCGGCGGGGGGACGAGGAGACCCGCCGGGCGCTCGCGGAGTGGGTGGCCTACCTGAGGGACATCGGGGTCCGCGACCTCCGAGCGGCGCCGAGGTCCCCCGCGCCGGACCGCCCCGCGCCGCCGCCCGCACCGCCCCGGACGCCTCCGCCGAGGGAGACTCCCGGGCGCGCGAGCGCCCCGGAGCTCTTCTCGCTCGCGGACTCCGCCTCCGAGGGGGCGTCCGATCCGGTGGCGCGCCTCCGCGCGATCCGGGAGGACCTCGGCGACTGCCGGCGTTGCCGGCTGCACGAGCGGCGGACGCATCTCGTGTTCGGCGTCGGGAACCCCTCCGCGGGCCTGATGTTCGTCGGCGAGGGGCCGGGGGCGGAGGAGGACGCCCGCGGCGAGCCGTTCGTCGGCCGGGCCGGCAAGAAGCTCGACGAGATGATCCGCTCGATCGGCCTCGAGCGGGAGGACGTCTACATCGCGAACGTGGTCAAGTGCCGCCCTCCCGACAACCGGACGCCGGAGGCGGAGGAGATGTCCACCTGCTCCCCGTTCCTGTTCGCCCAGATCGAGGCGATCCGGCCCCGGGTGATCGTCGCGCTCGGCGCTCCCGCGGCGAAGACGCTCCTCGGCTCGCGCCAGGGGATCACGCAGATCCGCGGGACGTGGGGGAGCTTCCGCGGGATCCCGGTGATGCCGACGTTCCATCCCGCGTACCTGCTCCGCGCCTACACGCAGGAGAACCGCCGGAAGGTGTGGGAGGACCTCAAGGCGGCCCGGGCCAGGCTCGACGGGGAGCCGTGAGCGGCGCACCGCCGGGCCCCGTCTACGCGGCCGTCGCCGTGCCGATCCCGGCGCGCCGAGTCTTCACCTACGAGGTCCCCCGCCCGCTCCGCCCCGCGGTCGTCGCGGGAT
The DNA here is from genome assembly GCA_964590285.1 of uncultured Acidobacteriota bacterium. Classification (GTDB taxonomy): domain Bacteria; phylum Acidobacteriota; class Polarisedimenticolia; order Polarisedimenticolales; family JAIQFR01; genus CALMJU01. The sequence goes on along the minus strand of CAZPWK010000090.1, from coordinate 1,001 downwards.
CGCGAGTCCTGGTGCCGTTCCATCGCCGGCGGCTCGTCGGGACCGTCGTCGAGTCGCCCGCCCCGCCTCCCGATCCGTCGGTCGAGGTCCTCCCGATCGAGAAGGTGCTCGAACGGGTGCCCGCCGTCCCCGGCTCGGTGCTGTCGCTGACCCGGTTCGTCTCCGACTACTACCTCTGCTCCTGGGGGGAGGCGATCGAGGCGGCGACCCCGGCGGCGCCGGTCGCCCCGCGCCCGCCGCGTCACGTCCGCCGGACGGAGGCCGCGTCCGCGGCGGCGCTCCCTGCCCGCGCCTTCGCGCGCCGCCGCGCGCTCGACGCGCTCCCCGAGGACGGATCGCCGGTGGCGCTCGCCGACCTGCCGCGGGGAGCGCGGGAGGGGCTCCGGAATCTGGTCCGAGCGGGGCTCGCGGCGTGGGTGGAGCGCCGGGAAGGGGGCGCGGCCCGCCCGAGGATCGCGGACGGTCCTCCGCTCGCCCCGACCGCGGCGCAGGCCTCCGTGCTCGAGGCGCTCCTGCCGGCGGCGTCGCGGCGCGAGTACGCCCCGTTCCTGCTGTTCGGGGCGACCGGCTCGGGGAAGACGGAGGTGTACCTGCGGGCCGCGGAAGCGGCGCTCGCCTCGGGCCGCGGCGTCCTCTACCTCGTGCCGGAGATCGGCCTGACGCCGCTCCTGGTCGCCCGGATCTCGCGGCGGTTCGAGGGGGATCTCGCCGTGCTCCACTCCGGGCTGTCGGCGGGGGAGCGGGTCACCGTCTCGCTCGACCGGATCGAGGTCAAGGCGGGGGCGCGCGTGCGGATCGCCGGCGAGGCGCCCGGACCGGCCAAGTGATCGAACTGTCCCGCGTCGAGCGGATCTACCGGGTCGGGGACGAGGAGGTCCACGCGCTGCGCGACGTCGACCTGGCGATCGCGGCCGGCGAGCACGTCGCGATCATGGGCCCCTCGGGCTCGGGGAAGTCGACGCTGCTCAACATCCTCGGGGCGCTCGACCGGCCCACGGCGG
>CAZPWK010000089.1:0-10291 GCA_964590285.1 uncultured Acidobacteriota bacterium | reverse complement strand
GGCCAGCCGATGCTCGCCGACCCGAGCTACGCGGTCTTCTACCCGGCGAACCTCCTCTATCTCGCGCTCCCCTTCGACGCGGCGTGGAACCTCGTCCTGTCCGGGCACGTCCTGTGGGCGGCGGCCGGGGCGTACCGCCTCGCGCGGGCGCTCGGCGCCGCGCGCTGGGCGTCCCTCGCGGGGGCCTTCGCCTTCGGCTTCTCCGGGCCGCTCGTGTCCTCGCTCAACGAGTACAGCCTCCTCCTCTCGGCGAGCTGGACCCCCTGGATCCTCCTCGGGGCGCTCGCGGCGTGGCGGCGCGGGGGGCGGGCGGTGCCGCTGACGGGGCTCGCGATCGCGGCGCAGGCGCTCGCGTGCGAGCCGACGATGCTCGCCTGCACCGCCGCGGTCGTCGCGGCGGGCTGGATCGCGGGGCTCGTCCGGGGGGAGGAGCGCCGCGCCCGGCTCGCGCGCGGCGCCGCGATCGCGGCGATCGCCGGGCTCGTGTCCGCCGTCCAGCTCGTGCCGGCCGCGCTGTGGGTGCCGCACACCGACCGGGGCGCCGCGCTCCCCTTCCGGGAGTCGGCGGCCTGGTGGTCGCTCCACCCGGAGCGGCTCCACGAGCTGCTCGCCCCGCTCGTCCACGGGAACGCGATGGCCGACCGGACGGCGGCGTTCTGGGGAGGGCACCTGTCGGACGCCGGCTACCCGTACGTGCCGCGGCTCTACCTCGGCTGGATCCCCCTTCTCCTCGCGCCGCTGGCCTGGCGCGCCCGATGGGGGAAGACCGCGCTCGCCCTCGGGGCCGGGGGGTTCGTCCTCGCCCTCGGCCACCACCTCCCGGGGTACGAGGGGATCCACCGTGCGGTCCCGCTGCTGTGGATCACGCGGTACCCCGAGAAGTTCACGCTCTTCGGGGCGCTCGGGATCGCGACCGCGCTCGCGCTCGCCGCGTCGGCGGCGCGAGGCGCGCGGGCGGCCCGCATGGCGGCCGCCGTCACGGCCCTCTTCCTGCTGGCGGCGACGGGATCGCTCGCGCTCGGGACCGCGGGGGTGCCCCCCTCCGGGATCACGCCGGAGCAGGAGGCCCTCAGGAGCGCGGCGATCCTGCGCGCCCTCGCGACCGGCGCGGCCGCGGCGGCGATCGGCGCGCTCCTGCTCTCCGCGCGCTGCCGGCGCGCCGCCGTCGTGCTGCTCCCCCTGGCCGCGCTCCTCGACGTCGCCTCGTCCACGCGGGAGGTCGCGAGGACCCGCCCGGCCGCGGACGACTCCCGCCCGCCCCGGATCCTCGCCGAGGCCCCGGGGCTGCGGGAGGCCGAGGTGCTGCCGCTCGTCGAGCTGCGACCCGACGCGTTCTTCCTCGGCGAGGGCGACCCCCGGGCCGCGATGCAGGAGGCGCTCTATCCGTATTCCGGGCTGCGCTGGGGGGTCCGGTACGGCGCGGCGGACGACGTCGCCCGAACGATGTCGGTCGCCTCGGCGCGCCGGAGAAGGGCCGCGATCGAGGGGATCCTCGGCGGATCGCCGGACGCGGCGCGCTCCTCGGGGATCGGAGCGGTCGTCTCGGTCGGGGAGCTCCGCCGCCCCGGCCTGCGAGAGGCGGCGCGCGTCCGGAGCGGGGCCGTCGAGATCGTCGCCTACGACCTGGTGCCGCCCCCGCCGGGGCTCGTGCGGTTCGAGGGGGGAGGGGCGCGCGTCGCGTGGGTCGAGAGGGCCCCCCACCGCATCGAGGTGTCGGTCGACGCGCCGGAAGCGGGCGCGATCGTGGTCGCGCGGGAGGCGGTCCCAGGCTGGAGCGCCCTTCTCGACGGGAGGACGGCCGCCGTCGGGGGCGACCCGCTCGGCCTGATCCGCGTCGAGGTTCCGGCCGGGCGGCACGCCGTGGTCCTTCGCCACGCGCCGCCGGGGCTCGTCATCGGGCTCGGTCTCGGTCTGCTCGGGCTCGCCGCGGCCGCGGCGGGGCTCGTCCTTGCCGCGCGGAGGGCGGGCGCCTAGCCCCCCGCGGGCTTCCGGAGCCACTCCCTCCGCCCGAGGGCGAGCACGGCCAGGACGAGCGCGAGCCAGAGGCCGAGGTGGACGGCTTCGAACAGCGCCGACTCGGCGCACGCCGCCTTCGCCTCCTCGGCGAGGAGCGCCGGGACGTTGATCCCCGTGTGGAGGAGGATCACGGAGAGCAGGCTTCCTCCGGTGCCCCGGTAGACCCAGGTGAACGCGAACGAGGACGCGAGCACGACGGCGGCGAAGAGCAGGATCGAGGAGCCCTTCTGCGCCGCGCCCTGGAGCCAGAACAGCGGGAGGTGCCACAGGGTCCACATCGCGGCGACGAGGACGCTGGCGACGAGCGGACTGAACCGCCGGAGCAGGGCGGGAAGCGCGAAGCCGCGCCAGCCGATCTCCTCGCCGAGCGGCCCTCCGAGGACGAGGACGATCGGGTAGAAGACGGGAAGAAGGGGCAGCTTGCCGAGAAGCTCGCCGGCGCCCTCCCCCAGGCCGCGGAGGCCGATCCAGGCCGCGAGCGCGGCGAAGAACGGGACCAGGCTCCCCAGCGTGACGAAGAGCCACCACCCCCGTCCGAAACGCCATCGCCCCACGGGGCGGAGCAGGTCGTTCACGCCGCGGCGGCCGTCGAGGAGAGCGGCCGTCGCGACCGCCCCGAAGGCGGGGCCGAAGCTCCCGGTCCAGTTCGTCGCGAACGGGAACGGGAGCCAGCCTCGGGCGGACGCGATCATCAGCGCCCACAGCGTCCAGGAGTACGCGAGGGTGAAACCCGCGAAGACGAGGACCGGGTGCCTCCGGGCGAGCTCTCGCATGCGCTACTCCAGGTTCCGCGCCGCGAACTTCCAGTTCAGCAGCTTGCCGATCACGGCCTCGACGAACTCCGCGCGGCGGTTCTGGTAGTCGAGGTAGTAGGCGTGCTCCCAGACGTCGATCGTCAGGAGCGGCGCGAGGCCCGAGGTCAGGGGGGTCTCGGCGTTGGCGGTCCTGACGACCCGCAGAGCCTCGCCGTCCCGGACCAGCCACGCCCAGCCGCTCCCGAACTGCCCGTTCGCCGCCGCGGCGAGCTCCTTGCGGAGCGCGTCCGGCGATCCGAACGACCGCGCGATCCGGGCGGCCAGGGCCCCGGCCGGCTCGCCGCCGCCTCCGGGCTTCAGGCTGTTCCAGAAGAAGGTGTGGTTCCAGACCTGCGCGGCGTTGTTGAACAGCGCGGCGCTCTCCGGCCTCCCGGCCGCGGCCGCGACGATCTTCTCGAGGGGCGCCGAGGCCAGCTCCGTACCCGCCACCAGCTTGTTGAGGTTCGCCACGTAGGTCCGGTGGTGCTTCCCGTGGTGGAAGCCGACCGTCCTCGCGGAGATCGTCGGCTCGAGCGCGTCGGGCGCCCACGGCAGCGCCGGGAGCTCGAACGGCCCGGCCGGAGGCGAGGCTTCCTTCGCCGGGGCCGTCCCGGCCGCGACCGGCGACCCCATACCGCCGAGCGCTCCCGCCGCCGCCAGCGCCCCCGCCGCCTTCAAGAAGTCCCGCCGCGTTCCTCCCGGATTCCGATCGTCCGCCATGGCGCCTCCCTCCCCGGGCGCGACCGCGCGCCCGCGCCGGATGCTACGGCGCGCGGGGCCGGACGGGCAAGCGGCGAGAACGAGCGCCCGCTGCGGCCCCCGTGTCCGCAGGAAGCGCCGAGGCCCGGTGGATGCGCCGCCGGTACGACTGTACATGGAGTCTCGAGAAGCGGGCCTCTCGACGTCCCGAGGTCCGGTGTAGATACGTGAGCACCGGCCGGCACCGAGCCGGCGACGAGGAGGAACACGATGCACAAGGCCATTCGCGGAATGTCGATCGCGGCGATCGCGCTGATGCTCGTGGCAGGCGTGACGGCGGTCCAGGCTGAGCCGAAGGGCCCCCCGGAAGGCGGAAACCGATGCCCCTGCTTCGACGCGGCCCGTCTCGCCGAGATCGAGATGCCCTTCGACCACTGCGTCATCCACTTCCCCTCGCTCGGCCAGTCGTACTACACCAACATCATTCACGGGTACGGGGATGGCTTCGCCGGAGCCCAGGTGACCTTCTCCGGTCCGGGGGAGGCGGGGCATTCCTGCGCATGGGTGGAGTACGTGGACGGCGAGGTGGTCTGGGTGGAGAACCGGTACATCAAGCTCGAGACGGCCATCGCCTGCGACGAGACGCTCATCGAGTTCCTGCTGCAACACGCGGATCAGTGCCTCTACTTCGAGGACTTTCGGTGAGGGCGCGGTAGCGCGGACCGTCCCTCGCTCGAGACCGTGACCCGCGTCGGGGGCGGGCGCCACGGCGTCCGCCCCCGTAGTGGCGGCTCGGAACGTCGGATCTCGTCCTGCCGCCGCCCTGTCGGCGCTCCCCTCCCCTCGAGCCCGCTCTCGCGCTCTCCGTCCGGACCTGCGGGAAGTCCAAAAAGTGGGCGCGCGGGCTTGGGGGTAGCCCGCGCGCTCCGAGGTGAAGGGATGTCGGGACGCCCGTGGGTACGGGCGCGGCGGGGGGGGGTTCTCCCGCTCCGCCGGCCGCCGCTGCAACGAAGCAGCGCGGCCTCCGCGGGTCGCCCCGCCCCGCGGGCTGTTGCATAATCCCGGCCGTGCACGGGAACCCCTGGTCGCTCGCCGTCGTCGTCGCCGCCGCGTTCCTCGCCGGGATGGTCAACTCCGTCGCCGGAGGCGGGACGCTCCTCTCGTTCCCCGCCCTCGTCTGGGCGGGGCGGGATCCGCTTCTCGCGAACGCGACCAACACGATCGCGCTGTGGCCCGGATCGCTCGGCGGCTTCCTGGGGCATCGCAACGAGATGCGCGGAGGAGGGCGCGTCGCCGCGGCCCTGGTCGGTCCGTCGCTCGCCGGAGGGATCACCGGTGCGGTCCTCCTCTTGAGCACGCCGTCCGAGACGTTCGCCGCCTTCGTCCCCTGGCTGGTCCTGGCGGCGGCGGGCCTCCTCGCCGCGCAGGAGCCGGTCTCGCGCTTCGCGCGGCGGCTCGGCGCGGACGGCAGGGGCCCGTCCTGGTGGGTGGGAGGCGCCGCGTTCCAGTTCCTCGTCGGCCTCTACGGAGGCTACTTCGGCGCCGGCATCGGGATCCTGATGCTCGCCGCCCTGGGGCTCCTCGGCCTGACCGACATCCACCAGATGAACGGGATCAAGAACCTCCTCGCGCTGTCGATCAACGGCGCCGCGGCGGTCTACTTCATCGCGTCCGGGGCCGTGCTCTGGAGCGACGGCCTCCCGATGGCCGCGGCCGCGGTGCTCGGCGGCCTCGCCGGCGCCGCCCTCGCGCGGCGACTCGGGCGGACGGTCGTCCGCCGCTTCGCGGTCGGCGTCGGGATCTTCATGGCCCTGTCGCTGTTCCTGCGGCGCCTCGGATGAGCGGGGCGAGGGGATGATCCGCCGCGACGTCGTCATCCTGGGAGGGGGCCCGGCCGGCGAGCGCGCGGCGATCCAGGCGGCCCGCGCGGGCAAGGACGTCGCGCTCGTCGAGCGCGAGCACGTCGTCGGCGGGACCTGCATCAACTGGGGCACGATCCCGAGCAAGACCCTGCGCCAGAGCGCGATGTTCGTGCTGTCGCTGACCGACAACCGGATGGAGGGGATCCGGACCGAGATCGCCGAAGAGATCACGATCCAGGACTTCATGCACCGCGAGCGCCTCGTCGTTCAGCGCGAGCTGGAGATCGTCAACCGGACGCTCGACCGGTACCGCGTCGAGGTCTTCCGGGGCCACGGGCGCCTCGCGGGGCCCAACGTCGTTTCGGTGAGCGGCCCCGACGGCCGGGAGACCGAGCGGCTCGAGGGCGGCGTGGTCGTGATCGCCACCGGATCCTCGCCGAGCCGCCCGCCCCACGTCCCCTTCGACGGCGTCGCCGTCTTCGACAGCGACACGATCCTGCGCCTGCCCCGCCTGCCGCGGACGATGATCGTGCTCGGGGCCGGAGTCGTCGGGGTCGAGTACGCCTCGATCTTCTCCGCGCTGGGGATCCGGATCTCGCTCGTGGACGGGCGGCCGGCGCTCCTCCCCTACCTCGATCGCGAGATCGCGGGGATCCTCGAGCGCGCGCTGCGCCGCCGCGGGATCGACCTCGTCCAGGGAGAGACCTGCGACGAGATCCTCCGCCTCCCGGTCGAGCCGCCGCGCGTCCGCTGCCGGACGCGGTCGGGCCTGTGCCTCGAGGCGGACGCGTTGCTCTACGCGGTCGGGCGCGACGGAAACACCGCCGACCTCGGCCTCGAGACCGTCGGGATCCGCCCGACGGCGCGCGGGCTCCTCGAGGTCGACGAGTTCTACCGGACGTCCGTCCCCCACATCTACGCGGTCGGCGACGTCATCGGCTACCCCGCCCTCGCGAGCACGTCCATGGAGCAGGGCCGGCAGGCGATCCGGCACGCCTTCGACCTCCCCGGGCCGCGGGGGAAGACCGGCCCCCTCCCCTTCGCGCTCTACTCGATCCCGGAGGCGAGCTACATCGGCGAGACGGAGGCGGGGCTGAGCGGGAAGGGGGTGGACTTCGTCGTCGGGCGCGGGCTCTACGAGTACAACCCGCGCGGGCAGATCCTGGGGGACACCGACGGGCTCCTGAAGCTGCTCTTCGAGACCCGCTCGCTCGCCCTCCTGGGCGTGCACATCGTCGGGGAAGGAGCGAGCGAGCTCGTGCACGTCGGCCAGGCGTTCCTGAGCCAGGGCGCCGACGCGTTCCGCATCTCGGAGACGCTCTACAACTACCCGAGCCTGTCCGACCTCTACCGGCACGCCGCTCTCGAGGCGATCGCGGCGAGCCGCCGCAAGCTGGCCGGGACGGGCGGCGGCACCGCTCCGTAGGATCGGCCGGCGCCTCCGGCGGGGGCGCGACGGGAGCCCGATCCGTCCGCGTCCCGCCGGGGCTCTCCTCGGCGCGCCTGGACCGGCCCTACTTCACGATGTCGAGGAGCTGGACCTCGAAGACCAGGGTCGCGCCGGGCTTGATCCGGGCGTTCCCCGCGTCGCCGTACGCGATGTCCGAGGGGCAGACGAGCTTCGCCTTCCCCCCGACCTTCATGAGCTGCAGCCCCTCGGTCCAGCACGGGATCACCTGGTTCAGCAGGAACTCCGAGGGCGTTCCGCGGTTCACGGAGCTGTCGAAGACCGACCCGTCGATCAGGGTCCCGTGATAGTGGACCTTGACCCGGTCGGTCGCCTTCGGGACTTCGCCGGTCCCCGCCTTCTCCTCGATGTAGACGAGGCCGCTGGGCTTCTTCACGGCGCCCGCCTCGGCGGCCATCTTCTCGACGAAGGCCGCGCCCGCCCTCTTCTCGGGCCCGGCGACCGCCTCCGCGCGGCTCTTGGCCATCTCGTCGATCTTCGGGCCGTACACCTTGAGGTCCACCTGGGTGCCGCGCCCGGCGACGCCGTCCGCCAGGCCGGCCGCGACGTACGGCAGCTCGGACTCCTGGAGGTGGAGCTGGGCGACGCGGTTGCTGAGCCAGACGCCGAGGGCGTAGAGGGTCTTCTGCTCTTCGGTCTCGAGAGCGGGAGCGGCCGGCGCGGGAGCCGCCGCGGGGGTTTCCTCGGCGGCGGCGGGCGCGACGGCGAGGATCGCGGACGCCAACAGGAGCACGGCGATCGTCTTCGACATGGGTGGCTCTCCTTGGGCCGCCGCGGGCGGCGGCGGCCCGGCCTTCCACTATAGCAGTCCGCGGCGGCGGCGCCCGCGCGCGGAGCCGGTCTGCTATGCTCCGCGGCGCCATGAGGGGGCTTCCCCATCCGCTCGGGGCGACGATCCGCGACGGGGGGGTGAACTTCGCCCTGTACTCCCGCCACGCCGCCGAGGTCCACCTCCTGCTGTTCGACGGCGATCGGGAGCGGCCCTCCCGGGTCGTCCGGCTCGAAGGGCCGACGCGCTTCGTGTGGCACGGATTCGTGCCCGGCGCCGCGGCCGGCCTGCTCTACGCTTACCGGGTACGCGGCCCGTTCGACCCCGCCCGTGGACACCGGTTCAACGAGTGGAAGCTGCTGCTCGACCCCTACGCGAAGGCGCTGACGCGGAAGCCGCGCAACGAGGACAACCTGCTCCTGGCGTACGACCCGGCCTCGCCCCTCCTCGACCTCTCGCTCGACCGCCGGGACAGCGCCCGCGCATGCCCGAAGTGCATCGTCGTGGACGACGCGTTCGACTGGGAAGGCGACGCCCCCCTCGAGCTCCCGCTCGAGTCGCTCCTGATCTACGAGACGCACGTCAAGGGGTTCACGGCGCACCCCTCCTCGGGCGCGTCCCGTCCCGGGACCTACCTGGGATTCGTCGAGAGGATCCCCCACCTCGTGGCGCTCGGCGTCAACGCGGTCGAGCTGCTCCCGGTTCACGAGCACTACGTCGAGGACTTCCTGCGGGACCGCGGCCTGACGAACTACTGGGGCTACAACACCGTCGCGTTCTTCGCGCCCGAGTCCACCTACGCCTCCGGGTCGTCGCCCGGCTGCCAGGTGGCCGAGTTCAAGACGCTGGTCCGCGAGCTCCACCGGGCCGGGATCGAGGTGATCCTCGACGTCGTGTACAACCACACCGCGGAGGGGAGCGAGCTGGGCCCCACGATGTCGCTCCGGGGAATCGACAACCGCTCCTACTACAGCCTGACCGGCCCGCCCGAGGCGCCCGCGCGCCACTACGCCAACTGGACCGGCTGCGGCAACAGCCTCGACCCGTCGAGCCCGCCCGTCCTCCGCCTCGTCATGGATTCGCTCCGGTACTGGGTCGAGACGATGCACGTGGACGGCTTCCGGTTCGACCTCGCCTCGGTCCTCGGCCGCGAGGAGGGACGGTTCCGCGCGGGGGCGTCGTTCTTCGACGCGGTCGCGCAGGACCCGGTCCTCTGCCGCGCGAAGCTGATCGCCGAGCCTTGGGACCTCGGCACCTACGAGGCCGGCAACTTCCCCGTGGACTGGTCGGAGTGGAACGGGAGGTTCCGCGACACCGTCCGGCGCTTCGTCCGGGGGGACGCGGGCCAGATCCGCGATCTCGGCCGGCGCCTCACCGGCTCGGCCGACCTGTACGGCGACGACGGGAGGTCCGCCTACAACAGCATCAACTTCGTCACCTGCCACGACGGGTTCACGCTCCGGGACCTGGTCTCGTACGACGGGAAGCACAACGAGGAGAACGGCGAGGGGAACCGCGACGGGTCCGACGACAACCACTCGTGGAACTGCGGCTTCGAGGGGGAGACGGACGATCCCGAGGTGAACCGGCTCCGGCGCCGGCAGGCGAAGAACCTCGTCTGCGCCCTGTTCTTCTCGAGCGGGACGCCGATGCTCCTCGGGGGAGACGAGTTCCTGAGGACCCAGGGGGGGAACAACAACGTCTACTGCCAGGACAACGAGCGGAGCTGGCTCGACTGGCGCGAGGCGGCCCGCAACGCGGACTTCCTCGCGTTCGTCCGGAAGGCGATCGCCCTGACGCGGCGCTACCCGGTCCTGAGGCGGAGGCGCTTCTACTCGGGCCTCGACCCGGCCGATCTCGGCGTCCCGGACATCGAGTGGTTCGGCTGCGACCTCGACCGCCCCGCCTGGGACGACCCCGAGGCGAGGACGCTCGCCTTCCGCGCGCCCGCCGGGCTCCCGGACCGGGAGGAGTTCCTCTTCTTCGCGTGGAACGCCGACTGGAGGCTCCGCTCCGTCCGGCTCCCCGACCCGCTCGACGACAGGCGCTGGCTGCGCATCGTGGACACGAGCCTCGATCCCCCCGAGGATTTCGCGGAGCCTGGACGGGAGGTCCCGGTCCGCCCTTCCGACGCGTACCTCGTCAACCCCCGGAGCGCCGTCGTCCTGGTCGCGCGGTAGCCGGCCGCCGGGGGGCGGGCTCCTCGGGGACGGGGAACGCGGCGGCAACCGGGCCGAGCGGAGGATCGCCGCGGTAGAGGACCCGCTCGAGGAACAGCCCCGACGGCGGCGCCGTCCACTCCGCGACCGGCGGGCGGCTCGACGGCCGGCCCGGATCCTCGAGGAGCGCCGCGAGATCCGTCTCCTCCATCTCCCCCGCCCCGATTCGCACGAGCGCCCCGACGACGCGACGCGCCATCTTCCGGAGGAAGTGCGACGCGACGAGCCGCACGAGGATCAGCGCCCCATCCTCGGCCACGACGGCCCGCTCCACGACGACGATCGTGCTCGGCTGCTCTCCCGGGCGCTCGCAGAACGCGGCGAAGTCGCGCCGCCCCTCGAGGCGGGTGGCCGCGGCCGCCATCCGCCCCGCGTCGAGGGGCCTCTTCACCCACCAGACGAACCGCTTCCCGACCGCCGTCCTCCTCCGCGAGACCTGATAGAGGTAGCTCCGGGCGACCGCC
>CAZPWK010000088.1:0-10402 GCA_964590285.1 uncultured Acidobacteriota bacterium | reverse complement strand
CTTGATTCCCAGCAGGTCTCGAATTCGCTTCAGCATCGTGCGTTCGGGCGGCTCGTCGGCCCGCGGGACACTATAGCAGCAGCGGCGCCCCGCCTCCCGGCCGGGCTCGCCGGAGCGGCAAAGGGTAGAATCCCGGCATGCGTCGCGAAACGATCGGACGGGCGCTCGCGGCCGCCGTCGCGGCGGTCGCGCTGGCCGCCGTCTCCGGCCATCAGGAGCCGTGGCCGCCCGAGGGGCCCCCGTTTCCCGCGGCGCCGCGGCCTCTCCCCGAGGATCGCGCCCCCGCGCCTCCCGCGGCGACGGAGTTGGAGGCGCCGAAGCCCGACAGGCCGTGGCACATCGGCGACGACGTCCGCGCGAGGCTCGCGCGGGCCACCGCCCGGTACCGGGAGCACGCGCTTCGCTTCACCTGCATCGAGACCGTCCGGACGGCGGATTACGACGATCGGGAGGAGGCCTCGGACGAGTCGGTCCGCCGCTACGCCTATCTCCTCGAGCGCGAGATGGGAGGCGAGACGCTCCGGGAGTACCGCCAGGCGGTGCGGGACGACGGGACCCCCAAGGGGCGCGAGGTGCGGGACGAGGAGCCGTTCCCCCCTGCCTACGCGTGGGTCCAGATGTTCGACGAGTTCCACCGGAGCTACTTCGCCTTTCGCGATCTCGGAGAGCGGTTCGAGGCGTACGACTGGGTCCGGGAGATCGAGTTCCTCGGGGCGCTCCCCTTCACCGACGGGAAGGACATCCGGCAGTGGTCGGGGACGGTGCTGGTGGACGCGTCGACGTACGTGCCGGTCGAGATCCGCGCGGCGCCGAGCGGACAGGAGGCTCGGCTCCGCGCCGCCTACGCGCGCTGGTCGCAGGCGTTCAACCTGCTCGGGTTCCGCCTCGCCCCGAAGCCGCTGATCTACTCCTGCTTCGTGCAGTTCGGGCTGCGCAGGGACGGCCTCTCGTTCCCGACGGAGCTCCGGTACGACACGAGGATGGCGGTCTCCGCCACGCGGAGCGTTCCGCGCCGCGCCTCCTCCCGCCGCTACGAGGACTACCGGTTCTTCAAGACCGCCACCACCGAGACGCCCGGCGCCCCGGTGGGTCGCTGACGCGGCCGCGCGTCAGTTCGAGGCGGCCCCGCCCGCCGCCGCCGGCTCCGGCCGGTACTCGGGGGCCAGGATCTCGATCCGGGCGCGGGACCGGAGGACGGTCAGCTTCTCCTCGAGGGTCCGGGCGCGCTCGTTGTCGACGAGCCGCCGAACGAGCTCCGGCCCGACCTCCTCCCAGGAGGCGATGCCGCCCGGACGGCGCTCGAGGACCTTGATGACGTTGTAGCCGAAGTGGGTCTCGAAGACCGGCGAGACCTCGCCGATCGGGAGGGTGAAGGCGATCCGGTCGAACTCGGGGATCGCCCCCTTCGGCACGAAGCCGGCGTCGCCTCCCTGCGCCGCGTTCGAGGCCTGCGAGTACTTCCTCGCCAGCTCGCCGAAGTCCTCGCCCGCCTTCGCCTTGGCGTACGCCTCGTCGATCTTCTTCCGGGCCTCCTCCCGGCTCGCGGCCGGGTCCGACGGCCTCGAGTAAACGGCGATCTGCAGCGCGTGCGCCTCCTCGGGCTTCGCGAATCGCTGCTTGTTGTCCTCGTAGAGCTTCCGGGCCGCGGCCTCGTTGGGCTTCACGCCCGCCGTCTCTCGATCCGCGTACTCCGACGCCAGGAGCTGGTTCTCGAGGTCCGCGCGGAGGTCCTTCTCGGTCAGCTTCTGGACCTCGAGGAACTTCCTGTACTCCTCCTCGGAGGGGATGCGGCTCTTCATCGTGGCGAGCAGGTCGTCCACCTCCTTCGGCTCCACGCGGATCCCGGTCTTCCGGGCGGCCTGCGACATCAGCTCCCCGTCGACGAGGAACCGGAGGGCCGCGCGGCGGATCTCGGGCTCCGCGTCCGGGGGCAGCTGCTGCCCCTGGCTGCGGAGCTGCGCCGCCTGCGCGGCGGCCAGGCCGTAGACCTGCCGCAAGGAGATCGGGCGCCCGTCCACCCTCGCAACGACCGCCGCCGGGTCGGGGACCGCCGACGGCGCGCCGGCCGGGGCGGCGACTCCGCCCGGCGCCGGGGAGGACGCGGGCGCCGCGGGGGGGAGCGCCGCCGGGGCCTCGGCCCGGGCGGGCGCCGGGGCCTCCGGCGCCGGCTCGTCCTTCTTGCCGCCGCACGCGGGCACCGAGAGGAGGGCGGCGACGAGCGCGAGCGCGAGGCCGGCCGTGACGTGGGACGGGTTGCGACGCATGAAGCCTCCGAGGGAGTCGTCTCCCGGGCGCGGATCTCTCCGGCGGTTCGCGGAACGGGGCATTGTAGATGCCGGATCGCGTCGCATCAACTACGATGGGACCGTGAAGAAGCATCGGGGACAGCAACCGGTTTCCGAGCGCTCGAGCCCTTCTTCTCGACCGGCAAGCACCGAGAGCTCGTCCGACGACCCGAATCCGCGAGAGGCCGAGAATCCGGTGGCCGTTCCCGATGTCGTTCTGCCGATCGAGGATCGGATCGATCTCCACGCGTTCGCGCCTCGCGACGTGTCGTCGGTCGTCGAGTCGTACCTCGAGGCGGCGAGCGAGGCCGGCTTCGAGGAGGTCCGGCTGATCCACGGGCGGGGCGTCGGCGTCCAGCGGGAGATCGTCCGCTCCGTCCTCGAGAGGCACCCCGGGGTCGCGGAGTTTCACGACGCCGGGCCCGACCGCGGAGGGTGGGGCGCGACGATCGTGCGCCTCCGCGGGACGCCGCGCGCGACGGACGGACAGGAGGGCGGCGATTGACGGTTCGGGGGCCGCGCCCCACAATGGGCGCCGGGGAGAATTCGATCATGGCGGCGACGATCGACGTCCTCTGTCCCTGCTGCGGGAATCGCATGAAGGTGGACGCCTCGACCGGCGACGTCCTCTCCGAGGACCGACCGGCGCCCAAGCCGACGAAGAGCTTCGAGGACGCGATGTCCGAGGTCCGCACCGGCACGCAGCGGAGGGAGGAGGCGTTCTCGAAGGCGGCGGACAAGCAGCGGCGCCTCCAGGACCTCCTCGACAAGAAGTTCGAGGAGGCGAGGAAGAAGGCCAAGGACGACAAGACCCCTCCGAAGAACATCTTCGACCTGGATTGACGGCCGGGCCGCGAAACCCTAAGTTGACGGACGGGCACACGATGAAGAGGACGATCCCGATCGCCGCGACGGTCCTGCTCGCGCTCCTCGCGTTCCCCCTCGAGGCGGCCACGGGCTCGAAGACGGCTCAGAAGAAGAAGCCGCGGGCGAAGCCCCGCCCCCCGCTGTCGCTCGTCTGGCACGTCGAGACGCTCGACGGCGACGTCGTGTCGACGAGCGGGGCCGACGACCCGATCAACCCGGCGTCGGTGGTCAAGGTCGCGACGTCGTGGTGGGCCCTCGAGACCCTCGGCCCCGAGCACCGGTTCGAGACGAGGTTCCTCGCCCGCGGGACCGTGGACGCGAAGCGCGGCGTGCTCGAGGGGGACCTCGTCGTCGAGGGAGGCGCGGACCCGGACTTCCAGGTCGAGAACGCCTTCCTGGTGGCCGCCGCCCTGAACCGCCTCGAGATCCGGCGCGTGACGGGGGCGCTGGTCGTCAACCGGCGCTTCTGGATGGGCTGGGAGGACGGGTCGGCCGGCCGCCAGTCCGATCCGGACAAGCGCGCTTCCCTGATGGCGGCCCGGCTCCGGCAGGCCCTCGACCCGGCTCTGTGGAGCAAGACGACGCGGTCCGCCTGGCGGTCGTTCGCCGCCCGGCGCGGACTGTACGCGGCCTCTCCGCCCAAGGTCGCGATCGCGGGAGGCGTCCGGGTCGGAGGCGCGAACTCCCTGTCCACCGAGCTGGTCGTGCACCGCTCGAAGCCGCTCGCCGAGGCGCTCCGGCGCTTCAACTGCTATTCGAACAACGACATCGAGCGCGTGGGGGACAGCATCGGGCCGATCGGCGATCTTGCGGCCCGGCTCGCCGAGGCGATCGACGCGCCCCCGGGGGTGCTCCGGATCGCGACCGCCTCGGGGCTCGGCGAGAACCGCCTGACGCCCCGTCAGGTCGTCCGGATGATGCGGGAGTTCCGGAGGACGGGCGAGCGCCTCGGCCGTCCGGTCGAGTCGCTCCTCCCCGTGGGAGGGTGCGATCCCGGGACGGTGACCCGCTTCTTCCCGCAGTTCGCGGCGGGGGACAACGCGACGGCGCTCGTGGCGAAGACCGGGACGCTGACCTCGACCGACGGGGGGATCTCCGTGCTCGCCGGGTTCCTCAACACGGCGGAGGGCGAGGTCATCTTCTGCGTCGCGGCGCCGAGGGCGGCGGGCCGGCTCAAGCGCGCCCGCTTCCAGGAGGAGCAGTGGCTCCTCGGCATCGTGGAGAAGCGGGGCGGCGCGGAGCCGCGCACCTGCGCCCCTCCGCTCTCGGGCGCCGACGACGACGCGGACGTCGTCCTCACGGGGCTGGGGCGCCCCGTCTCGACGGCCGCTTCGAAGAAGACGGGAGGCGGCGCCCACGCCGCGCCGTCGGCGCGGCTCGGACCGGCCTCCTCACGCTGACGGGATCCGCGTCCGGGGTGCGGCGGTCAGGCCTCCCGCTTGTGCCACCACTCCCGGAAGAGACGGCACGTCCCGTCCGCGGCGAAGGTGGCGGCCAGCACGCCGTCGAGGTGCACGCGCTTCCCCGAGGGCATCCGGCGGAACGACGCCCACCAGTGGGCGATCCCGACGTCCCCGGCGACGGCGAGCGGCTCGACCTGGACGTGCACGTCGTCCTGGGTCTCCGCGATGCCGGACCAGTACTCCGCGATCGCCTCGCGGCCGCGCAGCGGCTCCCGGTACGGACGCTCGACGTAGACCGCCTGCTCGGAGAACAGCTCGCGGACGGCCCGTGGGTCGCGCGTCTCCCAGGCCTTCCTGTAGGCCTCGAGCCAGGTCCGGAACGATTCGGCGTCCACGGCCGGAGACTAGCGCGGGGAGGCGAGGGGGGACAAGGGGGAGGAGGGGTGCGAGAGCGCCCTCAGCTCCCCTCCGGCCCGAACCTCTCGTCCCTCTCCTCTTCCTTCTTCTTCCCGTCCCGCTCCGCGGGGCGGCACCCGGGGGCCATTCAGGTCGGGATGCCGGCCCGCGGCAGGATCCACCGGTTGAGGACGAACCAGCCCGCGAGGAACGCGAGCAGGATCCAGATGTCGTTTCCCTCGCCCATCAGTACACCGCCTCGAGGCTCGAAACGAGGATCCTGAGGCACGGCTCGACGTCGCAGTGGTCCGTGAACTCCCGGAGCCCTTCCACGACGCGGGAAACCGCGGCGTCCTCGCAGGGGACGACGAACATCTCCGCCTCCCAGCGGGGCCAGCGGCCGTGCTCGGCGGCGGCGCCCGGCTTGACGCCTACGGCGCGGGGGACGTGCAGGAACCCCTCGATCCCGGCGCGGCCGAGCGCCGCCCGCCCCTCGCCCGCGAGGTCGGAGCTGCAGAGGATCGTCAGCTGCTTCATCGCACCCCCCTCAGATCATCCGCTCGACCTGCAGGACCAGGACGCGGATCCCCTCCTCCGGGCTGCACGCGCGGGCCAGCGCCTCGAGGGCCGAGATCAGCTCCTCGGCCTTCTCGCTCGCCACCGCGGTCAGGATGACGGCGGACGTCCCCGGGTGCGCGCGGGTGCCGAGGCGGCGCCCCCTCTCCCCGGACCCCAGGACCTCCGGGATCTCGGTGTAGCCGTGGACCTCGTGGGAGTCCACCAGACGGCGGATCTCCTCGACCTTCGAGCCCGAGCAGAAGACGGTCAGGAGCTTCACGGCAGGTCCTCCCCGGTCGCCGGCCCGGCGGGAGCGCCCTCGAGGCGCCGCCGCGCCGCCATGTAGTAGAGAAGCGGGATCACGACGAGCGTCAGCGCGGTCGCGACGAAGACGCCGGTCATCAGCGCGACGGCGAGCCCCTGGAAGATCGGGTCGAGCACCATCACGAGCCCGCCGACGATGACCGCGGCCGCCGTGAGCGCGATCGGGCGGAAGCGGACCGCGCCGGCCTCGAGGACGGCCTCCCGGAGCGAGAGGCCCCGTTCGAGGGAGAGCTCGATGAAGTCCACCAGGATGATCGAGCCCCGCACGATGATCCCGGCCACCGCGCTCACCCCGATCATCGACATCGCCATGAAGAACACCCCGGCGACCGCGTGGCCCGGCGAGATGCCCACGAGCGTCAGGGGGATCGGCGCCATGATCAGCAGCGGGACGAGGAACGACCGGAACCAGGCGACCACCAGGATGTAGATCAGCACGAGCACCGCGCCGAAGGCGATCCCGAGGTCCCGGAACACCTCGTACGTGATCCGCCACTCCCCGTCCCAGACGACCGCCTCCCGGTCCCCCTTCCCCGGGTCGTCCACCCAGCGCTCCTCGAGGGCGTACCCCGAGGGGAGGGGAATCGCGCGGATCCGGTCCGACATCTTGAGGATCGCGTACGCGGGCGACTCCTCGGTCCCCGCGACGTCCCCGATCACGTACGTCACCGGGCGCCCGTTCTTCCGGTAGAGGCTCGGCGTCGTCTCTCCCTCCTCGAGGCGGGCGACCTCGGAGAGCGGGACGGTCGTGCCCGCGGCCGACCCGAGCCTGAGCCCGGAAAGCGACGACAGGCTCGAGCGGTCCGCGCGCGGGAGGCGCACGACGACCGGCACCGGCTCGCGGTCTCCGCCCGGGTGCGCGACCGCCGGGGACATCCCCTCGACGGCGAGGCGGAGCGTCATCGCGATCTGCTCCGGGTCCACCCCCGAGAGCGACGCCTTCTCCCGGTCCACGACGAACCGGGCCTTCGGCTGCGGCGCCTCGACGTACCGGTCGGTGTCCACGACGCCGTCCGTCGAGTCGAAGACGCCGAGGACCTCGCGCGCGATCCGCTCCCTCGCGGCGGGGTCCGGCCCGTACACCTCGGCGACGAGCGTCGAGAGGACCGGGGGCCCCGGCGGGATCTCGGCGACCTTGACGCGGACGCCGTGACGTTTCGCGATTTCCGTCACGACCGGGCGGACGCGCGCGGCCATCTCGTGGCTCGAAGCGTCGCGCTCCCCCTTCGGCATCAGGTTGACCTGGAGATCGGCCTGGTGCGGGAGGCTCCGCAGGAAGTAGTGGCGGACCAGCCCGTTGAAGTTGAACGGCGCCGAGGTCCCGGCGTACACCTGGATGTCGCGCACCTCGGGCTCGGAGGACAGGCGGTCCGCCATCTCCCGGGCGGCGGCGAGCGTCGCCTCGAGCGTCGTCCCCGCCGGGGCGTCCACGACCACCTGCATCTCGCTCTTGTTGTCGAACGGGAGCATCTTGACGGTGACGAGCTTCAGCGGGACGAGCGCCACCGAGACGCCGAGCAGAAGGACGACGCCGAGGAGCATCCCCCACCGCAGCGCCGGGCGGGCGAGCATCGGCTCCATCATCCGGCGGTAGAGGCGCGCGCCGGCGCCGTCCGCCGGCTCCGGCTCGGCGTGCCCGCCGCCGTGCCCGCCCCGCCGGAGGAGGCGGAACGCGAGCCACGGCGACACGATGAACGCGACGAGGAGGGAGATCAGCATCGCGAAGGACGCGCCCATCGGGATCGGCCGCATGTACGGGCCCATCAGCCCCGAGACGAACGCCATCGGCAGGATGGCGGCGATCACGGTGAAGGTCGCGAGGATCGTCGGGTTCCCGACCTCGTCCACCGCGAAGACCGACGCCTGCAGCGGCGGAAGCTTCCGGAGCGCGACGTGCCTCGCGATGTTCTCGACGACGACGATCGCGTCGTCCACGAGGATCCCGATCGAGAAGATCAGGGCGAAGAGGGTCACGCGGTTGAGCGTGTAGCCGGCGAGGTAGTAGACGAGCAGCGTCAGCGCCAGGGTCACCGGGACGGCGACGGCGACGACGATCGCCTCGCGCCATCCGAGCGCGAGCGCCATGAGCGCGACGACCGAGATCGTGGCGAGGAGGAGGTGGAAGATCAGCTCGTCCGACTTCTCCTGCGCCGTCTCGCCGTAGTCGCGGGTGACCGTGACCGAAACGTCCGAGGGGAGCACCCGCCCCCGCGCCGCCTCGAGCCGCTCGAGGACGGCGTGGGCGACGACGGTCGCGTTCGCGCCCCTCGTCTTGGCGACCGAGAGGGTGACCGCCGGGACCGTCGGCCTCCCCGGCTCGGCGTGGAAGACGTAGCTTCGGGCCTCTTCGGGGCCGTCCAGGACCCTCGCGACGTCGCGGAGCCGCACCGGGTTCCCCAGAGGCGCGGCGAGCACGACGGCGCCGACGTCCTCCGCGGACTCGAGGAAGTCGCCGGCCTCGACGATCGTCTGCCGCCCCGAGGCGCCGAAGCTCCCTGCGGGGAGCGCGAGGCCGGCCTTCTGGAGGGCCATGTACACGACCGCGGGAGCGATCCCGCGCGCCGCGAGACGCTCCGGGTCGATCTCGACCCGGAACTCTCTTCTCAGCCCGCCGAGGAGGGTCGTCGCGGCGACGTTCGGCACCGCGCGCACCTCCTCCTCGATCTCGGCGGCCATGCGCCGGATCTGCATCGGGTCGTACCGGCCGGAGGAGAAGGTCAGCGCGAGGATCGGCACGTCGTCGATCGACTTCGGCGCGACGGTCGGGGGCATGGCGCCGGCGGGGAGGCCCGGAAGCGCGGCGGCCACCTTCTCGCGGACGTTGACCAGCGCCCGCTCCGGGTCGGAGTTCACGTAGAACCGGACGATCAGCATCGCGCCGGAGGACTGCGACGTCGTGTAGACGTACTCGACCTCCCGGATCTCCCGGATCGCGCGCTCCAGGGGGACGGCGACGAGGCGCTCGACGTCCCTCGCCTCGGCCCCCGGCCAGCCGGCGACGACGTCGATCATCGGGACGACGATCTGCGGCTCCTCCTCCCGCGGGGTCGCGACGACCGCCATCAGGCCGAGGACGAGCGACGCGACGACGAGCAGCGGCGTGAGCTTGCTGTCGATGAACGCCTGGGCGACGCGCCCCGAGGCCCCGACGCCGGCCATCATCGGACCTCGACCCTGCGGCCGTCCTCGAGGGAGGCGGGGGGGGCGGTGACGACGCGCTCCCCCTCGGAGAGCCCCGTCAGGACCTCGACCCGGCCTTCCCTCGTCTCTCCGGTCGTGATCCAGCGGAGGCGGGCGATCCCTCCCTCGTCCACGACGAAGACCCCGGTCAGCGGCCCGCGGCGGACGACGGCCCCCTCCGCGACCGCGACCCGGCTCTCCTCCGCGCCGGGGAGGCGAAGCCGGGCGAACATCCCGGACCTCAGGGCCCCGTCGGCGTTGTCGAGAACGGCCCGCACGGTGAACGTGCGGCTCCGCGGATCGGCGGAAGGCAGGATCTCGGCGAGCGTTCCGGGCCGGGACGCGACGCCGGCGGAGTCCACGACCACCTCGACCGGAGACCCGACGGAGAGGCCGCGAAGCGCCGACTCCGGAACCTGCGCCTCGACCTTCATCCGGGACGTGTCCTCGACGACGAAGAGCGGCATCCCGGGGGCGGCCGTGTCGCCGACCTCGACGCGCCTCTCGACGACGACGCCGGCGAACGGCGCCGCGACGTCCGCGTAGGCGACGTACATCTTCGCGGCGCGGACCCCCTCCTCGGCGGCGCGCAGGGCCGCGGCCGCGGCCTCGTAGCCGGCCGTCGCGTCGTCCACGTTCTTCCGCGTCGCCGCCTGCTTCTCGAAGAGCCGCTCCATCCGCTCCTTCATGAGGCGCGCGTTCTCCTCCATCGCGCGGGCCGCGGAGACGCTCGCCTCGGCCTGCGCCAGCCTCGCCGCGACCTCGCGGCTCTCGACGCGCGCGAGCGCGGTTCCCGCGCGGACGCGGTCCCCCTCCCGGTGGAGCACCTGGTCCACGCGGCCCATGAGGATCGTCCCCGGGGCCGCGCGGCGGAACGGGTTGACGCTCGCGGTGACCTCGAGCGCCGACGGCCAGGCCGACGCCTCCGTCTTCGCCACCGGCGCCGGCACCGCCGGCCCCTCCTCGCGCGGCCGCGCCTCGTGCCCGCCGCCGCAGGCGGACAGGGCCAGGAACGCCGCGGCGGCCGCCGCCGCGAGAATCGGTTTCCGAAGATCGGCCGCCTCACGCATCATCTCGAATCCCCCCAGGACGTCCCTACGCATCTCAACGCTCCTCGCCGGATTCGACCGGCGCGAGCGCGCGCCCCGACGCCAGATCGAGCGCCGCGGAAGCGAGCGCCAGGTCTCGCGCGGCCGCGGCTCGGTTCCCGAGGGCCGCGGTCCGCGACGCCTCGGCTCCGAGGAGCTCCACCATCACCGCCATCCCCTCCGAGTACCGCTCTCGGACGATCCGGAGCGCCTCGTCGGCCTGCGCCAGCGCCGACGTCGCGACGGCGAGCCGCTCGGAGGCCGCCGCGCGGTCGGCCCAGGCGGCTCGCGCCTCGAGCCG
>CAZPWK010000087.1:8388-10458 GCA_964590285.1 uncultured Acidobacteriota bacterium | reverse complement strand
AACGGCGCCGCGGCGGACGCCCCCGGCGCGCGGCGCCGCCGGGGTGACCCCCCGGCCCGGAAAGGGGTAGGCTGCGTCCGGCCGGGGAGCGCGGCGATGATCAAGTTCCTGCTCTGGTGCATCCTGCTGGTCCTGTGCTGGCCGCTCGCCCTGCTCGCGCTGGTCCTCTACCCGATCGTCTGGCTGTTCCTCCTCCCCTTCCGGCTGCTCGGGATCGCGGTGGACGCGGTCTTCGACCTGCTGAAGGCGGTGCTGGCGCTTCCGGGGAGGGTGCTAAGGCGGCTCTGACGGGGCGTCAGTCGGCCTCGCTCTCCTCTTCCCGCTCCTTCTTCGCCCTGCGCTCGAGGTCCTTCTGCGTCGCGCCCTTGTGCTCCCGCGCGATCTCCTTCCCCTTCTCGACCCCCCTCGGGGTCATCGTGGCGTGCCGGTCGCACTTCTCGAGAGCCTTCTTCCCCGCCGCCTCGTCGAGGACCTCGAGCTTCGTGCGCGCCCGGAACCCTCCCATCTGGACGCGCTGCTGGATGTAGTACGTCTTGCCCGCCTCGACCTCCAGCTCCAGGGCGTCCACGTTCTCGGACTTCGACCAGAACACGCGCTTGCCCGGCGCGACGTGGGCGAAGAAGTAGCTCGACCCCTTGTTGATCCCGAGGATCTCGTCGTCGCAGAGGAAGAAGCTCTTGATCGCGAACCCCATCGAGGTCGGCCGGAGCACGTAGACGAGCGCCCGGTCGCTCCGGACCTCGCCGAGCGGGTGCTCCTTCGAGAACTGGACGTACGCCCCGTCCTCCGCGTCGTCTTCCTTCGGCTCGTCTCCCGCCGCCGCGATCCCCATCGCGAGCAGTCCGACCGCGAGCGCGACCGCCGCCGCTCCGGCGATCTGCCGCCCTCTTCGTGCCGACGGATTCATGTCGTCCCCCTGTCGCCGGGCGAACCCCGCCCCGGCTCACCGCCGCGTGGATTCTACTCTCGAGCCCCCCGTCACCCGAGCCTTCCCGAGGCGTGCCAGGTCAGGGCAAGCCCCAGGGCCCACCAGGCGAGGAGCGCCGCGAGGGCGACCGCGACCGACCAGGCCCAGGCGCGATCCCAGCGCCGCACCCACCCCCCCTCGCGGCCGGCCGCCACGGCGGCGCGGGGAGGGACCTGCAGGAGGGCGAGCGCGACGACGAGCCACCCGAAGGGATGCGACCTCCACGAGTCCCGGACGCGACCGTGCAGCAGCAGTACGATCGAGCGGGTGATCCCGCACGACGCGCACGGGATCCCGGTCCCCGCGCGGAACCAGCACGTGTCCGGGACGCGGAGCGGCCCGAGGCGGAGCGTCCATTCCCCGTCCGTCTCGCGCGGCTCGAGGACGAGCCCGGCGGCGAACGCCAGGCCGATCGCCACGAGGATCAGCGCGCCGCCCAGCCGCCGGCCGCCGTCCCCCGCCCCTCCGGGGATCCGATCCCTCTCTCGAGGCTCCACGATCGGGGATCATATCGCGGCCCCCCTGTTGTAGCCTGGGCGCCTTCGGGGCGCGCGCCCCGCGGAGGTCCCCATGAGCACACCGGCCGAGGCCGTCCGGAAGAACCCGCTTCGGGAGATCGTGCAGCCGTTCGTGGACGTCGCGCGGGCCCCCCGGGCGCTCTGGGGCGTCAACCTCGGCTACGTGCTCGAGGGGATGGTCTACTTCGGCGTCGTCGGCTACCTGGCCATGTACTTCAACCAGTACGTCGGGCTGTCGGACCGGGCCGCCGGCGTCATGGTCGGCACGCTGACGTGGGGCATCACGCTCTCGATGTTCTTCTTCGGCGGGATCGCCGACCGGCGGGGGGTGCGGTTCGCGCTCCTCGCCGCCTTCGTCCTTCTCCTTGCGGGCCGCGTCGTCCTCGCCGCGGCCCCGGCCGCGGGGCTCCCGGCGGCGGGCCTCTTCTCGGCCACCCACCTCGTCGCGATGGGCGGGATCCTCCTGGTCGTCCTCGGGTACGGGATGTACCAGCCCGCCGCGTACGCCGCCGTCCGGCAGTTCACGACCCCCGCGACCGCCGGCATGGGGTTCGCGATGCTGTACGCCCTGATGAACCTCGGCGG
>CAZPWK010000087.1:0-8288 GCA_964590285.1 uncultured Acidobacteriota bacterium | reverse complement strand
AACCACCCGATGGCGGACCCGAAGTTCTCCTTCTTCATCTTCGCGCTGATGCCGGTGCAGACGCTCTTCGCCCACAACTGGCTGACCCTTCCGATGTACGTCGAGCGCGCCTACCGCGGCACGTGGACCGGGGATCACTTCGAGGTCGCGGTCAACTTCAACCCGCTCCTGGTCTTCGTCCTCGTCCCGATCGTCGCGGCGCTCACGCAGAAGCGGAAGGTCTACCACATGATGATCGTGGGCACGGCCGTCATGGGCGCGCCGACGTTCCTGCTCGCGATCGGGCCCTCCCCCTGGACGCTCTTCGGCTACCTGGTCCTGATGACTTTCGGCGAGGCGATGTGGCAGCCGAGGTTCCTCCAGTACGCGGCCGAGATCGCCCCCGAGGGGCGCACCGGCGCCTACATGGGGGTCGCGCAGTTCCCCTGGTTCCTGACCAAGGTGGTGACGAGCCTCTACTCCGGCTGGTTCCTCGAGAGGTTCTGCCCGGCGGAGGGGGCGACGAGGACCGAGGCGATGTGGCTGATCTACGGCGTCGTCGCGATGGGCTCGACGGTCCTCCTCCTCCTCGCCCGGAACTGGCTCGGCAGGGACTTCAAGACGAGGGCGGACTGACGGGAGACGCCCCGGCGCTCCCTCAGCGGAGCTCGAAGTCGACGATGACCGGGCGGTGATCGCTCGCCACCCGCGACAGCCGCAGCCGGCAGACGCGCGCGCCGAGCAGGTGGAGGGGGCCCCGGTAGTAGATCCGGTCGAGGCTTCCGGTCGGGGAGAACGACGGGTAGGTCCGCAGGCACCCCCGCCGGTCCGGGCGCCGCTCGGTCGCGCACCGGAACCCGAGGATCTCCCGGAGGATCGGGGCGAGGAGGCTCCGCCAGTCGTTGAAGTCCCCCCCGACGACGCAGGCGCGCCCCGCGGGCACCGAGGCCATCTCGTGGGAGCGCGACAGCGCCCCGATCTGCCGCTCGCGCTCGCGCGCCGTCAGGCCGAGGTGCAGGTTGAAGACGTCCACCTCGTGCGCGCGCCCCCCGCCCCTCCCGACCCGGAGCGTCGTGTGCTGGCAGCCTCGGGGCCTCCGGTCGCCGACCGTCAGGTCGAGGTTCCGCTCCCTCGCGATCGGCCAGCGGCTCAGCGTCGCGTTCCCGTACCGGCCCCGCCGGAGCCGGACGTTGTGCCCAACGGCGAGGTGCGGGAAGTCCAGGGCCTCGGCGATCTCGACGGCGAGGTCGAGGCGCGCGGAGCGGGGCACCCCGTCGTCCACCTCCTGGAGGAGCGCGACGTCCGGCGCGTGGAAGGCGAGGACCTCGACGATCCGGTCCGGGCGGAAGCGCCGGTCCACGCCGATCGCGCGGTGGATGTTCCACGTCACGACCCGGAAGAGCACGCGATCCCCCGACGCTTCCGCACGGCGAGCGTTCGCGTGTACTATGGTGCGCCGCGCTTCAGGGGGCAAGGAGTCGAATGCCGGCGAACCCCGTTCCTCTGGTGGTCCTGGGCGGAGGCGACCGCCGCCCGGCGCGCCTGCCCGCCGAGGGACGCGGCAAGCACCCGCTGACGGGCCACAAGGGGCTGGACCTCAGGATCGGCGGCCGCCGCCTGATCGAGCTGGTCCTCGAGCGGATGCGCGCGTCCGGCGCCTTCGACCCGATCTTCGTCGCGGGCCCCGCCGAGGCGTACCGGGCCGCCGGGATCGGCGTGGATCTGATCGACACGAACTCCAGCTTCGGCGTCAACATCGGGGCGGCCGTCGAGGCCGCGTCGGCGGCCCGCCCGGGCTCCGCGATCGCCTTCACGACCTGCGACATCCTGCCGGTCTTCGAGGAGCTCGATGCCGCGATGCGGGAGTTCCGTCGGGGCGAGCCGTACGATCTCTGGTTCCCGCTCGTCCGCGTCCCCGCGGACCCGAGCCTCCTCGGAGCCTCGGCCTGGAAGCCCCGCTACCGCTTCCGGGCGGCGGCGGGAGAGGACCGGGTCGAGATCCTGCCGAGCCACCTGATCGTCGTGGACCCAGAGGCGCTCCGGCTCGACTTCGTCTTCCGCCTGATGGACGCCGGATACCGGTGCAGGAACCGGTCGGTCCTCTACCGCCTGGCGCTGCTGTTCGGGACCTTCCTCGCCACGATCGTCGCGCACGATCTCGGGAGGATCGTCCGCGGCCGGCGCCCGACGCGGGTCCGCGACATCCTCCTCTCCGGGTCGGCCGGGGCGATGCGCCTCGGACGGGGGAACGCTCCGGTCGCCGAGATCGAGGACGCGGTCCGCGGCATCTTCGTCCGGCGCGAGCACCGCGACCGGCACCCCGAGCGCCGGGCCCGGATGCCGTTCGTGGACGGGCTCTCCCTCGCCCTCGACATCGACACCGAGGAGGAGGCGAGGGAGGCGGAGAGCGGGATCGCGGCCCGGACGCGAGGCTAACGGGGCGACCGCTCCCCGGCGATCCTCCGAGCGGGCGGGAAACGCGAAACGGGGGAGGCCTCTTCGCCTCCCCCGTTTTCACCGCGGGCAAGACCCGCGGCCCGTCTCACCACCGGACTAGCAGCAGGGCTCCGGGAGCTCCTTGCACACCACGGTTCCGCCGGGGCGGAAGCAGCACTCGGTCGCGACGCCGGTGGACAGATTGCAAAACTTCTCGCACTTGAACGTCGGCTTGGCCTCGGCGAGCGTGGCCAGGATCCCTAGCACGAAGGTGGCCCCGATCAGCCCGAGCAACGACATGCGGAGAAGACGCTTCATACCGACTCTCCTTGCCTGAAAGCTCCCCGACGGGTTCGGGATCCGCGGGACCGCCGGGGAGTGCGGCGGCCTCGCGGCGGTCGACCTCTCCGACCCGGACGAGAGGGGTGTATGCCGTTCCGAACGCGTTTGCAACGCCCGACGCGACATTCCTTCCGCCGGAGGGCCTTCGGTGCAGCACCCGTGCAGCGCCCGGGCGGTCGCGGCTCTCGAGCCTCCTCCCGGCGGGCGGAAGCCCCGCGCGGTTCCCGCGGCCGGGTCCCGCCGGCGCTCCGAGGCGGACGGTTCCGCGATAAACTTGGCGCCGTGAACCCGCTCGCGTCCCTGTGGGCCCTC
Source organism: uncultured Acidobacteriota bacterium (assembly GCA_964590285.1). Classification (GTDB taxonomy): domain Bacteria; phylum Acidobacteriota; class Polarisedimenticolia; order Polarisedimenticolales; family JAIQFR01; genus CALMJU01. The sequence continues at coordinate 5,219 of CAZPWK010000087.1, read as the reverse complement.
GACCCGGACGTGGCCTATCTCAACCACGGCTCGTTCGGGGCGTGCCCGTCCGCCGTTCTCGCGCACCAGGCCGAGCTCCGGCGGCGGATCGAGCGGGAGCCGTTCCGCTTCTTCGCCCGGGACCTCGAGGGGCTCCTCGACCGGGCCCGCGAGGAGGCCGCGGGGGTCTTCGGCGCGTCGCCCGAGGACCTGGCCTTCGTGCCGAACGCGACGACCGGGATCAACACGGTCCTCCGCTCGCTCGACCTGGGGCCCGGCGACGAGATCCTGACGACCGACCACCTCTACAACGCCTGCCGCACGGCGCTGGAGTTCACGGCGGGGCGGACCGGAGCCCGGATCGTCGCCGCGCGCGTCCCGTTCCCTCTCGCGGCCGAGGGGGAGATCGTCGAGGCGGTCCTCGACGAGGTGACGGACAGGACGCGTTTCGCCCTCCTGGACCACGTGACCAGCGCGACCGCCCTCGTCTTCCCGATCGGGGCCCTCGTCGCCCGTCTCCGCTCCGCGGGGATCGAGACGATCGTGGACGGCGCGCACGCGCCCGGAATGGTCCCCCTCGATCTCGACCGGATCGGGGCGGCCTACTACGCCGGGAACGCCCACAAGTGGCTCTGCGCCCCGAAGGGGGCCGCCTTCCTGCACGTCCGGCGCGACCGGCAGGAAGGGCTCCATCCCCTCTCGATCAGCCACGGCTACGACGCGGTCCGGCCCGGGCGGTCGAGGTTCCGGCTCGAGTTCGACTGGACCGGCACGTGCGACCCGACGGCGTGGCTCTCGATCCCCGAGGCGATCCGCTTCCTCCGCGGGCTGTTCCCCGGGGGGATCCCGGGGCTGATGGCGCGCAACCGCTCGCTCGCCCTCGAGGCGCGCCGGCTCCTCTGCGAGGCGCTCGGCGTCCCCGAGCCCTGCCCTCCCGGGATGATCGGTGCGATGGCCTCGGTCCCCCTCCCCGCGGTCCCGGCGGGCGCGGCCGCGGCGGGGCTCGACCCAGACGCGGTCACCGACCTCTTCTTCGAGAGACACCGGATCGAGACCTGGCTCTACGCATGGCCGCTCGCCGGGAGCCTGGTCCTGCGCGTCGCGGCGCAGGCGTACAACGACCTCGAGGAGTACCGGCGCCTCGCCCTCGCGGCCCGCGAGATCCTGCTGGGGGCGGTTCCCGAGGGCGTCCTCGCCCGGCCCGGCTGACGACGGAGGCATCATGCGACCCTTCGAGCGATCCCTCGCTCTCGCGGCCGCCGCGCTCGCCCTCGCCCTCGCCCTGGCGGCGGACGCGCCCGAGGACCCGAAGACCGCCGCGGCGGAGAGCGCCCGCGCGGCCGCCGACGCCCTGACGAGCGAGCTCCTCTCGCGCCTCCAGGCGGAGATGAAGGAAGGGGGGCCCGCCTCGGCCGTCCTCGTCTGCTCGGTCGTCGCGCCCGAGATCGCGCGCGAGCGCTCGGCCGGGGGGGCGACCGTGCGGCGCGTGAGCCTCAAGGCGCGCAACCCCGCCGACGCCCCGGACGCGTGGGAGCGAGAGCGTCTCCTCGCGCTCGAGGCGGGCCGCGCCGCGGGCGAGGCCCTGCCGAAGGAGATCGTCGAGACGGTCGAGGCGAACGGGCGAACCGAGCTGCGATACCTGAGGCCGATCGTCGTCGGGCCCCCCTGCCTCGCCTGCCACGGCGAGCGCGCGGCGATGGACGCCGAGGTCCGGAAGATCCTCGACGATCGGTATCCCGGCGATCCCGCGATCGGATACCGGGCCGGGGACCTCCGAGGCGCCGTCTCCGTCCGGGTCCCGATCGAGTGAGAGAGGAACGGCGGTCCGAGGCCCTGCTCGCGGGCGCCCTGCTCGCGTCCGTCGTCCTCGCCGCGCTCGCGCCGGTCGTCGGGAACGGCTTCGTCAACTACGACGACGACCTGTACGGGACCGACAACGAGCAGGTGCGGGGCGGCCTGACCGCCGCGGGCGCCCGCTGGGCCGTCACGACCGGCCACGCGGCGAACTGGCATCCGCTGACCTGGCTCTCGCACATGCTCGACTGGCAGGTTTTCGGGGAGAGCCCCGCGGGCCACCACGGGACGAGCCTCCTGCTCCACGTCGCGGGGACGCTGGCCTTCTTCGCGTTCCTCCGCGGCGCGACCGGCTCGGTCTGGCGGAGCGCGGCCGCGGCCGCGCTCTTCGGCGCGCACCCGCTCCACGTCGAGTCGGTGGCGTGGGTCGCGGAACGCAAGGACGTCCTGAGCGGGCTCTTCGCCATGCTCGCGCTCCTCGCCTACTTGCGGCACGCGCGCTCGCCGAGGCTCGCCTCCTACCTCGCGGTCGCGGGGGCGCTCGCGCTCGGCCTCCTCGCGAAGCCGATGCTCGTCACGCTCCCCGTCCTCCTCCTCCTCGCCGACCTCTGGCCGCTCGAGAGGCGCCTTCCGGTCCGCAAGCTCCTCGCCGAGAAGGTTCCCCTTCTCGCCCTCGCGGCCGCGGCGGGGGCGGTGACGCTCCTCGTCCAGCGCTCGGGGCTCGCGACCGGATCGCTCGGGCAGTACCCGCCCGGGCTCCGCGTCGCGAACGCCGTCGCCTCGTACGGCGAGTACCTGGCGAGAGCCGTCTGGCCGCGCGGCCTCGCCGTCTTCTACCCGTATCCCGCGGACGGTCCACCGACCTGGAAGGTCGCGGGAGCGGCGCTGCTCCTCGTCGCGCTGACCGCGGCCGCGATCCGGTTCCGGCGGCGCTTCCCCTACCTCTTCTTCGGATGGCTCTGGTACGTGATCTCGCTCCTCCCGGTGATCGGCCTCGTGCAGGTCGGGGAGCAGGCGTCCGCGGACCGGTACACCTACCTCCCGCTGGCCGGGATCTTCGTCGCGGCGGCGTGGGGAGGATGGGATCTCGCGGCGTGGGCCGGCCGGCGGCTCGGCACGGAGCGCGCGGCGAGGCGCCTCGCGGGGGTCGCCGCCGCGGCGGTCGTTCTCGTCTTCGCCCTCCTCGCGCGCGGGCAGACGGCGGTCTGGAAGGACTCCTTCACGCTCTTCGAGCACGCGCTCGCCGTCACCGAGAGGAACCACGTCGCCCACCTCAACCTCGGCCTCGCGCAGGCCGCTTTGGGCCGGCGCGACGAGGCGATCCGGCACCTCGAGGAGGCGGCGCGGCTCCGCCCCGACCATCCGATCGCACGGAGCGCGCTCGGAGAGCAGCTCGGCCTCGCGGGGCGGCGCGACGAGGCGATCCGCGAGCTCGAGGCGTCGGTCCGGCTCGACGGGCGCCGGTGGGAGGCGCGCTCCGCGCTCGCGCTCCAGCTGGCGCTCGCCGGGAGGATCGGGGAGTCGCTGCCGCACTTCGAGGAGGCCGCGCGCCGGCGTCCCGGCGACGCGGAGCTTCTCTACAACTGGGGGACCGCGCTCGCCGCGGCGGGCCGCTACGCCGAGGCCGCCGCGCGCTTCGAGGAGACGCTCCGCCTCGACCCGAGCCACGCGAGGGCCCGCCACAACCTGGGCGCCGCCCGACTCGCCCTCCTCACCTCCCCGTGAACCGCTCCCCGGCCCACACGGCCAGGACCTCGCCGAGGAACGCGCGGTGGTAATCGCACGCCGGGTAGAGATCGTGGATCTCCGGGTCGAGGAACCGCGCGGGGTCGAGGTCCACGGTCGCGAGGACGCGGCACTCGAGCGCAAGGTCGGCCCCCGCGACGCGCGGCACCGGGATCGTCGCCGACGGCTCGCGGCCGAGACCGGCCGCCTTCCACTTGTCGAGGTCCCGCCCCGACCGCGACCCGCACAGATCGAGCGCGCCGCGAAACGGTTCCGGTAGGAAGTTCAGCGTGAACGACGGCTCCGCCTCGAGGAGCGAGAACGTGTGCCGCGTCGGGCGCACGTACACGGTGGCGACCGGCCGGTTCCAGAGCGTCCCGAGGCCGCCCCAGGAGACGGTCATCGGGTTCGGCCTCTCGCTCCCCGCGACGAGGAGCGCCCACTCGACGTCGAGGATCTCGAAGGGGCGGAGCGTCAGGTGCGCTGGGTCGATGCGCTGCACGGAAGCCTCCGAACGACGGCCCGGCGGGAGTGCCCGCGGAGACGCTCCTAGAGTCGCTCCCACTCCTTCCGCGTGATCCCGGCCTGGCGCAGGATGACGGCGAGAAGCCCGATCGAGACGTCTCCCCCGTGCGGGTCGGGGATCGCGACGACGACGTTGCTCCTCTGCATGAACTCGTGGCGCCCTCCGGAGAACGGTCCGGAGAAGCCCGCGCGCCGGAACGTCGCGATCAACTCCCGGCGCTTGATCGGCTTCCACGGAGGCATCAGCCGGCCTTCCGAACTCGGATCTTCAACCCGCCGAGCGCCGGAACCCCGAGACCCCTCGAAACTCGAACGAGGATCCATTCCTCAAGGACCTCGCCCAGAGTGTCACGGCACGCTTCGAGCGTGCTCCCCAGGGCGACAACGCCGCGCAAGCCGCGCACCTCGGCGCAATACGTGCCATCCTCCAGTTCCCTGTAGCGCGCGCGCCGAAGTGCCTCGTCCACGTAATCGCGGATCATCTCGCACTCACCCCCTGCTTCGTCGGCCCTGCCTCGTCGGCTCCACGATTCGGATCGCGATCCCTCATCCTAGCGCGGAACGGGACCGTACGGGCAGTCGCGAAGAAGCGCCGAACCGCCTCGCGGGCGCCGCGCCGGCCGCTAACCGCACCCGACGACCGTCACCAATTTACGGCTGTCGCGCTTGTCGGCAAGCGCCCAGGGCGATTGCCGGACGCAGCCGGTCTCACCGTGAGACATTTTCCCGCAAGTCCAACACAGGCTGGGGTATATTTCGCCCATGGGCGAGGACTCGCTCCCCGCGGATCGGTATCAGCGCACCCGCCTCCTCGGCGAGGGCGGGGCGGGGCGCGTGTGGCTTGCGCGGGACCGGCTGAGGCCGGGCGTGCCGGTGGCGCTGAAGGAGATCCTCGGGGCGGACCCGGCGCGAGCGGCCGAGCTGCGCCGCGAGTTCGCGACGCTGGCATCGCTCAAGCATCCCAACCTCGTCGAGGTGTTCGAGCTGGACCGGGACCCGGAGTCGGGCCTTCCCCGCTTCACGATGGAGTGGATCGAGGGGAAGGACATCGTGACGGCCGTCCGAGAGGAAGGCGTAAGAGTCCTCCTCGATCTGGCGGCCGAGGCGCTTCGAGCGCTCTCCTTCCTCCACGACTTCGGATTGATCCACCGCGATCTCAAGCCGGGGAATCTCCTCGTCCGCGACCGGCCGCGGCT
>CAZPWK010000086.1:2768-10507 GCA_964590285.1 uncultured Acidobacteriota bacterium | reverse complement strand
ATCGCCGCCTACGCCTGGAACCTGATCGAGGGCTATCCGGTCCGGATCAGGGCCGAGGAGATCGACGGCGACTCGATCCGCGCGGTCGAGTACACCGGCGAGAGCGGCATGCGACCGCGGCCGCTTCCGGATCGGCGCTTCCGAGGGACCGTCCACGCCGAGCGCCTGTTCACGGTCCACGCGGCGCCGGTGGACCACGGGATCCCCGTCCTCGCCGTCGCGCTCCGCGAGACCGAGCACGTCTCCGTGAACCGGGACCGCCTGGAGAAGCTCGGGCTCGCGCCGGGGCCCTGGCTCCGGGACCTCAAGCAGGCGGTGCGACGCTCGGAGCCGGAGGACGCCGAGATCCGGGCCGCGACGCGCGACGGGGGGGAGAGGGCCTTCGTCCGGGGAGATCTGGCGGGAGAGATCCTCCTCCGCGGACCCGGGCAGAAGGTCGCGTACGTGACCGATCTCGGGTACACGCCGGAGAACGTCTCCGCCGTGTGCGCGCTGGCCCGCGACGCGGACCTCCTCGTCTGCGAGGCCGCGTTCCTCCACGAGGACGAAGCCCTGGCCCGCGCGCGCATGCACCTCACCGCCCGGCAGGCGGGCGAGCTGGCGAGGGCGGCGGGGGCGAGGAGACTCGCACCCTTCCACCTGTCGCCTCGCTACCGGGGGCGCGAGCGGGAGGTGCTCGACGAGGCGGCCGACGCCTTCGGCGGGCCGGTTCTCGTGCTGGCGCGCGGGGAGGATCGGGCGCCCGGGGACGGCCCCTGACCCGGGGCCGACCGGGCGGGTACAATGCGCCCCGGGAGGCCCGCGCGATGCGATCCACGCTGCGATGGTCGTGGCCGATCCTCGTCCTGGGGCTCGTCGTGCTCGTTCCCTGGGGGATCCGGGAGGCGAGTCCGTCGCGCCGCCTCGACGTCGTCGTCCTCGACAAGACGGTCCCGTTCGAGAACCGCGTCGAGCATCGCTCGCTGTACTGGCTTCTCGACCACCTGAAGATCGAGAAGCCCGGGGGAGGCGCGTACGACCGCGACGCGGACTACCTCGGGGCCTTCCCCGGCCCCGTGCCCGGCGATCCGCCCGAGCGAACCGGGGATCTCACGGCGGAGCGGGCGCGCCGCGCCGACCTCGTCTACCTCGCCGACACCTACGGCGTGTACCGCGACGACCTGCTCTCGGGCCCGGCGATGAAGGCCTCGCTCGAGCGGAGCCCGAAGATCTACGGCGGTCTCGACCCGGCGGAGGCCGAGAGCGCTCGCGAGGCCGTGCTCGCCGGGAAGACGCTGGTCGCCGAGTTCAACACGCTCGGGAGCCCGACCGGAGAGGAGGCCCGGGCCGTTCTCGAGGCGACGCTCGGCGTCCGGTGGACCCGCTGGATCGGGCGGTTCTTCCCCGACCTCTCGGACCGGGCCGAGGTTCCCGACTGGATGCGCCGCGACTACGAGCGCGAGTGGGGCCGCCCGTGGGACTTCCGCGGCCCCGGCTACGTGCTCCTCGAGGACGACGCCCACTGCGAGGTGCTGCGGGTCGGAGTCGAATCGCCTCGGATCGGCCTCACGATCGAGCGCGAGGAGCCCGTGGACCCGGTCCTCCGGCGGGCGGACTCCGGCGCCGCGTACCCCTACTGGTTCGACGTCGTCACGGCCGAGCCGGGGGCCCGGGTCCTCGCCTCCTTCCGGTGGAGGCTCGAGCCGGCGGGGCTCGAGCGGCTGAAGGCGCGCGGGCTTCCGGAGCGGTTCCCGGCGGTCGTGCGCCGCGACGCGCCGGGAGGGGGGAAGGCGTACTACTTCGCCGGCGACTTCGCGGACAACCCGATGCCGGACGGCCGCGTTCCGTTCGCCGGCTACGCGACGCTCCGCCGCTGGCTCGAGCGGGGGAAGCTGGCCCCGTCGGAGCTGGCGTTCTACTGGCGGTTCTACGTTCCCATGATGGCGCGGCTCGTCGACGACCTGCCGCGCCGCTGATCCGGGCGCCGCGGGAGCGATCCTCCCGCGGGCCCCGAGGAGAATCCCGAGCCATGTCCCGTCGCGAGTCCGGACGCGTGGTCGTCCCGTTCCTGCTCGTCGTCGTCGCCGCGGTCCTCGCCGGCTTCCTCTTCCTCGCCGCCTTCCGCGCGGGACCCGCGCCGGAATTGACGCTCGAGGCGTCGGCGAAGGCCATCGGCCGGAAGACGACGGTGACCGTCTCGGCCGCGGAGCCCGTCCGCGGGCTGACGAGGCTCAAGGTCGAGCTGGTCCAGGGGGAGCGCGTGGAGACCCTGGCGGACAAGGCGTTCGCGCCCCGCCCCTCCTGGTCGGTCTGGGGCCGGGTGACCGATCGCGACCGGGTCGTCCTCGAGGTCGGCCGCGACGCGATTCGCGGGCTCAAGGGAGGGGCGGCGACGATCCGCGCGACGGCGGAGCGGGCGCCGGCGTGGCTCCGCCGGCCCGCGGCCACGACGACCGAGATCTCGCTCCCGGTGCGCCTGGCTCCGCCCTCCCTGCACCTCGTGTCGACGTTCCACTACCTGAAGCAGGGGGGGAGCGAGGCGGTCGTGTACCGCGTCGGGGAATCCTCGTCGAGGGACGGGGTCCGCGCGGGCTCCTGGTTCTTCCCCGGGTGGCCGCTGCCGGGCGGCGGGCCGCGGGACCGCTTCGCGCTGTTCGCGGCGCCCCACGACCTCGCGGACGGCTCCCGGATCCGTCTCGTGGCGGCCGACGACGCGGGGAACGAGGCCGAGATCGCCTTCGTGGACCGGTACCAGACGCGACGGCCCGCAGCGTTCCGGTTCGACCTGCCCGATTCCTTCCTGGAGAAGGTGGTGCCGGCGATCCTCTCGCAGACTCCCGACTTCGCCGACCGCGGGGGGCTCCTCGAGAACTACCTCGGCATCAACCGGGACCTGCGCAGGTCGAACGCCGAGGAGCTGATCGCCCTCGCCGCGAAGTCGAGGCCCGCGTTCCTCTGGAGCCGGGCGTTCGCCCCGATGCTGAACGCCAAGGTGACGGCGCCGTTCGCGGAGCGCCGCACGTACCTGTACCGCGGGAAGGAGGTGGACCGGCAGGACCACCTCGGGTTCGACCTCGCCGCGACCCGGGCGGTCGCGATCCCCGCGTCGAACGACGGCGTCGTCGTCATGGCGCGCTACTTCGGCATCTACGGGAACTCCGTCGTCCTCGACCACGGCTACGGGCTGATGAGCCTCTACGGGCACCTGTCCTCGATCGACGTCCGGGAGGGCCAGGAAGTGAAGAGAGGCGAAACCCTCGGCCGGACCGGCGACACCGGCCTGGCGGGCGGGGACCACCTCCACTTCGGGATCCTGCTCGGCGGGCTCCCCGTGGACCCGGTCGAGTGGTGGGACCCCCACTGGGTCCGGGACCGCGTCGCCCGGAAGCTCGGACCGAGCTGGGGTCAGACGTTACCGGCGTTACCTTCTCCTCGAGAAAGGTAACGCCGGTAACGTCTGACCCCGTTCAATGGAGCGAGAACGCCACCGAGGCCGGATACCAGGAGTCGATCGGGATCCGGTCCGCGGTCCCGGGCCGGAACCGCCAGCGCTTCACGTTGTCGATGGCGGCCTGCTCCAGCCCGTACTCGCGGATGTTGTCCAGGATCCGCGAGGGAACGATGCACGTCTCGCCGATCGAGCCGTCCGTCTTGACGAGGACCATCAGCATGACGGTGGTCTCGATCCGATCCTTTCGGGCCTGCGGCGGGTAGCGCGGCGAGTACTTCTTCTCGACCTGGGGCATCCGGGTTCCCATCGGGGCCATCGACTGACCCTTCTCCTCCGCCCAGTCCCCCCCGAACGCGAGCCGGATGACCTCGCCGAGCGTGGCCGTCTCCTCCGGCGGCGGATTCATGCTCATGAACTTGCAGAGCTCCTCGGCGCACGGCGCGAGGCGCCCCATGCGGGCGTAGGTGGCGGAGAGGAGCGAGTGGAGCGGTCTCGAGTCGAGCCCGTAGTCGAACATCTTCTGGGAGAACGCCAGCGTGTCCTCGTACCGCTCCTTGGCGTAGAGGGTGCGGGCGATCGCGAAGACCCCCTCCGGCAGCCCCTTCGGGTTCTGCTTCGGGAGGCGGTCGAGGATCGCGATCGCGTCCTGCCCGCGGCCCAGCTCGGCGTAGAGGCTTCCGAGCGCCAGGTAGGGGGTGACCGTCTCGGGGCTCGCGGCGATCGTCGCCTCGTAGGCCTCGATCGCGCCGTCCACGTCGCCGGCGCGCGCGAGCGCCAGCGCGCGGGCCCGGAGCACCTGCACCTCCCCCGGCTTGCGCTCGAGCTCCGAGGCGAACCGCCTGGCGGCCTCCGTGTACCGGGCCCTCGCCTCCTCCGCCCTTCCCTCCCGGGACATCTCCTCTCCCAGCGAGTACTCGAGGTGGCCGAGATGGAAGTAGACGTTCGGGTAGTTGGGCTCCAGCTCGAGGAGCTTCGTGAGGAATCCCTCGGCCTCGACGAGCCTGCCGAGCCGGACGCCCGAGACGCCGGCGATGTACAGGCAGTTCAGCTCGTTCGGTTCGAAGTCCAGGACCTTGCGGGCGGAGTCGAGAGCGCCCTGGTAGTTGCCCTTCTTGAAGCTCTCGAGGGCGGCGTCGAGGTCCGGGTTCGCGGGAGCCTCGGGCTCCGCCGGGGCCACGGCCTCCTCGGGCTCCGCCGCGGGCGCGGCCTCCCCGGCCGGAGGCTCCGGCGCCGTCGGCGGCTCCGGCGTCTGGGCCGCGACGGCCGTCGCGACCGCGAGTGCGAGAATCGGCAGCAACCACTGGATCGATTTCACGGCCCGTTCTCCACGCGAGCGCCCCGGCGCCCTTCGGATCGGTCCCCTCTCTCCATACAGTAGGACATCTCACCCCGGCGGGCCAGAGCGCCTTCTCCCTCCCGGGGGGCGTCCCCCCGAGGGGGCGCCCTCTCCTCCCGAGAGCCGGCGCACGTACTCCTTCACGCGCACCTTCCGCGCCGTGTTCTCCGAGCTCATGTAGCGCACCGTGCCGAAGATCGGCCGCTCGGGGCCCCAGGGCCGGTCGTAGCGGCCGAGCACCCAGAAGATGCCGCCGTAGGAGTTCGGGTCGCGGCCGTCGAGCGCGTACTTGTTGTTCAGCTCGATCATCGCGTCGAGCGCGCGGGCGGGGGACTCGGACCACTCCAGGATCTTCTTCCCCCAGAGCATCCGCAGGTAGTTGTGGATCCCGCCCTCGAGCACGAGCTGCCGCTGGGCGGCGTTCCACAGGGGGTCGTGCGTGCGGCCCGCCTCGAGGTCGTCGAGGGAGTAGACGCGAGGCCGCCGGTCGCGGGCGTGCCTCGCCAGCGTGTCCCGGGCCCAGGAGGGGAGCGAGTCGTACCGCTCGGGATCGCCTCGCGTCGAGCAGAAGTTGAATCCGAGCTCCCGCCAGGTCACGAGCTGGTCGAGGAACGCCTCCGCCGACGCTCCCATCCCCCACCAGCCGGCCTTGCTCCCGTCCGCCCGCGACGACGTGTCCGAGGGCGACCAGCCCTCCTCCAGGGCGACGGCCGCGAGCACCTCGTGCGCCGAGAGATGGCCGAAGTGGAGGTAGGGGGAGAGGCCGCTCGTCCCGTTCCGCTCGGGCTCGTTCCGGTCCTCGGCGTACCGGGCGAGCCGCTCCCGCACGAACCGGGCGGCGGCCGCGCTCGCGGCTTCCTGGCCGCCCCGGATCGCCACGGGCCCGACCGCGCGGTCCAGGGGGAGGCCCGAGACGTCTCCGCGCAGCCGGCGCTCGGGGGCCGGGGGCCACCGCCGGAGGATCGCTCGCGGGAGGGCCGCGAGCCGCGGGATCTCGAGACCGGAGAGCGGAGCGGCCTCGGGGAACGCTTCGAGATGCGGCCTCAGGCTCCTCTGGAGGAAGCGGCGGAAGGCGTGCGCCGTCGGGTAGGTCTTCTCCGCCGCCCGCATCGGGAGCAAGCCGTTCCCGTCCACCTGCTCGACGAGGACCGTGCAGGAGCGCGCCTCGGCCGCGACCCACTCGGGGAAGAAGAACGCCGGGAAGTCGTCGGTCACGACGAGGCACGCCCGCGCGGCCAGCGCCCCGACGAGGCCGTCTCCTTCCCCGGGGGCTTCCTCGACGAACGGGTGGTGGAGCACCCCCGCGCGCCGGAGCGCCTTCGCGTTGTCGGAGAGCCCTTCGAGCAGGAAGCGGTGGAAGCGGTCGCTCGCCCAGCGGTACCGGCACCGGATCAGCTCGAGGACGACGAGCGGCTTCCCGAGCGACGCCGCCCTCTCGATCGCGCGGTCGAGCGCGAAGTTGAACCGCACCCGGTGCGCGGCGAACATCCAGTAGAGGACGAAGTCCCCTCCGGGGCGCACCGGCGCGTCGTTCGCCGCCCGCACGCGGAGGGGGGGCGCCGGGGCGGGCGCGCCCCGGCCGCCGCGCAAGCCCATCAGGCCTCTCCGTCCGCCAGCCGGAGCAGGTACAGGCCGTACGCGCTCCCCTTCATGCCGGCCGCGGTCGCCCGCAGGCGGGCGGCGTCGATCCAGCCCATCGTGAAGGCGATCTCCTCGACGCAGGCGACCATCTGGCCCTGCCGCTCCTGGATCGTCTGGATGAAGTTCGAGGCGTGCAGGAGCGATTCCGGGGTGCCCGTGTCGAGCCAGGCGTAGCCGCGCCCGAGCCTCTCGACGTGAAGGGACCCCGCCTCCAGGTAGCTCCGGTTGACGTCGGTGATCTCGAGCTCGCCGCGCGCGGAGGGGCGGAGGCGCGCGGCGATGTCGAGCACCCGGTTGTCGTAGAAGTAGAGGCCCGTGACCGCCCAGGGCGACCGCGGCCTCGCGGGTTTCTCCTCGAGGCTCGCGGCCCGACCGGCGCCGTCGAACTCGACGACGCCGTACCGCTCGGGATCGCGGACGCGATAGCCGAAGACCGTCGCGCCCTCGGCGCGGCCCGCGGCGCTCCGGAGCACGTCGGGCAGCCCGTGGCCGTAGAACACGTTGTCGCCGAGCGCGAGGGCCACCAAGTCTCCGCCGACGAAGTCCCGGCCGATGAGGAACGCCTGGGCGAGCCCTTCCGGCCGCGGCTGCGCGGCGTACTCGATCCGGAGGCCCAGAGACTCGCCCCCGCCGAGGAGCCGCCGGAACGACTCCAGGTCCTGGGGGGTCGTGACGATCAGGATCTCCCGGATCCCCGCGAGCATCAGGGTCGAGAGCGGGTAGTACACCATCGGCTTGTCGTAGACCGGGACGAGCTGCTTGCTGACCGCGCGGGTCAGAGGGTGCAGCCGCGTTCCGGAGCCGCCGGCGAGAACGATCCCCTTCAAAGGTTCTCCCCCTCCGGGGGCCGACCGGCGACGAGGCCGAGGCGCTCCCGGCGATACCTCCCGGACTGGACGGCCTCGCACCAGTCCCGGTGTGCCAGGTACCAGCGGACCGTCTCCACGATCCCCGACTCGAAGTCGTGCCCGGGCCTCCAGCCGAGGTCCCGCCGGATCCGGGTCGCGTCGATCGCGTAGCGGCGGTCGTGGCCCGGGCGATCCGGCACGAACGTCTTCAGCTCCTTGTAGCTCTCGAGGCCCGAGGCGGTCAAGGAGGGGTTCGAGGCGGGCGGCGCCTCGCGGTCGAGGACCTCGCAGATCCGGTCCACGATCTCGAGGTTCGTCCGCTCGTTGCTCCCGCCGATGTTGTACTTCCCCCCGGGCCTTCCCTCGCGGAGCGCCAGCAGGATCCCCGCGCAGTGGTCGAGCACGTAGAGCCAGTCCCGGACGTTGCCTCCGTCCCCGTAGATCGGCAGCGGCTTCCCCTCGAGGGCGTTGAGGATCATCAGGG
>CAZPWK010000086.1:0-2668 GCA_964590285.1 uncultured Acidobacteriota bacterium | reverse complement strand
CCGTCCCCGTAGATCGGCAGCGGCTTCCCCTCGAGGGCGTTGAGGATCATCAGGGGCACGAGCTTCTCCGGGAACTGGTAGGGTCCGTAGTTGTTGGAGCAGTTCGTGATGATCGTCCCGAGACCGAACGTCTCGTGGTAGGCCCGGACCAGGTGGTCGGCCGACGCCTTCGACGCGGCGTAGGGGGAGTTCGGGGCGTAGGGTGTCTCCTCGTGGAAGAGGCCGGTCGCTCCGAGGCTCCCGTAGACCTCGTCGGTCGAGACGTGGAGGAACCGGAAGCGCGCCCGCGCCTCGTCGCCGAGCGAGGCGACGTGCGTCCGGGACGCCTCGAGCAGCTCGAACGTGCCGACGACGTTCGTCTGGACGAACGGCCGCGGCCCCTCGATCGAGCGGTCGACGTGGCTCTCGGCGGCGAAGTTCAGGACGGACGCCGGGGCGTGCTCCCGGAACACCCGGCCGACCGTCTCCCGGTCCGCGATGTCGCCCAGGACGAAGGCGAAGCGGGGGTCGTTCGACACGTCGGCGAGGCTCTCGAGGCTGCCCGCGTACGTCAGCTTGTCGAGCACTACGACGCGGTCCGACGTCGCCCCGAGGGCGTGACGGACGAAGTTCGAGCCGATGAAGCCGGCCCCGCCCGTCACGAGCATCGTTTCCATCCGAGATCCTCCGCCGCGGCGCGGGCTCGGGCCTCCGCGGGCGCGAAGGATCATCCCAGAGGCGGGGCCGGCGGGCAAGTCACTCGCGGAACTCGACGTAGCCGCGGTCCACGAGGCCGCGGAGCGTCGCGAGGACCTCGACGGCGCGCATGGGGGAGACCCACATGAGGGCGCGGACGCTCCACGACCCGTCGCTCAGGTTCAGGAGGAAGTCGTCGGCGGGCGACAGCGAGCCTCGCGGGCGATCGGCCTTCTCCCCGACCGCCACGGGCACCTTGTCGGGCGCGAACCCGGCGCTCGTGATCTGCTCGACCAGCATCCGCTCCGCCTCGTCCATCAGCCGCCGGACCGCGCTGTCGCTCGGGTCCGCGCGGTGGGCGTCGCCGAGGATCTCGATCGCCGCCTCCGGATCGCCCTCCGCGAGAAGGAGCCGCGCGCGCTCCAGGTCGTCCCCGATCTCCCCACATTCCCCTGCCTCCGGCGCGGGGCCGGGGGGGGAGCCTCCGAAGGAGAAGGCGCGGGCGCCCGCGACGTCGCGGGTCCCCGCCCGCTCGACGAGGCCGTCCTCCAGGAGGTGGAAGAGGCACCGGCAGACCAGGAACTCGATGCCGTGCACGTGGAGGACGATCTCGGCGACCGTTCGCGTCCCGTTCACGGCGCGGTACGCCTGGCGGGTCGGCCAGTCGTCCAGCACGCTGCCGGGGGCGTCCTTGCCGGTGTGCCGCAGGATCGTTCCAGGGCCGCCGAGCCGAGCCCGGATCCGCTTCCACTCCCCGCCTCGGTGGATCCCCCGGATCACGATGTCCGCGACGTCGAAGCTGACGACCGTGTCCTTGAGGCGGGGCTGCAGGTTCTCGCGGAAGGAGAACGTCGCCTCCTCGAGATCGAAGAGGCCGTGGAGAGTCTCCTCGGCCTTCTCGAGCACGACCCGTCCGAGCTCCTCGGACGTGATGCGACGCGTCGCGACGAGGATCGTCCGGAGGCTGTCCCCCGTGGACTCCTGCTGGGCCATGGCGGCGCGGAGCACGTCCTCGGTGATGAGGCCGCGGTACAGGAGATACTGGCCGAGCAGCTTGGCGGGATCGTCCGCCGAGCAGGCGACCACGCGGCCCGACTGGAAGAACAGGTTCGTCGCGCGCTTCTCGTGCACGACCTGGAGGCAACCGGTCTTGTCGGAGGCGGCGAGGAGCTGCAGGAGATCGGTCAGGGGAATCGCGGGGATCGTTCCGTAAAGCGACATGCGCCCCCTCCTCGCGGGCCTTCGGCGCCGGGCACGCCGCAAGAGAACATAGGGACCGGCCGACGGCGGGTCAACAGGGGAGACGGCGGCGGGCGGACTCCTGGTCAGACGGGCCGGAACCGGACTACGATGCGCCTCCGGGGCCGCCGGGACGCGGCCGGGAATGGGCCCCTGCCGGGGCGACGGGGAGCGGACATGGACGGCCTCTTCGATCTCGAGCGGTTCCTCGAGGACGTGTTCGCCCCGGAGGCGGGGGAGACGGCGGCCGTCCTCGTGGACGTCCCGACGCCCGCCTGCCCCGACCGTCCGGACTGGGCGGAGCGACGGCGGATGGCGGAGGAGTGGCGCGGGGGTCTCGGGTTCCTGGGGCGACGCGTCGGCTTCGAGGTCCTGCCGCTCGTCGCGTACCCGGCGACCGGAGGGCACGGAAGGGACTTCCCCGCCGAGGCGGAGGTCGCCGGGGCGAAGGTCCCGATGGCGTCCGTGCTCGACCGGGTCAGCCTGGCGCTCGCCCTGACCGAGTTCTCGCCGACGGCGGCCCTCGTGGACGTGTGCAAGCGCCGGCCCGGGGCCGACGTCTTCCGCGCGGCGAGCATGCCGGGGATCCTGAAGCGGATGGAGCGCACGGCCCTCGCGGCGGATTACCGGGAGGTGGCGAGGCGGTGCCGCCTGCTGAAGGAGGCGTTCCTCCCCGCGGACCGCGCCGAGGTCGAGTTCTCGACCGGGCACCGATGCCTCTTCGACCTGCGCCACCGGGTTTGCGAGACCGACG
>CAZPWK010000085.1:6664-10523 GCA_964590285.1 uncultured Acidobacteriota bacterium | reverse complement strand
CAGGACCGATCGCCCACCGACGATCGCCGCGATCCCCTGGCCCGCCCGTGCCTCGAGCGAGGCGAGGGGAAGGAGCGCGAGCCCCCGGCCTCCCGCCGCGCGGACGATCGCGTCGGCGAGCGGGTGCTCGGATCCCGCCTCGGCCGAGGCCGCGAGGCGCAGCAGCTCCTCCTCCCCCGGCCCGCCCTCCGCCGGGACGACGTCCGTGACCTCCGGCCGTCCGGCCGTGATCGTTCCGGTCTTGTCGAGGACGACCGTGTCGATCGCTCGCGCCGCCTCCAGCGCCTCCCCTCCCCGGAACAGGATCCCGGCCTCGGCGCCCCGCCCCGTCGCGACGAGGATCGCGGTCGGCGTGGCGAGGCCCATCGCGCACGGGCACGCGATGATCAGGACCGACACGGCGTTCACGAGGGCGAGCGTCAGGCGCGACCCGGGGGGGGCGAGGAAGAGCCAGCCGACGAACGTCGCGGCCGCGATCCCGAGAACGACGGGGACGAACACCGCGCTCACCCGGTCCGCGAGCCGCTGGATCGGGGCGCGGGACGCCTGCGCCTCCGCGACCATGCGGAGGATCTGCCGGAGGGCCGTGTCCTTCCCGACGCGCGTCACGCGGAACCGGAAGGCCCCGGTTCGGTTGAGCGTCGCGCCGGCGACGCGGTCGCCGGGCCCCTTCGGGACGGGCCGGCTCTCCCCCGTGAGCATGGACTCGTCCACGAGCGAGGATCCCTCCGCGATCTCGCCGTCCGTGGGGACGCGCTCCCCGGGGCGCACCGCCACGAGGTCGCCGACGACGACCCGCTCGAGCGGCACCTCGATCTCCGCGCCGTCCCGCACGACGCGGGCGGCTCTCGCCTGGAGCCTCGCGAGCTTCCGGATCGCGCCCGAGGCCCGGGCGCGGGCGCGCGACTCCAGGAGCCCGCCGAGGAGCACGAACGCGAGGATGCCGGCCGCCGCCTCGAAGTACACCGGAGGCTTCCCGTGTCCGTGCGAGGCGTGGACGACGAGCCGCGGCGCCAGCGTCGCGACCGCGGAGTACGCGAACGCCGCGCCGGTTCCGAGGGCGACGAGCGTGCTCATGTCCGCGGTCCCGCGGCGGGCCCCCGCGAGGGCCCTCGCGTAGAACCCTCGCCCGCCGTACGCCAGGATCGCGAGGGTCAGGACGAGTTGGATCCACTCCGAGCCCGGAACGTGGACCCGTCCGTGCGACATGGCGAGGGCGAGCACGGGGACGCCGAGCGCCGCGGCGACGCCGAACCGGCGCCGCGCCTCGGCGAGCTCGCGCCGGCGCGCCGCCGCCTCGGGATCGTCCTCCGGCTCGAGAACGTCCTGCGGCGGGAGGAGCTCGTAACCCGCCCTCTTCACCGCCGCGGCCAGATCCTCGAACCGGACGCGCCCGGGCTCGATCTCGACGCTCGTCCTGCTCGTCGCGAGGTTGACCGTCGCGGAAACAACACCCGGCGTCCCCGCGAGCGCGTTCTCGACGTGGCTCGCGCACGCGGCGCAGCGCATGCCGATCACGGGGAGATCGAGGCGATTCCCGCGTCCCATGCCGCTCCTCCCGAACGCCCCCGGGAAGCCGGCCCCCTTTCCCGAGGATATCCCGGGAGTCGGACGCGCGCCCCCGCTCCGCCCTTGAACCTCGCGATCCGTTGAGGCAGGATGAGTCCCCGCGCGACGATCCGCAGCGAGGAAGGGGAATCGCCATGACTCCACGCGTCCGAGAGATCCTGTCCTGGTACGAGAGCGACAACCCGGGCGTCAAGACCAACCTGGCCCGGATGCTGAACCACGGCACGCTGGCCGGCACCGGCCGCATGGTGATCCTCCCGGTGGACCAGGGGTTCGAGCACGGGCCGGCGCGCTCGTTCGCGCCGAACCCGCCCGGCTACGACCCGCACTACCACTTCGGGCTCGCCGTGGACGCCGGCTGCAGCGCGTACGCCGCCCCGCTCGGCTTCCTCGAGGCCGGGGCCGCGTCCCACGCCGGAGAGGTCCCGCTGATCCTGAAGCTCAACGGCCACGAGACGCTGCTCTCGGACAAGGACCCGGTCTCGGTCCAGACCGGGAGCGTCGGCGACGCGCTCCGCCTCGGCTGCTGCGCGATCGGCTACACGATCTACCCGGGCTCGGCGTTGGCCGGCTCGATGTACGAGCAGATCCGCGACCTCGCCGAGGAGGCGAAGGCGGCGGGGCTCGCCGTCGTGATCTGGTCCTACCCGCGCGGGTCGAGCCTCTCGAAGGACGGCGAGACCGCTCTCGACGTGGCGGCGTACGCGGCGCAGATCGCGGCCCAGCTCGGCGCGCACGTCATCAAGGTCAAGCTCCCGACGGCGCACCTCGAGCAGGACGCCGCGCGGAAGGTCTACGAGAAGGAGAAGATCCCCGTCGGCACGCTCGCCGAGCGGGTGCGGCACGTCGTCCAGGCGGCGTTCGCCGGGAGGCGCATCGTGATCTTTTCCGGCGGGGCCAAGACCTCGGACGAGGAGCTCTTCGAGCAGGCGAAGGCGATCCGCGACGGCGGGGGTTTCGGCTCGATCATGGGCCGGAACGCGTTCCAGCGCTCGAAGCCCGACGCCCTGAAGCTCCTCGGGCGGATCATGGAGATCTACAAGGGCTGACCGGGGCCGCCGCTCCTCCAGGGGGCGATCCAGCGCAGGAGGACGAGGCCCGGGACCGCCGCCGCCGCGCAGAACACGAAGTAGCCGGTCCATCCGAGCCACTCCGCGACGAACCCCGCCGGGGCGGAGGCGAGCACGCGCGGCACGCCGAAGAGGCTGCTGAAGAGGGCGTACTGCGTCGCGGTGAAGCGGCGGTCGGTCTGGGCGGCGAGGTATCCGGCGTACGCCGCGCCCCCCATCCCGAAGCTCAGGTTCTCGAGCGCGACCGCGGCGGCGAGCATGCCGTACACCTTGCCGGCCTGCGCCAGCCCCGCGAACGCGAGGATGGAGGCCGCCTGGAGGAAGCCGAACGCCCAGAGCGAGCGCCGGATCCCCACCTTCAGCATCACGTAGGCGCCCGCGAAGCCGCCCGCGATCATGGACGCCATGCCGATCGCCTTGACGACCGCGGCGATATCGGTCTTGCTGAAGCCGAGCTCGAGGAAGAACGGCGTCGTCATGGCCGAGGCCATCTGGTCGCCGATCTTGTAGAGCAGGATGAACGCGAGGATCAGCCACGCCCCCTTGCGCCGGAAGAACTCGACGAACGGCTCCACCACCGCCTCGCGGAGCGTCCTCGGGGGCGGGGCGTCCATCTCCGGCTCCCGGCAGAGGAGCGTCGTCGCCGCTCCGACCGTCATGAAGGCGGCCATCAGGAGGTAGACCGCGCGCCAGGGGATCAGGTCGGCGAGCGCGAGCGCGAGGGCGCCCGACACCAGCATGGCGAGGCGGTAGCCGTTGACGAAGATCCCGGAGCCGGGCCCCAGCTCCTCCTCGGCGAGCGATTCGCGCCGGTAGGCGTCGAGCACGATGTCCTGGCTCGCGCTCGTGAAGGTGACGACGAGGGCGAGGAGCGCCACCGCCCACGGGCGCTCCTCGGGGCTGCCGAGCCCCAGGGCCGCGATCGCCGCGGCCACGGCGATCTGGGCGCAGAGCATCCACCCCCGCCGCCGCCCGAGGAACGGCGGGACGAACCGGTCGAACAGAGGCGACCAGAGGAACTTCAGCGTGTAGGGGAGCCCGACGAGGGCGAAGAGGCCGATCGCTCCCAGGTCCACCCGGGAGTCCTTGAGCCACGCCTGGAGCGTCGAGCCGGTGAGGAGGAGAGGCAGAACCGAGGAGAAGCCCTGAAAGAGCAGCACCAGCAACCGGCCAGCCTCGCGCGTTCAAAGGGCGCAGTGGCAAGGCATCACGGACAAGCA
>CAZPWK010000085.1:0-6654 GCA_964590285.1 uncultured Acidobacteriota bacterium | reverse complement strand
TCATGGGCGAGAACGCTACCACGACCCGGGCGTCTCCGGGCGCGCCCGCGCCGCCTGGTGTACCATCCGGGGAAGCCTCGGCGCGATCCGGACCATGCGGCGTGAGCCGGACGGCGGGCGGGAACCGATCACGAGGGGTGACAGGAGGGAATCGATGACGAGAGAGGCCCTGAGAATCGCGGCGGCCGCCGCCGTGCTCGCCGTGTTCGGCGTTTCGGGGGTCGCGGCCCAGGATGCCGTGACGCCGGAATACCAGTGGACGAAGGGCGATACCGCCAGCTACCGGCTGGACCTCAAGAAGATCTCGACGGTGAGAGGCGCCCAGGAGGCCGAGATCGACCAGACCTGGTTCTACCTCTTCGACACCGAGGTCGCGGACGTCCTGCCCGACGGGACGGCGACCGTGAAGGTCAAGTTCGGCCCGGCGGGTGTCCGCTTCCAGATCCCGGCGAAGAGCATGGACTTCCAGTTCGACCCGGGGAACCCCGAGGACGAGAAGCGCGCGGGCAGCCCGCTGGCGACCCCGTTCGTGTCCATCGTCGGGGAGACGATCTCCTACAAGGTCGCGAAGAACGGGAGGCTGATGGCGGTCGAGGGGCTCGCGGAGATGTTCCAGAGGATCGGCGACAAGGTGAAGGCCGCTCCCCAGGGGGCCAACTACTTCGGCATCGCGATGAGCGCGCTCGACGACATGCGCATCGCGCAGATGGAGACGCTGTTCCGGCGCCTGCCCGAGAAGCCCGTGAAGCCGGGCGATTCCTACAAGACGCCGAAGGTGCGCGAGAACCATCCCGCCGTCGGGAACCTCCTGGTCCAGGCGGACTGCTCCTTCGGCGGGACCGAGCCGTCCGCGGGAGGAGAGGCCTGGAAGATCTCCTGCGCGGTCTCGAAGACGCCGGAGTCGGCCGAGGCCAAGTCGCCGGGCAAGCTCGTCGAGGCGCAGTCGACGAGCGAGTTCTCGCTCGCGAAGGACACCGGCGCGATCGCGAAGAACTCCTACCGGTTGGTGATGGCGGTCGAGCAGACGCTCCCCCCGCAGGAGGGCGCGGCTCCCGACGCGCCCCCGGCGACGATCACGCAGAGGGACGAGATCACCGCGACGCTCGAGCTGCGGACCGGCGCCCCGCCGGCCGCGGCGCCGCCCGCCGAGGCCCCGCCCGCGGGGTCCTGATCCGGCGCGGAGGCCCGGGGCGGCAGGTCGAGCTCCGAAGGGAAGGGCCGGGCGGGTCGCCCGGCCCTTCGTCCGTCGAGGGGGATCCCGGACCGGTTACAATCGGGCGTGTCTCCCGTGCGGATCCCCGACCGGCTCCCCGCGGCGGCGCTGCTCCTGATCCTCGTCGGGTGCGGGGTGTGGTCCGCCTCGCGGATGTCGGCGACCTTCGACGAGACCGCGCACCTGCCCGCCGGGATCACCTACCTCGACCGCTGGGACTTCCGCCACAACCCGGAGCACCCGCCGCTCGCCAAGGCGTGGGCCGCTCTCCCGCTCTGGTTCTCCGGCGCCGCCCGGCCCGACTACGGCTCGCCTCACTGGATCGGCTCGCACGTGCCGCCGGGCGACCCGAGGAGGTCGCGCGCCGACCAGTGGAAGTTCGGGTTCGAGCTCCTGAACGGGGGGATCGGCGACCCGGTCCGGAGGGATCCCTCGCGCCTCCTCTTCCCCGCGCGGGTCGCGATGCTCGTCCCCGCGATCCTCCTCTGCCTCCTCGTGCAGGCCTGGGCCGGCGAGCTGTGGGGGAGGCGCGGCGGCCTCCTCGCCCTCGGACTCTGCGCGCTCGCGCCCGCGACGCTCGCGCACGGCTCGCTCGTCACCACCGATCTCTCCGCCGCGCTCGGCTTCGCGGCGGCGCTCTTCGCCTTCCGCCGCTTCACGAAGGCGCCGGGCGCCGGGCGGGCGATCCTCGCGGGAGCCGCTCTCGGCGGCGCGCTCCTGGTCAAGTACTCGACCCTCCTGCTCGGACCGATCCTGGCGGTCCTCGCCGTCGTCTGGGCGGTCTTCGGCGACGGCGCCGCGGGCTCGAGGGGGAGGCGCGCCGGGGCGGCGGCGGCGGGGCTTCTCGCCGCGTTCGCGACCGCCTTCGTCGTGCTCTGGGCCGGCTACGGCTTCCGGTTCTCGGCGGTGTCCGACCCGGGCTACCGGCTCGAGTGGGAGTCGGTCGAGCCGGACGACCCGGCGTCGCGCGCGATCCTCGCGGCGCGCGACCTGAGGGTGCTGCCGGAGGCGTACCTGTTCGGGCTCGCCTACGCGCGAGGCGGAGCCGCGCGGCGACTCGCGTTCCTGGACGGCGAGGAGTCGCTGGTCGGCTGGTGGCGCTACTTCCCCGAGGCCTTCCTGCTGAAGACGCCGCTCGCCTTCCTCGGCCTCCTCCTCTGGTCCGCGGCCTCGGGAATCCGGCGGGCGCGGGGGAGGTCGCTCGAGGGCTGGACCCTCGCCCTTCCGGTCGCTTTCTACCTCGCCGTGTCCATGGCGGGGAACCTGAACATCGGGCACCGCCACCTGATGCCGGTGTACCCGCTCCTCTTCGTCGCCGCCGGCCGCGCCGCGTCGTTCTTCGAGGGCCCTCGCGGGCGCGCGGTCGCCGCCTGGGCGCTCGTCGCGGGGTGCGCCGCCTCCTTCGCCTGGACGACTCCCCGCTACCTGTCCTACTTCAACGCGCTCGGCGGCGGGAACCGGGGAGGATGGCGCCATCTCGTCGACTCGAACGTCGACTGGGGGCAGGACCTCCCGGCGCTGCGATCGTGGGTCGATCGGAACGGCGGGCCCACGGTTCACCTCGCGTACTTCGGCACCGGCGATCCGAAGGCGTACGGGATCCCCTACCGGAAGGTGAAGCTCGTGCACGACTTCCGTCCGGCGGAGCCGTCGTCGCGCCCTTCGAGCGGGGACCTCCTGGCGGTCAGCGTGACCCTCCTCCAGGGCGTTTACCTGGACGGGGAGCGCGAGTTCGCCGAGGAGGCGGTCCGGCAGGGGAGGGCCGGCGCGGCGAGAGTCAGGGAGTGGCTCGCGCTGCGCGACGCCTCGGCCCGCGAGGGCCGGCGGGTCCCCGGAATCGCCGACTGGATGGTGGCGTCGCGCGTCCTGACCGAGGCCGAGCGGCGGGAGATCGAGCGCCCGCTCCTCTCCACCTGGATGCGCCGCGTGCGCGACACGCTCGAGCCGATCGGTCGGGCCGGCGACTCGATCCGGATCTACCGGATGCCCTGAATTCGGTTGCCGTCCCCTTCTGCTTGACGCAGAATCCGCCCCGGGAGGGACCGGGCCATGAGCGTCGAGTACTTCCTGCCCCTCGAGCGCGCCGTCTCGCGCATGAAGGCCCTCCTGTTCCGGCCGTTCCGCCTCGAGACCTGGATCGTGGTCGGTTTCGCCGCGTTCCTGGCCCGGCTGCTCGAGGGGGGGGGCGGGGGCACGCACGGTCTCCGGTACCTCGCCGGCGACCGGCCCGGGCAGGACCCCGGCGAGGGGATCGAGCGCGTCCGCGAGGCCCTCGCCGAGCCCTTCTGGCTGCTCGTGGCCGGCGCCGTCCTGGTGCTCGTCCTGGTGCTCGGGGTCCTCTTCACCTGGATCAGCTCGCGAGCGAAGTTCGTCTTCCTCGACGACGTCGTCCGGGAGCGCGCCGCCATCGCCGAGCCGTGGCGGCGCTACGCGCGGCTCGGGGACTCGCTGTTCCTCTGGAGGATCGTCTTCCTGATCTCGGTGCTCGCGGGGACCCTGCTCCTCGCCGCGCCGTTCGTCGCGGTCTCGATCGCCGCGGGGGCGAGCGGGGCGAGCGGCCTCGCCGTCGGGACGGCGCTGCTGCTCCTGCCGGCGCTCCTGGCCTGGGCGATCGCGGCGACGTACGCCGCGTTCTTCCTGGAGAGCTTCGTCGTGCCGATCATGTACCGGCACGGCCTCTCGGCGACGAGGGCGTGGGGAAAGTTCCTGCCACTCTTCCGGGCCAACTTCTGGCGGTTCGTCCTCTTCGGGCTGTTCGTGTTCGCGTTGTTCCTCGGCGTCGCCCTGGTGCTCTTCGTCGCGGGGTGCGCCACCTGCTGCTGCGGCTTCCTCCTGATGGCGATCCCGTACGTCGGCTCGGTCGTGCTCCTCCCGATCTCGGCGGCGTACCGCGCCTACGGCCCGGAGTTCCTGGCGCAGTTCGGGCCGGAGTGGTCCGTGTTCGAGCCGGAGCCGCCGCCGGCCGAGCCGCCGCCCCTCACCTGAGCCAGCGCTCGAGCCAGGCGAAGACCTCGGTCCACCAGAGCTTCGATCCCTGCGGCTTCACGACCCCGTGCCCTTCCTCGGGGAAGATCACGATCCGGGAAGGCACGCCCTTCGCGGTCAGGACGCCGTGGAGGTTGATCCCCTGGGTGACCGGGACGCGGAAGTCCCTTTCCCCGTGGAGAACCAGGGTCGGCGTCCGGAAGCTCGCGGCGTAGCGGCTCGGGGACCAGCGGTCGATCGTCGCGGGATCGTCCCAGGGGGTCGCGCCGTAGTTGGTCGGGCGCCCCCAGGTCGAGTCGGACGCGAACTGCGCCATCAGGTCGTAGACCCCCGCGTGGTCGACGAGCACGGCGAAGCGGTCGGTGTGTCCCAGGATCCAGGCGATCAGATAGCCGCCGTAGGAGCCGCCCGCGGCCGCCATCCGGCTCTCGTCCACGTATCCTCTCGCGATCAGGTGGTCGGTCGCCTTCATGACGTCGACGAACGGCTTGTCCCCGTGCGCGCCGACGATCGACTCCGCGAACGCCTGCCCGAAGCCGCTCGAGCCGTGGAAGTTGACGAGGGCGGTCACGTACCCCTTCGAGGCCATGAGCGCCGCGTTCCATCGGAAGTGGAACGCGTCGGTCCACGATCCGTGCGGCCCTCCGTGGATCATGTGGACGAGCGGCCACTTCCTCGCCGGGTCGAATCCGGGGGGGAGCAGGACGAACATCTGGACCGGGTCGCCGTTCGCTCCTTCGAACGTCACGTCCTCGACCCTGCCGAGGTCGAGCGCCAGCAGCTTCCCGTCGTTGAACGCCGTGAGATTGCGGATCTCCCCGCCGTCGAGGCGCACGACGGCGATCTCCGGCGGGCGCGAGAGCGACGCGTGGGTGAACACGACCGAGCCGTCCGGCCCGGCCGAGGCTCCCCCCGTGGACCCGCCGCGGACGACGACGCGGGGCGCTCCCCCGGCCGTCGGGACCGCGTAGAGGTGCACGCGGCCGCGATCCTCTCCGTGGAAGACGACCGTCCGCCCGTCGGGCGTGAAGGTCCAGTCCGAGGGGGAGCCGTCCCATTCCGCGGCGAGATCGGCGGTCGCGCCGATCCGGCGGTCGCGGAGCGCGAGCCGGGTGAAGTCGGCGTCGAGCTCGACCCGGCGGTTGCGGCCCCAGAGGAGGAACCGGCCGTCCGGCGAGTAGCGCGGCCGGAAGTCGTCCGCCGGGTTGTCGGCGGACACGTTCCTCGGCTCGCCTCCCGCGACCGGAACGACGAACACGTCCAGGTTCCAGGTCCGGTAGGGAGGCTCGGTCGAGTTGGCCGAGAACGCGACCTCCTCGCCGTCCGGGGACAGGTCCCACTCGGCGCCGTCGAGACCGAGGATGCGCGAGGAGCCCGGCGTCAGGTCGCGGACCTTCCGGGTCTCGAGGCTCGCCTCGAAGACGTGCGACACGCGGCCGTCGGCGAGGTAGTGGTCCCAGAAGCGCAGGAGCCGGTTCTCCGTGATCTGCGCGCGGACCTCGTCCTTCCCCCTCTCCTCCTGCCTCTTCTTCAGGGCCTCGAAGTCGTCGTTCACGTCCGGCCACGTCGAGGCCACGAAGAGGATCCTCTTCCCGTCGGGGTGCCACCTCGGGTTCTCCACGGCGGTCGGGAGATCGGTGATCCGCTCGGCCTCCCCGCCGTCGAGGGACAGGACGTAGAGCTGGCCGTGCTCTTCCTTTCTCTTCGAGGTGAACGCGATCCGCCTGCCGTCCGGGCTCCACGTCGGCGACCCGTCGGGGCCCTCGTTCCAGGTCAGCCGCCGCGGAGGGCCGCCGCCGTCGGTCGGGACGATCCAGAGGTCGGAGTTCGCCTGGTTCGTCTCGAGCGACGGGACGGCGACGGAGAAGGCGGCGAGGCGGCCGTCGGGGGAGAGGACGGGCCGTCCGACCTGCTCGAACGACCAGAGGTCGTCGACGACCATCGGCCTCCGGGCCGGAGCCGGCGCCGCGAAGGCCGGCCCGGCGAGCGCGGCCAGGAGAGCGAGGCACGCGAGCCTGGGAAGCGAGAGCATGGAAACGACCTCCTGCGCCGGGCGCCGGAAACGCTCCTGCGGGATCTCGGCCCCGGATCGTATAATGAAAAACCGCGTCGCGAGAAAGGGGTTCCCATGCGGCCCGTCGAGATCAACCGGCACCTGCAGCAGGACGTGCTCGGGCAGGAAGAGACGCTCCGCTTCGTCTCCGTGGCGATCTTCAAGCACCTGCAGGGAGAGAAGTACGGCAACCTCCTCCTGATCGGGAACTCCGGCACCGGCAAGACCACCGTGATGCGGGCGATGGAGCGGCTGTACCAGTCGCAGCCGGCCTTCGCCGAGTATCGCGTCGTCGTGATCCTGAACGCGAACACGCTGGCGACCGAAGAGGGGGTCGTGGACCCGCATCGCATGCTCAGCAGGCTCGAGGAGAGGGCGCGGCAGATACTGGGGGACGGGGAGA
>CAZPWK010000084.1:0-10562 GCA_964590285.1 uncultured Acidobacteriota bacterium | reverse complement strand
GTCGCGGAGGGCGCGGCGCTCTGCGCCAGTTGCCACGACGACGGCTCGCTCCGCTCCCCCGGCGCGATGCCGCACGCCCCGTTCGCGGGGGGGATGTGCCGGTCCTGCCACGACCCCCACGCCTCGGACTTCGCGAAGCTCGCGGTCCGGAGAGGGAACCTCCTGTGCGCGGAGTGCCACCCGGAGCGGGCGGGCGAGGCGGCGATCGTCCACCGGGCCGTCACCGAGGGGAAGGGATGTCTCTCGTGCCACGCCGCTCACGCCGCGAAGACTGCGAATCTGCTTCTCGCGAGGGGAGCGGACCTGTGCTCCGCGTGCCACACGTCGGGGGCGCCGTCTCCGGGAGCGGGGGCGGTCCACGCGCCGTTCGAGGGAGGGGAGTGCGGGGCGTGCCACGACCCCCACGGCTCGGAGGTCCGGGGGCTGCTGCGCGACCGCCAGGGGGAGGTCTGCTACTCCTGCCACGGCGATTCGAAGGTCGCCTTCGCGAAGAGCGTCGTGCACGGCCCGGTCCTCGAGGGCCAGTGCACGGCCTGCCACGACGCCCACTTCTCTTCCGTGGAGAAGCTGCTGAAGAGGGAGGGGGCGGCGGCCTGCCGCGAGTGCCACGGCGCTCTCCTCGAGGCGGGGACCGAGGGCTCGATCCACGCGCCGTTCGCCGCCGCCGACTGCCTCGCGTGCCACGACCCCCACGCCTCGGGTTTCGCGGGGATGATCCGGGCGAGGCAGGACGCGCTCTGCGGAGAGTGCCACCCGGACCTCTCCGGACCCCCCGCGAAGGCCCGGAGCCGCCACCGGCCGTTCCGGGACGCCGAGTGCACGAGATGCCACGACCCGCACGGGGCGCGCCTGGCCGGCCTCCTCGTCGCGCCGTCTCCGTTTCTCTGCGACGCGTGCCACGCCGGCCTGAGGCGGGAGATGGAAGGGAAGCGGGTGCACGCCCCCGCGGCGCGGGACTGTCTGAGGTGCCACGTGCCCCACGAGGCGGAGGAGGCCTCCCTGCTCGCGAAGCCGCCGCTCGGGCTCTGCGGCGAGTGCCACGACCTCGCGGCCGCGGGATTCTCGAAGGCTCACCTCGACATCCGTCCGGACGACATGCGCTGCGTGAGCTGCCACGCCCCGCACGCGTCCGAGGATCCGAAGCTCTTCAGGAGCCGGCAGCACCCGCCCTTCGCGGCCCGCTCGTGCGAGGAATGCCATGTCGTCGAGAAGCGCTAGGCGCGGTGCCGCGATCCTGCGAGCCGGGGCGGCGCTGCTCCTGTGCCTCGCGCCGCCGGGGCCGGACGCCGCCGGGGCCGCGGGAGAGGGGGCCCACCGGCTGAAGCCCGGGGCGAGGGGCCGTGCGTGCCTGGCCTGCCACCCGGAGATCGAGGAGGCCCTGAAGAGTCCGTCGGTGCACACCCCGGTGAAGGCCGGCACCTGCTCCGACTGCCACGATCCGCACGCAGCCGACCACGCCGGCCTCCTCGCCGCCGTGCCCGAGAGGATCTGTCTCGCCTGCCACGGGAACGTCGCTCCGGACGGATCGAGGAGCGTGCACGCCGTGGTCCGAGAGGGCACCTGCGTCCGTTGCCACGACCCGCACGCGTCGGGCCAGCCGAACCTGCTCCTCGCGGCGGGAAACGCTCTCTGCCTGGGTTGTCACGAGGACCTCGCGAAGGCGCTCGAGGCCTCGGAGTTTCGCCACTCGCCGGTGTCCCGAGGCTGTTCCACCTGCCACGTGCCGCACGCCTCGGCGGCATCGCCCGCGCTGCTCCGGAAGGACGTGCCGGCGCTGTGCGTCGCCTGCCACAGGACCGACGAGCCGGCGTTCGCGAAGGCGCACCGAGGCTACTCCGTCGGGCGGTCGGACTGCGGCTCGTGCCACGACCCGCACGGATCGAGCGTGCCGGGCATCCTCCGAACCAGCGTTCACGCCCCGGTCGCCGGCGGCACGTGCGTCCGGTGCCATCCCGAGCCGGGCTCGGCGGATCCGCTCGCGCCGAAGCGAGAGGGGATCGACCTGTGCCGGGGCTGCCACGTGGCCGTCGTGAACGACGCGTTCTCGAAGAACCGGATCCACTGGCCGCTCGTCGACGGTCGGGCGTGCCGGAATTGCCACCGCCCCCACGCGTCGGCGGTCCCGCGCCTTCTCGCGCGCCCGCCCGGAGATCTGTGCGGGGGGTGCCACCGAGACGCCGTCGATCGCCACGCCAGGTCGGCCACGAAGCACCCGCCGGTCGGGGACGGGGAGTGCCTCGCGTGCCACGAGCCCCACGCGTCGAACGAGGTCCACCTCCTCCCGGGGCCCGAGAGGGAAGTCTGCGGGTCCTGCCACGACTGGACGACGCACTCGGCGCACCCGATGGGCGAGACGACGCGCGATCCCCGCAACCGGAACCTGGAGGTCGGCTGCGACAGCTGCCACCGGGCGCACGGCACTCCGTTCCGGGCGCTCGGTCACTTCGATCCGAAGATGGACCTCTGCGTGCAGTGCCACGAGGGGTTCAAGAGGTGAGTCCATGAGCGGGACGATGCGTGCCGGGCTCGCGCTCTCGCTGGCCGCCGCCTCGGCGGGCGCCGCGCTCGGGGCGGAGGCGCTCCGACTCCGCCCGGCGGGCGCGGTGTACGCGGACGCGAAGGGCGCGGGCCTCAGGGCCCCCGAGGGGGTCGCCTGCGGCCCCGACGGCCTGCTGGCCGTCGCCGACACGGGGAACGGCAGGCTGGTCGTCTACGAGGTGCGGACCGACGCGGTGGTCCCGCGGGCCGACTTCGCCCTTCCCGAGCTGCCGCACCCGATCCGCGTCCGCGCGGACGCCGCGGGCGACCTTCTCGTGCTCGACGGCAAGCTCCGGAAGATCGGACGGGTTTCGGCCCGGGGCGAGTTCCGCGGGTACGTCGACCTCGCCGTCGCCGGCGGGAGCGTCGTTCCCCGGAGCTTCCGGCTCGACGGAGAGGGCCGGCTTGCGGTTCTCGACGTCGCGGGGGGCCGAGTCCTCTTCTTCGAAGCCGACGGGAAGCCGGGCCGCGAGATCCGCTTCCCCGAGGCGCACGGGTTCTTCTCGGATCTCGCGATCGACGGGGAGGGGACGGTGTACCTGCTCGACAGCGTCGGCCGGCGCGTGTTCGCGGCGGCGGCCGGGGCGTCGGCCGCAGCCGCGCGGACCGCCGGCCTCGAGGGCGATCTGGATTTCGCGACCTCGCTCGAGTCGGACGATTCCGGCCGGCTGCTGCTCGTCGACCGGAGCGGCGGAGGGATCGTGGTTCTCGGGGCGGACGGCGCGCTTCTCGGACGCCGGTCGGCGAGCGGCTGGAAGGAAGGGCTCCTCCGCGATCCCGCGGCGATCGCCCTCGACGGGAAGGGCCTCGCGTTCGTCGCGGACCGGGGAAACAACCGGGTGCAGATCTTCGAGATCGTGCGCTAGCCGTCGGGCGCGCCGCGGCGTGCCGGAGGCTCGCACCCCGCAAGGCGTTGAAAATCTCAACGCTCCCCAAATATTTCTCTTGCCGGAATGTTGGGGATGACTACATTTCAAAAAGGCGGTAAAATGTCCGTTGCCGGGGGGGCGGGGGTGTCATGGTCCGGGCGCTTCGTGGTCCCTCAGCGACGCGTGCATGGGGGCTCCTCCCGGTCGCGTCGCTCCTGGTCGCCGGCTTGCGGTTCGGCGGAGCGTCCGAGGCGGCGACCCCAACCCATCTGTATTCCCTGTCGGACTTCGGCGGAGCGATCCCCTACAGCGCGATGGCGCGCATGTGCGCGGACCGCGAGCGGGACGAGGTCTACGTACTCGAATCGAACGTCGTCCGCGTGTTCAACGCGACGGGGATGGAGGTGCACCGGTTCGGCCTCGACGCCGCGCTGGGAACCGCGCGGGACATCGCCGTCGCACCGAGCGGCGACATCTTCCTGCTGTGCAACCCGACGGGAGCGATGGACGACCGGCGATTCTTCCTCGCCCGCTGCGACTACCGGGGGGACTTCCTCGAGAGGATCGAGGTCGTCGGTCGGCCGCCGGCGCTCGCGGACTTCGCGCCGAGCGCGATCGTCCTGGCCGGGGGGCGGTTCGTCCTCGCGTCCGCGAGGGGGCTCTCCGCCGCCGCGATCGGGCCGGACGGCAGATTCGAGCGGGCGTGGGACCTCGCGGAGATCGTGGGCCTCGAACCGGACCTGCGGGCGAGCGCGGAGCTCGGAGGGTTCTCGGCGGACGACGAGGGGAACCTCCTGTTCACGATCCCCGTGATCTTCCGCGCGTTCGTCGTGTCCCGGGACGGCGCGGTCCGCGCGTTCGGGCGGGCGGGCTCCGGCGCGGGGATGTTCGGCATCGCGGGCGGCATCGCCCGGGGCGAGGACGGGGCCGTCTACGTCGCCGACCGCCTGCGGGGCGTGGTGATCGGGTTCCGGGAGGACCTGAGCCTCGCCGGCGAGATCGGCGCCGGTCCGGACAGCGACGGGCTCCTCGCCGGGCCGGCCAACGTGCTCCTGGGGGCTCGTGGGAAGCTGTACGTGACCCAGACGCGCGGGCGCGGGATCTCCGTGTTCGCGACGAGGCCGTCGTGAAGCCGGCGGCCCGGCATCGGATCGAGGAGATCGGGTCCCGGATCGCCGGGGTCCGGGTCGAGAGCCGAAACTTGGGGTGGACTTCCGTGAAGGGCAGACCCATCGCGAGGTGGGGACGCAAAGCCGACGGGTCCCGGCGGTCCGGGACGGCCGGGCTGCCGGAGAGGAGGGGAGGGGAGATGAGCGTTCGCAAGTACCTGTTCGTCCTGGGAGCCGTCGCCTCGCTGGCGCTCGCGCCGGCGATGGCGTTCCACTCCGGCGGCGTGGCGGAGTGCGGGGGCTGCCATTCGATGCACGAGCCGGCGCCGGGCGGCGACTTCCTGCTGACCCGCATCGACGCGAGCTCGACGTGCCTGTCGTGCCACGCCGCGGCGGACACGGCGCCGTCGCGGTACCACGTGATGACCTATCCGGTCCCCGGCGCCGGCCTGCCCCCGGTCGAGCAGACGCCGGGCGGCGACTTCGCGTGGCTGCTCAAGTCGTACACGTTCACGGTGCGCGGCACCACGGAGACCGAGCTCGGGCAGACGCACGGCCACAACGTGATCGCGTCCGACTACGGGCTGAGCGGGGACACCGACTTCCCGACCGCCCCGGGCGGGACCTTCTCGTCGAGCCAGCTCGGCTGCGAGAGCTGCCACGACCAGCACGGCAAGCTGCGAAGGCTCGGCGGGGACACCACCTACACGTGGGCGCGCTCCGGGGCTCCGATCGTCGGCTCCGGGTCCTACGACAACAGCGCGGTCCCGACCGCGACGACGGCCGTCGGCGCCTACCGGCTGCTGCGCGGCGGCATCGCCGGAAGCCCCGATGCGGAGGAGGCCGGCGTGACCTACGGCAGCGTCTTCCTCGCCATCGTCCCGTCGACGTACAACCGGGTCGAGTCCACGACGCAGACCCGGACGGCGTACGGGTCGAGCGGGGACGACACCGTCGGCAACTGGTGCGCGAGCTGCCATCCCGGTATGCACTCGAACGGCAACTACGTCCACCCGGTCGACCAGGGTCTCGGCGCGCCGGTCGCGGACAACTACAACGCCTACGTCAGCACCGGGAACATGACGGGCACGGCTGCGACGTCGTTCCTCTCGCTCGTGCCGTTCTCCGAGAACACCGGCGACTTCGCGACCCTCAAGACGCACGCGGGGATCGCCGACCTGGTCCTGAATGGCCCGACGTCTTCGGACCGGGTGACCTGCCTCTCGTGCCACCGGGCGCACGCCTCCGGCTTCCCCGACGCGCTGCGCTGGAACTACGAAGGGGAGTTCCTCACCGTCGCGGACGCGGCCGGCTCGCCGATCTGGCCGGGAATCGACAACGGCGCCCCGGCGCAGTTCGCCCGGGGCCGCACCGAGCTCGAGATGCGGACCGCTTATTACAGCCGTCCCGCGACCGTGTTCGGCGCCTACCAGCGCGTGCTCTGCAACAAGTGCCACGCGAAGGACTGATCCCCGGGCGGCGCCGGGAGCGGGAGGAAGAGTTCTCGACGATCAGGAGGGGGGCCGGCCTCGCGGCCGGCCCCCCTCGCTCCTCCCGGGGGCGTTGCCTCGCCCGGAACGGTCGGATAGCCTAACGCCCGCCGCCGCGGATTCCCGGAGATCCGGATGTTCAGGGGAAGACTCCCGCTCGCGCTCTGGATCGCGATCGCCGCGGCGGGATGCGCCCTGCGGCCGGCGGCGCCCGACACCGAGCCGCTCGAGGGAGGTTCGGTCTGGGTGTACCTGGCGGCGCTCCCGCCCGGAGCGGAGCGGATCTCGATCGGGGTCCGGGGGGTGGCGGCGGTGGGCGAGGGCGGGGAAACGGTTTCCCTCCGCCTGGAGCTGGGACGGATCGGGGGCGAGCCGACGTCCAGGGAGCGGCTCGTCGCCTGGGGTGCGGTGGCCCCGGGCCGCTACGCCGGCCTCGAGCTGGAGTTCGAGGACCCGGCCCTCCCCGGACACGAAGGCGCCGTCCCCCTCGCGGCTCCTCCCGGGCCGGTTCGCGTGGAGGCGCCGTTCGAGGTCGGGGTGCGGGCTGCCTCGGTCGTCGGGCTCTCGCTCGATGCCGGCGCCGCGGTCGTTTCCGGCTCCCGTCTCGAGCCGGCCTTCTCGGCGTCGGCGCCGCGCCGCGTCGCGACCGGGCTGATCGGAGCGGTGTCGAGCCGGACCGCGGGAACCGTGACCCTGTTCGACAAGGCGACGCGCGAGGTGGCCGCGGTCGTGCCCGTGGGCCCCGAGCCGGTGGGGATCGCCGCGGATGCGCGGCGGAGTCGAGCCTACGTGGCGGTTTCGGGAGCCGACGCCGTCGAGGTCCTCGATCTTCAGGGCGCGTCCCTCATCGATCGTCTCGCGCTTTCGGGGGGCGACCGCCCCACGGAGCTGGCCCTCGCGCCGGGGGGTCGGCGTCTGCTCGTCGTCAACTCGGGGTCGAACACGCTGAGCGTCGTCGACGCCGGGTCGCTCGTCGAGGAGCGCCGAGTCGCGGTGGGGAGCGAGCCGACCTGGGTCGTGCCGGACCGGGAGGGGCGCAGGGCGTTCGTGGTCAACTCCCTCTCCGACTCGATCAGCGTCGTCGATCTCCTCGCGGACGCGCCGCCCCTGACGGTCGCCCTGGAGGCCGAGCCGGTTCGCGCGGGCCTCGATCGGGGAGGCGGCCGCCTCTACGTGGCCCACAGGGTCTCGCCGTACCTCGTCGTCCTCGACACCGGGTCCCTCGCCGTTCTCCGGCGCGTCTACGTCGGGCCCGGAGCGACGGCACTCGCGGTCGACCGGAGGACCGACCGGATCTATCTCGCGAGGAGCCGCACCGGGGTCGTGGAGGTGTTCGACTCCTCCTCGCTCCTGCCGGTGGACGAGATCCCGGTCGAGGGGGAGGTCTCGCACATCGCCGTGGACGCCGAGGGGAACTCGCTATTCCTGGCGCTGCCCCGCGCGGGGGGGGTCGGGGTCGTGGGGCTGACCTCGAAGCGGCCCGCGCCGGGCCTCGACGTCGGAGCGGGCCCTTCCCGCCTCGCCTTCGCGGGCGGCGAGTAGGCTCCGGGATGCGCCGGACCCGCGTCCCGAGGACGGGCGCGTCGATCGCTCCCTTTCGATCCGTCTCCCGTCTCCTCGTCGTGGCGGCCGCCCTCGGCGCCTCTCCCGTTCGCGCGGACGGGGTGTCGGGATACGTGGAGTGGGCCTACACCCGGTCCGAGACGTCCGGCGCCGACGCGCTGGACACGCCCTCCGAGACGTTCGTCCGGTCGTTCCGCCAGCGGACCAGCATCCAGTGGGAGCGCCGGCTGTTCCCGAATCTCCACGTCCTGGCGGGCGGCCTGTACGAGCTGGAGCGCAGCCGGCCCGAAACCGACGGGGTCGGCATCGACGCGCGCCTCGCCAAGCTCCGCCCGTTCGCGCTCGTCCGGCTGCGGACCCCCGAGCACCAGGCCGATCTCGGGTACAGCCGAAGCGAGGACCGGTCGAGGATCGAGGGGGGAGAGGCGTCGTCCCTCGTCCGCGATACGGTGAGCGCCTCGCTCGGGTGGCTGCCGGAGCGGCTCCCCAGGACCCGGCTCTACTGGATCCGGACCGACGACCACGACGGAGGCCGCACCGCGCGGGACGCCACGCAGGACTCGCTGCAGCTGCTCTCGGACTACCAGCCGGTCCCCCAGGTCGTGCTCCGCTACCGGGGGTCCCGCCTCGAGACCTCCGATCGCGTCGCGGGGACGGAGAGCCGCTCGCTGCTCCACTCGGGGCGCGTCACGTTCTCGGACGCGTACTGGGACCGCCGGGTCTCCGTCAACGCCGACTACAACGCGCAGCTCCGGGAGGTGGAGACGAGGAGCCGCGGCGGCGGCGAGATCAGCCTGCCGCTGTACCCGGTCGCCGGCCTCTCGTCTCTCGACGACAGCCCCGAGGAGGACACGCCGGCGCCGAACCCCGCCCTGATCGACGGGAGCACGGAAGCGGGCGCCGGGATCGACCTGGGCCTCCCGGCCCCCGGCGCCGACGACCGGCCTCGGAACCTGGGATTGGACTTCCGGGTTCCCACCGAGGCGAACACGCTCCTCGTCTGGGTCGACCGCGAGCTTCGCGCGGAGGTGGCGCAGTCCTTCGTCTGGGAGATCTGGACGAGCGAGGACGGGTTCCGCTGGACCCGACGCCAGGTCGTCGCCGCCGCTCCGTTCGGGCCGTTCCAGAACCGCTTCGAGATCCGCTTCTCGAGCGCCACGGCGCGCTTTCACAAGCTCGTCGTCCACCCGCTGGCGGCCGCCGTGCCGTTCGCTTCGGAGTACCCGAACATCCTCGTGACCGAGCTCCAGGGGGCGGTCCTGAGGAGCGCCGCGGAGGCCGAGGGAGAGGCGACGACCCGCGGGGCGATCGCCGACCTCGGCGTCCGCGCGCGCCTGACCCGCGGGCCCCTCCTGCACTACGAGCTGACCGGCTATTACAACGGCGCCGGGGACGTCCCCGCGACCTGGACCCTCTCGAACGGCCTCCTGCTGACCCGCGCGCTCGACCGGGTCTGGTCGGTCACCGCGCGGCTCGCGCGGGAGGAGGGGCGGGAGCGGCGGCTCGACCGGACCGCCTGGGTCCACTCGGCGTCCCTGTCGGCCGTGCCGCTGCCCGCCCTGCGCTGGAACCTGGTCTGGAGCGGCAAGGACGAGACGCTCGGAGGCGCCTCGCTCGATCAGGACTCGGTGTTCCTGTACTCGATCGCCGCACTCTACGAAGGGGTGGACCTGAACCTCGGGGTGGGCCGGAGCCATTCCTCGACCGAGAGCGGGCGGCGGGTGGAGGGGACCCAGTCCAACGTGTCGCTCGCGCTCGCCCCGCACTCGCGGGCCGCGTTCCACCTGACCTGGCAGTCGCGGGCGGACGAGTCGGGCGGCGGGGACCTCGCGGCTCCGGTGCGCACCCGCACGCGGGCCGCGGAGGCGAGCGCCTCGCTGAGGCCCGTGGACACGCTCTACGTCTACGGCTCCTATCGACGGGAGTGGCGGGAGGACCGCCCGCCGCTCCAGACCCGGAACGTGGCCCTGAGCTGGGCCCCGTTTCCCGACGGGGACCTGCACGTCAACGTCGGCTTCGACGAGATCCGCCGGACCGATCTGGACTCCCTGCAGAGGACGTTCACGCCGAGCCTGAGGTGGACGATCCGGGGGGGGACCTTCCTGGACGTCGCCTACCAGCGCCTGAAGCTCGATTCGATCCTCGACCGGCTCGAGACCACGATCCTCGGCGCGACCGTCCGGATCGCGTTCTGACGGACACGGTGTAGATTGGACGGAGAGATGAGGAGCGGCGGAATGCGCACTGCCAGGTGCCGGTGGTGGATCGCGGTGTTGCTCGCGCTCGGAGCGGTTTCGTGCGCGGGAAGGCCGAGGGGCGGGGCGACGTATCACGACCCCGACATGGATTTCAGCCTCGTCCAGAGCGCGGCCGTCCTGCCGTTCGTCAATCTGACGCCGTCGCATCCGGCCGGAGAAAGGGTGCGGGACGTTTTCATGACGAGGCTCCAGGCCACGGGGGGGATCTACGTGCTTCCCGCGGGAGAGGTCGCCCGGGGGGTCTCCCGCGCGTCCGTCTCGAACCCCGCGGCCCCCACCCCGGAAGAGGTCGTCGCGCTGGCGAGGATCGTGGGCGCCGACGTGATCGTCACGGGGACGCTCCGCGAGTACGGGGAGGTCCGGTCCGGATCGAGCGCCTCGAACGTGGTCTCGCTGAGCCTCCAGATGATGGAGTCCCGGACCGGACGGGTCGTCTGGAGCGGCGCCGCGACGCGGGGAGGGGTCGGCTTCGCCGACCGACTCTTCGGGGGCGGGGGAGAGGCGATGGACGTCGTGACGGAGAGGGCGGTGGCGGACCTGCTCGACCAGCTCTTCGAGCCGTGACCTCCGGGCGCCGCTCCGGGCCGGCGCGGTCCTCGACGCGCCGGGCTCCCGGGAGGAGGCGAGGGCGGCTCCGCCGGGCCGCGGCGGCCGCGCTGCTGGCCGCCGCCGCCTGCGGCGCGGCCGCGGCCCCGCCGGCCGATCCGGCCGCCGCGCTCGCGAAGGGCGCCGTCG
>CAZPWK010000083.1:0-10625 GCA_964590285.1 uncultured Acidobacteriota bacterium | reverse complement strand
CGTCAACGCCTTCTTCGACCGGGACGCCTGTCTCGCGCATTGGCTCCGAGCGCCGGAGACGCCCGGCCCGCGGGCCCGCGGCCCCAAGACGATCGTCGAGCACACGAACATCAACCCGAACAAGGCGGCCCACATCGGGCACCTGCGGAACGCGGTCCTCGGCGACACGCTCGTCCGCTGCCTCCGGCTGCTCGGAGAGCGGGTCGAGGTCCAGAACTACATCGACGACACCGGCGTGCAGGTCGCGGACCTCGTCGTCGGCTTCCGCGTCCTCAGGAACGAGGAGCTCGCCGACCTCCTCGAGCGGTACTCCGAGGAGAGGCTCCTCGAGCGGGGGGAGCGGTTCGACTACGTGGCGTGGGACCTGTACGCCGAGGTCACGCGCTTCTTCGAGGAGGACCCGTCGCGCCTGGAGCACCGCGCCGAGACGCTCCACGCGATGGAGCGCGGCGACAACCCGATCGCGGACCTCGCGGCCCACGTGGCGCGGCGCATGGTGCGGCACCATCTCGCGACGATGGACCGGATCGGGGTCCGCTACGACGTCCTGCCGAAGGAGAGCGACATCCTGGCGCTGCGCTTCTGGGAGGACGCCTTCGGCCGGCTCCGCGAGGCGGGGGCGGTCCGGAAGATCGAGGAGGGCCGGAACGCGGGGTGCTGGGTCATGGACCTCCCCGGCGTCGAGGAGGGCTCCGGAGAGGACCAGAAGATCATCGTGCGGTCGAACGGGACCGTCACGTACGTCGGCAAGGACATCGCGTACCAGATGTGGAAGTTCGGCCTGCTCGGCAGGGACTTCCGCTACGAGCCGTTCGACTGGTCCCCGGGGCCCGCGATCTACGACCTCTGGTCGACGACCCGCGGGCCGGGATCTCCCTCCCCTCCCGAGTTCGGGCGCGCCGACCGCGTGTACAACGTGATCGACGTTCGGCAGTCGTACCTCCAGCGCGTGGTCGTCCTCGGCCTCCGCAGGCTGGGCCACGAGCGGGAAGCGGTCCGATCGATCCACTTCTCGTACGAGATGGTGGCGCTGACCCCCGCGGCGGTCGCCGCGATCTTCCCCGACTACCCGCTGTCGGACGCCGACCGCGCGAGGCCCTACCTCGAGATGTCGGGCCGCCGCGGTCTCGGGGTCCGGGCGGACGATCTCGTGGACGCGCTGGTCCGGCGCGCCGCGGGCGAGGTGCGGAAGCGGAACCCCGACGCCGGCGACGAGCGCGTGCGGGAGACCGCCCGGCGGATCGCGGTCGGCGCGCTCCGCTACTACATGCTCCGCTTCTCCCGGAACCGCGTGGTGGCGTTCGATCTCGACGACGCGCTGGCCTTCGAGGGCGAGACGGGCCCCTACCTCCAGTACTCGGTCGTCCGCGCGCGGAACATCCTCGGAAAGCTGGAAGAGAGGCACGGCGCGAGCGCGGGACGGGAGGCACCGCTCGACGCCGCGTCGTTCTCGGCGCTCGAGCCCGGAACCGCCGACGAGCACTGGAACCTGGCGCTCCTGCTCTCGCGGGTCCCGGCGGTCACGAGGCAGGCGGTGGACTCCCTGGAGCTTTCCGGGGTCGCGAAACACGCCCACGTCCTGGCCCAGGCGTTCAACTCGTTCTACCACCGCCACCCCGTCGTCCAGGAGCCGGACGAGCGCCGGCGCGCCGTCCGGGCGGCGCTCGCGCGGCTGTACCGCGACGGGATGGTCCGTCTGCTCGCCACGATGGGGATCGAGGTCCCGGACCGGATGTAGCCGCGGGGCGGGAGGGGAGCGTGAAGGTTCGCGTCGTCGCGTTCGGCCGGATCGACGACCGGCTGCGGGAGGATCTGGCGGGCCTCGGGGACGAGGTCGACGTCCGGCAGGCATCGCCGGACGAGGAGCCACTCGAGCTCGTCGCCGCGCTTCGCCCCCATCTGATCGCTCTCGGGGAGGACCCGCCCGTCGCCGCCGCGTCCCTCGCCGGCCTCGAGCCGGTCTCGGGACCGGTGCCGATCCTGTCGCTCCGCGACGAGCCGGGCGCAGACCTCGTGCTCGGTGCCGAGCCGTCCGGCCGCTCGCGCGCGCTCGCGACGGCGCGCAAGCTGGCGCGGCTCCGGGAGGGGTGGGCCGCCGCGCGAGACGACGAGGCGGAGCGCCTGCTGCGGCGCCTCGACCACGAGTTCGTCCGCGCCGCCCGCTACCGGCACCCTCTCGCGCTGGCCGCCGTCGGGATCGACGGGCTCCGGGAGCTCGCCGAGATCCACGGCGACCGTACGTTGGACGCCTTCCTGGAGTCGCTCGCCGAGGCCGCGCATCGAGGCGTTCGCGAGGTCGACGTGGTCTTCCGCCCCACCCGGGGCGAGGTCTGGGCGATCCTTCCCGAAACCGAGCCCTCCGGGGCTCGATCGGTCGCGGAGCGCCTCAGGACGCTCACCGGGAGGATCCTGTTCAAGCCGCCGGCCGGCGCGGCGCGGCGCTCGCTCCCCCTCCGGGCCACCGCGAGCGTCGGCCTCGCCACCTGCCCATCCGAGGGCATCCAATCGGCCGCGGATCTCCTCTCGCACGCGCGGGCCGCGCTCGACGCCGCCCGCCTCGAGGGGGGCGATCGCGTCGTGGCGACGGCCGATGGGCCGGGGGGCGCGGGAGCGGTCGAGTAGAGGGAAAGAGACGCGGGGGAAACCCCGCGCGCCCCCCCGACCGCGCCTCCGCGGCGTGGTATTCTTCTCGGGACGGCGTGCCCGTTCGGAGCCGCGCCGGTCCCGGGAGGCCATGAAGACGGCTTTCGTTTCGATCCTGGCCGCGCTGGCGCTCGGCTCACCGGCAATCGCCGCCGCCCCCACGGTGCTCCCCTTCGACCAGGTCCGACCCGGCATGAAGGGGGTCGGCCTCACCGTCTTCTCGGGGACCGAGGTCCGCGAGTTCGAGGTCGAGATCCTCGGAACCCTGCCGAACGTAGGCCCCGGCAGGAACCTGATCCTCGGCCGCTGCGCGGGAGGACCTCTCGCCGCCACCGGCGTGCTCTCGGGCATGAGCGGCAGTCCGGTGTTCCTCGAAGGCAAGCTGGCAGGCGCCGTCGCCTACAGCTGGGGGTTCGCCAAGGAGCCGATCGCCGGGATCACCCCGATCGAGGAGATGCTGTCCGCGGCGGCGCGTCTCGAAGCTCCGACCGCCCGGTCGAGGGGCGGGAAGGGCGGGGCGCCGGGCGCGGTCGAGCGGCTCCGCTTCCCGGAACGCCTGGGGTCGGCGTTCCCGGACGCCCTGCTCTCGCTCCTCCCGGCTCCCGCGGCGCCGGCGCCGATCGCCTTGCCGGTCTCCGTGGCGGGGGTCGGGACGGAGGGGTTCCGAGCGATCGAGCCGTGGCTGTCCCGTGCCGGGCTCTCGCCCGTGCAGGGCGGGGGGCCGGGGGCCGCGCCCGCGCCCTCTCCGGATCTCGTCCCCGGGTCGGCGGTGGGACTGAAGCTCGCCCGGGGCGACTTCGACGTCACGGCGACCGGGACCGTCACCTGGGTGGACGGCGACCGCGTGCTCGCGTTCGGCCACCCGCTGTACGGCCTCGGATCGGTCGACTTCCCGATGACGGGGGCCCGCGCCGAGGCGCTGCTCCCGAGCCTCCAGCAGTCCGCGAGGATCGCGGTCCCGCTCTCGGAGATCGGCGCGTTCCGGCAGGACCTCTCCGCCGGCATCTTCGGGACGCTCGGCGCGACTCCCCGGATGATCCCGGTCCGGCTGCAGCTGGGCTCCGGCGGGGCCGGGACGGAGTCGTTCTCGTTCGACGTCGTCGAGGACCCGCTCCTCGCCCCTCTCCTCCTCTACGCCGGACTGAACGGCATCCTCGCGAGCCGGGAGAGGATCCACGGCGAGGTCACGGTTCGGGTGCGCGAGGGATCGGTGATCCGGCTCGAGGGCTCGGACGACATCGAGCTCGACAACCTCTGGGTCGGCTCCGAGGCCCCGTTCTACGCGACCGGGATCCCCGCGTACGTTCTCTATCTCCTCCTCAACAACGAGTGGTCGCCGCCGAGGGTCTCGGGGATCAACCTGATCCTCGAGCACGACGTCGAGCCGCTCTCGGGGCGGATCCTGAGGGTCGCCCTCGACCGCTACCGCGCGCGCGCCGGGGACACCGTCGGGGCGACGATCGTGGTCGCGCCGTATCGAGGCGGGGAGCGCGTCGTGCGCCGGGAGATCGCCATCCCGCCGGAGACGCCTCCGGGACGGCTCCTCGTGTTCGTCGGGGACGCCGGGAGTCTCAACCGGGTCGGAGGCGAGGGCGAGGATCTCCTGCCCAGGGATCTCCACCAGCTCGTGCGCCTGATCAACACGCTCCGGCGCAACGACCGGATCCACGTGCTCGGCGTGCGGGAGGACGCGGGGATCGTGATGGGCGGCGAGCGGTTCCCGAGCCTCCCCCCGTCGGCGCTGAGCGTCCTGACGAGGCCGCAGAGCCGCGGGAACGTCGCGGTCGCGCAGCGAAGGGCGATCCTGGAGACGGAGATCCCGGCGGAGTTCGCCGTCTTGGGGCTCGCCCGCGTGCAGATCGAGGTCCGGGAACCGTGAGCGGGGCGACGCGGATCGGAAGGCTCCCCGCCGCGATCGCCGCGACGGCGATCGCGCTCGCGGCGCCGCCGGCGTCGGCGGTCCAGACGCGGAGCACGGCGCCGGACGTCACGGAGCTGATGCGGGGCGACGCGGACGGCATCGCGATCACGACTCGAGGGAACCTTCTTCCGGTGCCCCGCCTCGTGCGGCTCGGCCCGGGAAAGGGACTCGAGGGCCCCGCGCAGGTGTGGGCCGCGGCGCCGGACGGAGCCGGAGGACTCTACCTCGGCACCGGCCCGGACGGCGCGGTCCTCAGGCTCACGGCGTCGGGCGAGAGCCGGCTGCTCTTCCGGGCCGAGGAGCCGCTCGTGACGGCGCTCGCGGTCCTAGCCGGAGGCGACCTCCTCGCCGGGACCTCGCCGGGCGGGAACGTCTACCGCGTCCGTCCCGACGGCACAGGATCGCTGTGGTGCAGGACCGGCGAGCGATACGTGTGGGCCCTCGCGGCCCTCCCGGACGGCACGGTCTTCGCAGGAACCGGGGACCGGGGCGTCGTCCTGAAGATCGGCGCCGCGGGATCCGCGGAGACGTACTTCGACAGCGACGAGGCCCACATGATGTCGCTCGCCGCTCTGCGGGGCGGAGACCTCCTCGCGGGGAGCGCCGGCCGCGGCCTGGTGTTCCGGATCCATCCGGGAGGCAGGGCGCAGGTCCTGCACGACGACGAGCTCCCCGAGATCCGGGCGGTCGCGCCCGGCTCCGAGGGCGCGATCTTCGCGGCCGCGCTCGGCGAGCCCGAGACCGAGCCGCGCCCCCCGGCCGTGCGGATCCGGGTGGCCGGAGCCGAGGAGGTCGGCGCCGCGCCCGACCTGGGGGCCGAGCAGGAGGACCGGAGGGGCCGGACGCTCGAGGGGATCATCGAGGGCCTCCCGCCCCCGGCCCCGGAGGAGACGCGGCGGCTTCGCGGGCGGATCGTCCGGATCGCGCCGGGCGGCACGGAGAGCGAGATCTGGCGGTCGACGACCGAGGCCCCGTACTGCCTCGCCGTCGACCGGAAAGGCCGGGCGGTGTTCGGCGTCGGAGAGCCCGCGCGGCTGTACCGCTCCGAGGCCGACGACGAGGTCGCCCTCCTCGCGACCCTCGCGGAGGGACAGGTCACCGCCCTCGCGGAGTCGGGGGGAGATCTGGCGGTGGCGACGAGCAACCCGGCGTCCGCCTACCGCCTCGATCGGGAGCCGCGGAATCCCGGCGTCTTCGTCTCCCGGCCGTTCGACGCCGGGACGCTGTCCCGCTGGGGAGCCGTGCGCTTCCGGGTCGACGGCCCTCCCGGCCGGGTCGAGATCTTCACGAGGACCGGCAACACCGCGGAGCCCGACGAGACCTGGTCGGCGTGGAGCCCGGCGATGACCGACCCGGCGGCGAGCCGGGTGCCGAATCCGGACGGCC
The DNA here is from genome assembly GCA_964590285.1 of uncultured Acidobacteriota bacterium. GTDB lineage: Bacteria > Acidobacteriota > Polarisedimenticolia > Polarisedimenticolales > JAIQFR01 > CALMJU01. Next base: position 4,675 of record CAZPWK010000083.1, on the reverse strand, counting down.
GGTTCGTCCAGTGGCGCGCGCGCGTTGCCGGCAGCGAGGACGCCGGCGTCCGGGTCGCCGCGGCGAGGATCCACTACACGCCGTACAACCGGCCGCCCGCCGTCCGGGATCTCGTCCTCGACGCCCCACGCCCGTCGGTCGCCGGGAAGGCGACCTTCCGCTTCGAGGCTTCGGACGAGGACGGAGACCCGCTGGACGTCGAGATCCGGTACCGGGCCCCGGGGAACCCCTCCTGGAGCGTCGCCGCCCGGCTCGACGCGTTCCAGACGGCCACCTCGGCCCCCGGCGGATTCGACCGGGAGTGGAAGGCGGGGAAGGTCCAGTGGGACACCGCCTCGGTCGCCGAGGGGGCCTACGAGGTTCGCGCGGTCGCGAGCGATCGCTCGGTCAATCACGCGGGAGAGGGGCTCGAGGGATCCGGAGATCTGGACCTTCCGGTCACGGTCGACCGGACCCCCCCCGAGATGGAAGTCGTCCGCGGCGCCGGTGGCGCGATCGAGATCCGGGTCGTGGACGCCCTGTCCCCGGTGAACCGGCTCGAGATCCTGCGCCAGGGCAAGCCGGCGTTCCTCGCGCCGCCCGCCGACGGAGTCTCCGACTCCCTCGAGGAGTCGTTCCGGATCGCCCCGGACGATCTCGCGTCGGCAGAGACGTCGGATGCGGCGACGCTCCGCGCGCTCGACGACGCCGGCAACTTCGCGGAGCGACCGCTTCCGGCCCGTTGAGTCGCCGCGGGGCGCGGCGCAGGAGGTCGCGATGACGGGTCGGGCGGCGACAGGAAGCGACGGGCCCCGGGGCAAGCGCCGCGGGCTCCGAGCTCGTCTTCTTCTTCCGCGTCCCCGGGCGACGCTCGCGGCGTTCTTCGCCGCGGTCCTTGCGGCGGCCTGCGCGTGCGGCGGGCCTCCGGAGCGCGATGCGGCGTCGAGAAGGGACCTCCGGGCGGCGATGGCGGCCTACCCGACGTCGCTCTCGCTGATCGGGAAGACCGACACGAACTCCGAGATCGTCGCGCGGCTCCTGACGGACAGCCTGGTCCAGTACGACTCGGCCCTCGCGCCAAGGCCGCGGCTCGCAGAATCGTGGGACATCGCTCCGGACGCGCGAGAGGTGACGTTCCGTCTCCGGAAGGGCGCGCGCTGGCACGACGGGGCGCCGGTGACGGCGAGCGACGTCGTCTTCACCGTCCGGAAGGTCCGGGAGCCCGCGACGGAGGCCCGGTCCGCGATCGGCCAGTTCGAGAACCTGGAGTCGATCGAGGCCCTGGATCCGGCGACGGTCCGCGCCCGCTTCAAGGAGCCGTTCGCGGACCTCCTCGACGCGTTCACCCTGCCGATCGTGCCGGAGCACCTGGCGGGCAAGGACCCGGACTTCCTGACCGGCGCCTTCGCGGCCCACCCGATCGGATGCGGCCCCTTCCGGTTCGTGCGGGCGGTCCCCGGCCGCGAGATCGTGCTCGAGGCGAACCGGGAGTACTGGGACGGAGCTCCCGCGCTCGAGCGGATCACGTTCACGGTCCTCCCCGACGAGCGGACCGCGTACGGCGCGCTGCTCCGCGGCGACCTCGACATCCTCGGGGTGACCCCGGACGTCTTCCGCGACGCCGCGACGAACCCGCAGGCGGCGCGCCTCCGCCGCTTCCACTACTTCATGATGTCCACCTGGTACGTCGGCTGGAACGGGGACGGGTCGAACCCGTTCTTCGCCGATCCCAGGGTCCGGCGGGCGATCGTGCTCTCGCTCGACCGGCCGGCCTTCATCGAGGCGGTGCTCGGAGGCCTCGCCCGTCCGGCGATCGGCACGTACCATCCCGATTCCGCCTGGGCGGACCGATCCCTCGCGCCCTGGCCCCACGATCCGGCGGAGGCGGCGAGGCTCCTGGACTCCGCCGGGTGGCGGCTCCGCCCGGACGGGAAGCGGGCCCGCGAGGGCGTTCCGTTCGCGTTCACGCTGACCGTGCCTGCGGGAAGCCAGGAGGTGACCGACCGGATCGCCGCCTGGTTCCAGCAGTCCGTCCGGCAGGTCGGGATCGACGTCGCGATCGAGAAGCTCGAGTGGCGCACGTTCCTCGAGCGGCGCCGGGCCGGACGGTTCCACGCGGTGATGGCCCGTCTCAACCTCTCCCCCTCCCCCGACCAGTTCGAGCTCTACCACTCCTCGTCCCGGGGCCGGGGGATGAACTTCATGGGGTTCTCGGACGCGGAGACGGACCGGCTGATCGAGGAGGGCCGCCGCACGGTCGATCCCGCGGCCCGGCGGGCGATCTACGACCGTCTCCAGGTCCGCATCCACGACCTCGAGCCGATCTCCTGCCTCTTCGGCTTCGCCGCGCCGGTGCTCGTCGATCGCCGCCTCGACGGGGTCGAGCCGTCCCCGCTCGGGCTCTGGACCGTCTTCCCGGGGCCTCGAGCCTGGCGCTGGAGGCCCTGAGCGTTGGTCCGGGCGATCGCCCGCCGCGTCGCCACGGGAGCCGTGACGTTGCTCCTCGTCACCGCGATCGTGTTCCTCCTCGCCGCGATGTCTTCGGAGTCGGCGCTGCCGGGCGAGTCCGTGGACGAGGCCTCGCGGCTCACTCCGGAGCAGAGGGCGGAGATCCGGGCCCTGTACCACCTCGACAGGCCCCCGCACGTCCGTTACGGGATGTGGATCGCGGACCTGGCCCGGGGAGACCTCGGCCGGTCCTTCCACGACCGGCGGCCGGTCGCCGAGAAGATCGCGGAGCGTCTGCCCGCCACGCTCACGCTGAACGCGGCCGCGCTTCTCCTGATGATCGTCGTCGCCGTGCCGCTCGGCGCGCTCGCAGCCTCGCGGCCCGGCTCCCTCCTCGACCGGACGGCGGGAGCGGCGACGTACGCCCTCTACTCCATCCCCGTGTTCTGGGCGGCCCTCCTGCTCCAGCTCGCGCTCGCGATCCGGCTCGGATGGCTTCCGCTGTACGGTTCGCAGGCCGCGGGGATCGAGGCCGCGGGGATCGCCGCGCGTCTCCAGGACCGCCTCGCGCATCTCGTGCTCCCGACCGTGTGTCTCGCCTATCCCGGGTTCGCCTACCTGTCGCGCTTCGTGCGCGGGATCCTCGTCGACAACGCGGCGGCCGAGTCGGCCCGCGCCGCGCGGGCCCGGGGGCTCGCCCCGGGCGCCGTCGTGATCCGCCACGGGTTCCGGCAGGCGGCGGTCCCGCTCCTCACGCTCGCGGGCTTCCTTCTCCCGCGGCTCGTCGGCGGGTCCGTCATCGTCGAGACGATCTTCGCGATCCCGGGGCTCGGGGACCTGTTCGTGGACGCGATGTTCCAGAGGGACATCCCGGTCGTCATGGGGCTGACGCTCCTCTCCGGAGCGGCGACCCTGGGCGGGATCGTCGCCGCGGACCTGCTGTACGCGGCCGCCGACCCGAGGGTGCGCCGTGCGTAGGCCGCGACGGACGCCGCGAGGGCTCGTCGCGGGGGTCGCTCTGATCGGGGCCCTCGCCTTCGTCGGGGTGGCGGCGCCCTTCCTGGCCACCGACCGCCCGCTCCTGGCCCGGGGGCCGGACGGATGGTCCTCGCCCGCCGCCCGGGCGGCGCTCGGCCTCTCCGGGGCCCCCCGGGGGCGGTCGGAAATCCCGGTCGTGATGGCGCCGATCCCGCGGGCCCCCGAGACGATCCAGCTCGACGCGGTGCTCGCCCCTCCGGGGCCGGGCCACTGGCTGGGAACGGACGGCCTGGGCCGGGACGTCGGCGCCAGGCTCGTTCACGGAGCGAGAGTGTCCCTGGCCGTCGGCTTCCTCTCGGCGGCCCTCGCCCTCCTGGTCGGGCTCCCGCTCGGGGCGCTGGCCGGATGGAACCGGGGCGCGGTCGATGCGGCGGTGTCGAGGGGCGTCGAGGCGGTGCTGTGCTTCCCGTCGCTCCTCCTCGCCCTCGCGCTCCTCGCCACCTCTCCGCCGTGGCTCGCGGGGCTCCCGGACAGCGTCCGCCTCGCCCTGGTGCTCGGTGTCACCGGCTGGACGCCGGCGGCGCGCTACGTCCGTGCGGAGTTCCTCAAGCTCGGCGGCTCCGCGCTCGTCGAATCGGCGCGCGCCTCGGGAGCGGGCCCGATCCGGATCGTCATCCGGCACGTCCTCCCCCACGCCCTCGCGCCGGTCCTCGTGACCGCGGCGTTCTCGGTGGGCAGCGCGATCCTGCTCGAGGCCTCCCTGTCCTTCCTGGGTCTCGGAGTTCGCCCGCCGACGCCGACCTGGGGCGGGCTCCTGACCGAGGCTGCGGCCCATCTGGAACGCGGGTGGTGGCTCGCCCTCGTGCCGGGCGCCGCCCTCTTCCTGTCCGTGCTCGGATGCAACCTCGCGGGCGAGGGGCTTCGCGACCGCCTCGACCCGCGCTCGGAACCGTGACGGAACCGGGAAGCGCGCGCGCGAAGCAGCCTTCGGGGCGCGAGAGGAGTGTTTTGTCCCCGGAGGCGCGGTTCGCCGGCGAGGTCCTCGCGGCGCTCGTGCTGGCGGCCGTGGCGGTGTGGGGAGCGACGCGGTGGATCGCGATCCCCTTCTCGATCGCGGGGGAGTCCATGGCGCCCACGCTCGAGCCCGGCGACCGGGTCCTGGTCGACCTGACGGCGTATGCGCGGCGGGATCCCGAGCGGGGAGACGTGGCGCTCGTCGTCGGCCCGGGGGGCGCGCTCGAGGGCCTTTTGCGTCTCCTCAGTGAGTTGG
>CAZPWK010000082.1:2578-10651 GCA_964590285.1 uncultured Acidobacteriota bacterium | reverse complement strand
GCGCCACGGCCCCCGCGATCGGTCATAGAGGGATGTTCCCGTGCTTGCGCGGCGGGTTCTGGTCGCGCTTCGTGTCGAGCACGCGGAGCGCCGCGATCAGCTTCCGCCTCGTCAGCGCCGGCTCGATGACCTCGTCCACGTAGCCGCGCTCGGCGGCGGCCCACGGGTTGGCGAACTTCTCCCGGTACTCCGCGACCTTCTCGGCGCGGACCCGCTCCGCCCCCTCCCCCGCCTCGACGAGCTGCCGCCTGTGAACGATGCCGACGGCCCCCTCCGGGCCCATCACGGCGATCTCCGCGGTCGGCCAGGCGAAGTTGAAGTCCGCCCGGATGTGCTTCGACGCCATGACGCAGTAGGCGCCCCCGTACGCCTTGCGGGTGATCACGGTCAGCTTCGGCACCGTCGCCTCGGCGAACGCGTACAGGAGCTTCGCCCCGTGGAGGATGATCCCGCCCCACTCCTGGTCGGTCCCCGGCAGGAACCCCGGCACGTCCTCGAAGACGACGAGCGGGACGTTGAAGCAGTCGCAGAACCGGACGAACCGCGCCCCCTTGATCGAGGCCTTGATGTCCAGCACGCCGGCGAGCACGGCGGGCTAGTTCGCCACGAGCCCGACCGGCCTCCCGGCGAGCCGGGCGAACCCCACGACCAGGTTCCGGGCGTGGTGCTCGTGGACCTCGAGGAAGCGGCCGTCGTCCACGATCGCGAGGACGGCGTTCTTGATGTCGTACGGCTGGTTCGGGTTCGGCGGCACGAGCGTGTCGAGCGCCGCGTCGGCGCGGTCGTCGGGGTCGTCGCTCGGGCGGACCGGCGGGTCCTCCGCGTTGTTCTGCGGCAGGAAGGAGAGGAGGTCGCGGACGAGGGCGAGGGCGTCGCGGTCGTCCGCCGCGGCGAAGTGCGCCACGCCCGAACGCGTCGCGTGGGTCATCGCGCCGCCGAGCGCCTCCTTGGTGACCTCCTCGTGGGTGACGGCGCGGATCACGTCCGGCCCGGTGATGAACATGTACGAGGTGTCGCGGACCATCACCGTGAAGTCCGTGATGGCGGGGGAGTAGACGGCGCCGCCCGCGCAGGGGCCCAGGACCAGGGAGATCTGCGGCACGACGCCGGAGGCGAGCGTGTTGCGGAGGAAGATGTCCGCGTAGCCGGCCAGAGACACGACGCCCTCCTGGATCCGCGCGCCGCCGGAGTCGTTGAGGCCGACGATCGGGGCGCCGACCTTCATCGCGAGGTCCATCACCTTGCAGATCTTGGCCGCGAAGGTCTCGGAGAGCGATCCGCCGAACACCGTGAAGTCCTGCGCGAAGACGAAGACCGGCCGGCCGCCGACCCGCCCGTGCCCCGTCAGGACGCCGTCCCCGGGGACGCGCTGCCGCTCCATCCCGAAGTCTGCGCAGCGGTGGACGACCAGGGCGTCGAGCTCCTGGAACGACCCGGGGTCGAGCAGGAGGTCCACGCGCTCGCGGGCGGTGAGCTTCCCCTCGGCGTGCTGCTTCCGGACCCGCTCCTCGCCGCCGCCGCGGCGGGCCGCGTCGTAGCGGCGGCGCAGTTCCCGGAGAGAATCTTCCATGGGGCCCCCTCGGGCGCCGCCCGGCGCGAGGACGCGGGCGACCGGATCCTACTTCTTCTTCAGCTTCTCCCAGTCCGCCAGGAACCGCTGGATCCCCGCGTCGGTCAGCGGGTGGTCGTACAGCTGGAGGAGGACCTTGTAGGGGACCGTCGCGACGTCGGCCCCGGCGAGCGCCGCCTGGAGCACGTGGATCGGATGCCGGATCGACGCGGCGAGGATCCTCGTCGAGTAGCCGTAGTTGTCGTAGATCGTCCGGATCTGGGCGATCAGGTCCATCCCCTCGTGGGACACGTCGTCGAGGCGGCCGACGAACGGGCTGACGTACGTCGCGTCCACCTTCGCGGCGAGCATCGCCTGCATCGCGGAGAAGACGAGCGTCACGTTGACCGGAACCCCCTCGGCGCGGAGCGCCTTGCAGGCCTGCAGCCCCTCCCGGGTCATCGGGATCTTCACCGTGACGTTCGGGTGGATCTTCGCGAGCGTCCGCCCCTCCCGCACCATCCCGTCGCGGTCGAGCGCGGTCACCTCCGCCGAGATCGAGCCGTCGACGAGGCTGACGATCTCGCGGAGCACCTCGTGGAAGTCCCTCCCCTCCCTCGCGACCAGGCTGGGGTTCGTCGTGACGCCGTCGAGGATCCCGAGCTTCGCGACCTCCCGGATCTCGCCGATGTTCGCCGTGTCGATGAACAGCTTCATGGCCACCTCGTGGTTCGGATCGGAAGCCGCGCGCGGGGCGCTGCCCGACGCCGGGCGCCTCCCCTCCCGCGGGTCATCGTGCCTCCGGGTCTCCGTCCTCCTCCCCCGGGTCGATCGGGGGCTCGTCCTCGTCGGGGGCCGTGGCGACGGGCGCGGACTTCCCCTCCTCCTCGCGCTCCGCCGTGCGGATCGCCGAGGCGACCGCGTCCCCCTCCTCGAGCTGGATCAGCCTCACCCCCTGCGTCGCGCGGCCGATCCGGCTGATCCCGGCGACGTCCATCCGGATGATCTTCCCCTGCGCCGTGATCAGGAGGACCTGGTCCTCCTCGGACGTCTCCCGCGCCGCTACGACCCGGCCGTTGCGCGCCGTCGTGCGCATGTTGATGATCCCCGAGCCCCCGCGCCCCTGGAGCCGGTACTCCGAGACGGGCGTGCGCTTCCCGTACCCGCGGCTCGTCACCGACAGGATGTCGGGCTTCCCGGCGAGGACCTCCATCTCGACCAGCCGGTCGTCGGGCGCCATGCGGATGCCGATGACGCCCCGGGCGCTCCGGCCCATCGGCCGCACGTCGGCCTCGGAGAAGCGGATCGACTTCCCCGCGGCGGTGCCGAGGAAGATCTCGCTGTTCCCGTCCGAGATCCCGGCGCCGAGAACGCCGTCCCCCTCGTCGAGGCTGGCCGCGATGATCCCGGCCCGGCTCGGCCGGGAGAACGCGGAGAGCGGGGTCTTCTTGACGAACCCCCGCCGGCTCGCGATCACGACGTACCGGTCGGCGGGGAAGTCCCGGACCGCGACCAGCGCCGCGACCCGCTCGGAGGGGCCGATCCGGATCAGGTTGACGACCGCCTTCCCGCGCCCCGACGAGCTGACGTCGGGGATCTCGTGGACCTTGAGCCAGTGCATGCGGCCGGACGACAGGAACACCAGGATGTAGTCGTGCGTGGAGGCGACGAAGAGCTGCTCGAGCGCGTCCTCCTCGCGCGTCGTCATGCCGATGCGCCCCTTGCCGCCCCGGCGCTGCGAGCGGTAGGTCGAGAGCGCGGTCCGCTTGATGTAGCCGGTGTGCGTGACCGTGATGACGACCTCCTCCTCCTGGATGAGGTCCTCGACGGAGATCTCCTCGGTCCTGGCGACGATCTCGGTCCGGCGCGGGTCGGCGAACCGATCCTTGATCTGCTGGAGCTCGTCCACCACGATGCGCAGCTGGAGCCCCTCGCTCGCGAGGATCTGGCGGAGACGCTCGATCGCCATCAGCGTCTCCTCGTACTCCTGCACGACCTTCTGGCGCTCGAGGCCGGTCAGCCGCTGGAGGCGCATCTCCAGGATCGCCTGCGCCTGGATCTCGGTGAAGCCGAAGCCGACGCGGAGCGCCTCCCTCGCCTCGGGCGGCGTCTTCGCCCGCCGGATCGTCTCGATCACCTCGTCCAGGCGGTCGAGCGCCCGCTTCAGCCCCTCGAGGACGTGGGCCCGCTCCTCGGCCTTCCGGAGGTCGAACTGCGCCCGGCGGACGATCACCTCGCGCCGGAAGTCCACGAAGTGGCGCAGCATCTCCTTGAGCGAGAGGATCTGCGGGCGGTCGTGGACGATCGCGAGGTTGATGACCCCGAAGCCGACCTGCAGCTTCGTGTGCTTGTACAGGTTGTTGAGGATGACGCCGGCGTTCTCGTCGCGCTTGAGCTCGATGACGACGCGGATCCCGTCCCGGTCCGACTCGTCCCGGATGTCGCTGATCCCCTCGATCCGCTTGTCCCGCACGAGCGCGGCGATCTCCTCGATGAGCATCGCCTTGTTGACCTGGTACGGGAGCTCGGTGACGACGATCGCCTGCCGGTCCTTGCGGATCTCCTCGATCACCGCGCGGCCGCGGATCCGCACCTGGCCGCGCCCGGTGGCGTAGGCCTGGCGGATCCCCTCGACCCCGTAGATGTACCCGGCCGTCGGGAAGTCCGGGCCGGGGACGACCCGCATGAGGTCCTCGAGCCCGACCTCGGGGTCCTCGACGAGGAGCCGGACGGCGTCCGCGATCTCGCCCAGGTTGTGGGGCGGGATGTTCGTCGCCATGCCGACCGCGATCCCCGCCGATCCGTTCACCAGGAGGTTCGGGAACGCGGCGGGGAGGACCACCGGCTCCTGCTCGGAGCCGTCGTAGTTCGGGACGAACGCGACGGTCTCCCGGTCGATGTCGCGCAGCATCTCGTCGGCGAGACGCTGGAGGCGGATCTCCGTGTACCGCATCGCGGCGGGCGGGTCGCCGTCCACCGACCCGAAGTTCCCCTGCCCGTCCACCAGCGGGTATCGCATCGTGAAGTCCTGCGCGAGCCTCACGATCGTGTCGTAGACCGGCTGGTCTCCGTGCGGGTGGTACTTCCCGATCACGGTCCCCACGGCGCGCGCCGACTTGCGGTACGGCTTGTCCGCGGTGTTCCCCGTGTCGTGCATCGCGAACAGGACCCGCCGGTGGACCGGCTTCAGGCCGTCGCGGACGTCCGGGAGCGCGCGCCCGACGATCACGCTCATGGCGTAATCGAGGTAGGAGCGCTTCATCTCCTCTTCGATGTTGACCGGCTGCCGGCTCTCGATCGCGTCCATCAGATGTCCAGGTTCCTGACGTCGAGGGCGTTCTCCTCGATGAACTGCCGCCGCGGCTCGACCGCGTCGCCCATGAGCACCGAGAAGAGCATGTCCGCCTCCGCCGAGTCCTCCACGCGGACCTGCAGGACGCGGCGCTTCTCGGGATCCATCGTCGTCTCCCAGAGCTGGGACGGGTTCATCTCGCCGAGCCCCTTGTAGCGCTGGATCGAGAGCCCCTTCTTCCCCGCCTCCATGAGGTGCCGCAGCAGGGCCTCCTTCGAGTCGAGGGAGGTCGGCTCGCCCTTGTGCAGGACGGTGATCGGCGGCGGCGCGAGCTGCGAGACCAGGCCGTGCGAGCGCCGCAGACGGCGCATCTCGACCTCCTGGGCGAGCTCCCAGCTGACGCGGACCTCGCGCTGGCCCCTCTGGGCCTCGCGGAGCTCGAGCTCGAACAGGCCGTGCTCCTCGTCGCGCTCGGTGGAGAGCACCTGGTGCCCCAGCGCCTCGACCCGGGCCGAGAGGACCTCGAGGCGGTCCCGCGACTCGAAGTCGGAGCGGTCCGCCAGGCCGGTTTCCAGGATCGCCTCGACGACGTCGCGGCCCACCCCCTTGCGCTCCATCGCTTCGAGGAGATGGTCGTGCTCGATCAGCGCGTTGAGGAGGTGATGCAGCTCCGTGCCGGCGAAGGAGCGCCCCGACGCGGGCACCGCGACGGTCTTGTCCTCGATCGCCTTCCGCACGACGTAGGCCGAGAGGTCCTTGTCGTTCGCCAGGTAGAGCTCCTCCTTGCCGCGGGTCACCTTGTAGAGGGGCGGCTGCGCGATCAGGACGTGACCCTTCTCGACCAGCGCCCGCATCTGGCGGTAGAAGAAGGTGAGCAGGAGCGTGCGGATGTGGGCCCCGTCCACGTCCGCGTCGGTCATGATGAGGATCCGCCCGTAGCGCAGCTTCGAGGCGTCGAATTCGTCCTCTCCGATCCCGGTGCCGAGCGCGGCGATCAGGGTCCGGATCTCCTCGTGCGCGAGCATCTTGTCGAACCGCGCCTTCTCGACGTTCAGGATCTTCCCGCGGAGCGGCAGGATCGCCTGGAAGCGCCGGTCGCGCCCCTGCTTCGCCGAGCCGCCGGCCGAGTCCCCCTCGACGAGGAACAGCTCGCACTGCGCGGGATCCCGCTCCTGGCAGTCCGCGAGCTTGCCGGGCAGGGAGCCCGACTCGAGCGCCCCCTTGCGCCGGGTCAGCTCCCTCGCGCGGCGGGCCGCCTCGCGGGCGCGGGCCGCCTCCACCGTCTTGAGGACGACCTTCCGGGCGACCTGCGGGTGCTCCTCGAGCCAGGTGCCGAGACGGTCGTTGACGAGCGCCTCGACCTGCCCCTTGACCTCCGAGTTCCCGAGCTTCGTCTTCGTCTGCCCCTCGAACTGCGGCTTCGGGATCTTCACGGCGATGACCGCCGTCAGACCCTCGCGGCAGTCCTCGCCCGAGAGCTGGATGTCCTTCGCGTCCTTGCCGAGATTCGCCGCCGCGAGGTACGCGTTGACCGTCCGGGTCAGGGCCGCCTTGAACCCGACGAGGTGCGTGCCCCCCTCGACCGTGTTGATCGAGTTGGCGAAGGCGTAGATCGTCTCGTTGTACGAGTCGTTCCACTGCATCGCGATCTCGAGCTGGACCCCGTCCTCGTGGGCCTCGAGGTAGATCGGGGGCGAGTGGAGCACCTGCCGCGCCTTGTTGAGGTGCTCGACGAACTCGATGATCCCGCCCTCGTAGAAGAACGTCCCCTCGCGCACCTTCTCGCCGCGCTCGTCCCTGAGGACGATCTGGAGCCCCCGGTTGAGGAAGGCGAGCTCCCTGAGGCGCTGGGACAGCGTGTCGTAGGAGAAGACGAGGTCCTCGAAGATCTGCGGGTCCGGCTGGAAGGTGATCTTCGTCCCCCGCCGCCTCGAGACGCCGGTCCTCTTGAACTCCGTGACGGGGTGCCCGCGCTCGAACTCCTGCTCGTAGGTCGCGCCGTCGCGCCAGATCTCGAGCTGCAGCCGGGCCGACAGCGCGTTCACGACCGAGACGCCGACGCCGTGGAGCCCCCCCGAGACCTTGTACGCGTCGTTCTCGAACTTCCCCCCCGAGTGCAGCGTCGTCAGCACGACCTCGGCCGCCGGCCGCCCCTCGGTCGCGTGGACGTCGACCGGGATCCCGCGGCCGTCGTCCACCACCGTGATCGAGTTGTCGCTGTGGATCGCGACCTCGATGTGGGCGCAGTGGCCGGCCTGGGCCTCGTCGACGGAGTTGTCCACCACCTCGTAGACGAGGTGGTGGAGCCCCGACTCGCTCGTGGACCCGATGTACATGGCGGGCCGCTTCCGGACCGCCTCGAGCCCCCCGAGGACCTTGATCTTGCTGGCGTCGTAAGCGTCGGGTTCCGCGGCTCCGGCCCCGACCAGGCCGTCCTCGACGGCGGGGACGGCCATCGGCGAGTCGTCTTCGCGCATCCGTCCTTCTCTCGGCCGCGCCGCGCATCCATCGGCGGCCCACATCGGGTCGCCCGCGGATGGCGGAACGCGCGCCTCGTCGCGGGCCGGCTCAGGCCTCCCGCGTTTCTCCCTCCACCACGCGAAACTTCCGCATCGGCACGCCGATCCCCGCGGCCAGGGCCTCCTTGGACGTGGCGAGAAGGGCCTGGACCGACCGCTCCCGGAGAAAGCCGGCCACGCGGCCCGCCCGCTCCTCGTCCAGGTCGGCGTCGAAATCGTCCATCAGGAGGACCGGGTCCTCCCCGCGCTCCTCCCGGTGCAGCCTCGGCTTGCCGAGCTGCAACGCTATCACGGCCGCCCGGACCTGCCCAGAGGAGACGTATTTTCGCAGGTCTTCCCCCCCGAATTCCAGCAAAAGATCGCCCCGCGGCGGGGGCGGAACTCGGCGCCGTCCACGACCGACGCATTCGGCTCGTGCGGCACCCGCCCCACGGCGAAATACGAGGGAATCATTGACAAAGGATAACCCGCGCCGTGAGACGCTCCGAGAGTGGGCAGGTGCATTCAAGAGGGCCGGGCTCGGAACGACGGAGGTTTTTCAAGGGAGGCTGCCATGGTTCGTATCCGTCGCCGTGACGCGATGGTGCTGTCGTCGCTCGTGATCCTTCTCGCCGCGGCGCCCGTGTTCGCCGATCATCCGTGGGAGGGGGATAACAAGCGCGGGCCGAGCGACCCCCTCGAAGAATGGCCGTGGGTCGATGGCCCCGGCAAGC
>CAZPWK010000082.1:0-2478 GCA_964590285.1 uncultured Acidobacteriota bacterium | reverse complement strand
GGGCCGGCCAACCCCCTCGAAGAATTCCCTTGGGTGGAAGACCCCCCGCGAGGGCGGCCCGTATCTTGACCTTGACGCTTTCGTTCGCCGGTTCCGGTTCTTGCGGGGCCGATCGCGCAGAACCGTTCGAATCCGACGCAAAAAGGGGCGGGCCGATCTTGGCTCGCCCCTTTTCGCAGGTGAGAGACGCGCGACTCGAAGCCCTGAGCGGTTCCCCGGCGGGAGATCGTGGGTCCAGGGTCGCGCGCGCGCCGGCCGGCGCCGGTCCCGCGATCACAGGTCTCGAGGCATCACGATGTAGCGGTACTCGACGTCGCCGGGCGGCTCCGGCCGGAGCTCCGCCGGGCGGTCCCCGGCGCGCCGCTTCTTGTCCTCGGCGTCCCCCGGCCGCTTGGGATCCAGGAACACCCGGACCGACGCCGTCCCGACGACCGACAGGAACTCCTGCAGGTAGCGCCCGTTGAAGCCGAAGACCTTCTCGTCCCCGTCGTAGTCGACCGGCATCCCCTCCTCCGCCTCGCCGACCTCGGCCGCGGTGGAGAGATCGACCTGGCCCTTCGACAGGCAGAACCGGACCGTCTTCCCCATCCGCTCGCTCGCCAGGAGCGAGACCCGGCGCACGGCGTCCGCGAACCCCGCGGTCGGCAGGACGAACTCGGTCTCGCACGACTTCGGCATGACCTCTTCGTACTTCGGGAACGACCCCTCGGGCACCGTCGAGGTCAGCGTGTGGCCGCCGACGAGGAAGAACACGTGGTTGCCGCTCCTCCCGAACGTGACGACTTCGCCGTCCGGGAGCCCCTCGGTCAGCTTCGACACCTCGGCGAGCGCCTTCCGCGGGACGATCACCCGGATCTCCCCCTCGGACGCCTTCACGGCCGCCTTCCCCGACACGTACGACAGCCGATAGCCGTCGGTCGCCACCAGCGTGATCCGGTCGTCGGAGAGCACGAACAGCGCGCCGTGGAGCGAGTACCGCGGGTCCTCGGTCGTGATCGCGAAGGCGACCCTCCGGATCATCTCCCGGAGCGCCGCCCCGGGAAGCCGGAGCCCCTTCGAGAAGTCGATGTCGGGGAATTTCGGGAAGTCCTCCTTCGGCTGGCCGGCGATCCGGTACCGAACCCGCTCGCAGGAGATGGCGACCTGGTTCCTGTCCATCAGCTTGAACTGCACGTCGGCGTCCGGGAGCGACCGCGCGATCTCGTGGAGCTTCGCCGCCGGCAGCGTCACGCCCCCTTCCTTCCGGACCTCGGCCTCGACGCTCCCCCGCACCGTCACCTCGAGGTCGCTGGCCCCCATCCGGACCTTTCCCCCGCCCGCCTCCAGGAGCAGGTTCGCCAGGATCGCCAGCGTGGACCTCTTCTCGACGATCCCCGTCACCGTCTGGAGCTCACGCACCAGGTCGCTCTTCGGGATCACGAACTCCATGGGGCCTTCTCCTCCCGGTCTCCCTCACCTCTCACGGGGAGAGGGAATCAGAAGCAGTTGCCGTAGCCTCGTGGAAGCGGCGGATGCCGCGCGCATCCCGTGCCGCCCCGCAGTTTATCCCGCGCGGGGCCCTGTGGACATCCCCCCGCCGCCGCCTCCCGTTTTCCGCCGGAACCCGCCCGGCGCCCCGTCTCCCGCTCCGTGCACGCGATTTCCGCCGCGCCCCGTGTGGAAACCGCGGACCGCCTACTTGAAGGACTCCATGAGGTTCTCGAGGACGCGATCGAACTCCTTCTCCTTCCTGCGCTTCCCCTCGATCTTCTGGATCGCGTGGATCACCGTCGAGTGGTGCTTCCCGCCGAACCGCCTGCCGATCTCCGGGAGGGAAGAGTCGGTCAGCTGCTTGCACAGGTACATCGCGATCTGGCGCGGGAAGGAGACCTGGTGGCTGTTGTTGCGGGACTTCAGCTCGCTGACCTTGAGGCTGTACGTGTCCGCGACCAGCTTCTGGATGCTCTCGACCGTGATCGCCGGGACGGACGGCGTCAGGATGTCCCGGAGCGTCTCCTTGGCCAGCTCGAGCGAGATCTCCCGGCCGGACATCGAGGCGTAGGCGATGACGCGGATCAGCGATCCCTCGAGCTCCCGGATGTTCGACTTGCTGTTCGAGGCGATGAAGAGGGCGACGTCGTCCGGGATCGGCGCCCGCTCGACCTCGGCCTTCTTACGAAGGATCGCCACCTTCGTCTCGAGATCCGGGGGCTGGATGTCCGCGATCAGGCCCCACTCGAACCGGGACCGCAGGCGCTCCTCGAGCGTCGGGATCTCCCGAGGCGGGCAGTCGCTCGTGATCACGATCTGCTTCTGCGCGTCGTACAGGGAGTTGAACGTGTGGAAGAACTCCTCCTGCGTCCGCTCCTTGCCCGCCAGGAACTGGATGTCGTCGATCAGCAGGAGGTCCACGTTCCGGTACTTGTCCTTGAACTCGAGCGTCTTCTCGAAGCGGATCGCGTTGATCAGCTCGTTCATGAAGTGCTCGGTCGAGATGTA
>CAZPWK010000081.1:6812-10834 GCA_964590285.1 uncultured Acidobacteriota bacterium | reverse complement strand
GAGCCGCTCGAGCCCTGGTCGGTCTTCCAGGGGTTCTTCGTCGTCCCGCCGAACCAGACGTCGCCCCACGCCAGCTCGCCGACGCTCGTCTTGACGAGGAGGACCGCTCCCGCCTCCTCGAGGCGCGCGGCGACCGTGGCCTTCTCTCCTCTCCGCTGGTCGCGGAAGATCCCCGCTCCCCAGGTCGTCCGGGTGCCCGGGACCGAGAACAGGTCCTTGAGCCCGAACGGGACGCCGTGGAGGGGACCGCGGTACCGCCCCGCCGCCGTCTCACGGTCGGCCTTCTCGGCCTGCCGGAGAGCCCGCTCCTCGAGGACGGAAACCGCGACGGACAGCATCCCGTCGTAGCGCCGGATCCGGTCGAGGTAGACGTGCGTGATCTCGACGGACGAGAACAGCCGGCTGTGCAGGCGGGCCGCCAGCTCGGTGACCGGCGCGAAGGCGAGATCGTCCCAGGATTCGGGCTCGTCCGGCTCCTCGTCGAGCGGAATCTCCAGAGCCGACCGGGGCGCCGCCGGACTCCCGCTTCCCGGCGCGGGGTCGAAGATCAGGGCCGGCGGCACCGCGTTGTCGAGCGGAACCGCCCGGAGCTTCGCGAAGTCCTCCATCTGCTGCTGGACCCCCGCGAGCATCAGCTTTCGCTGCTCGTCGGTCAGCCGGATCCCCGAGACCCACTCGGCCTCGCGGATCATCTCGGGGGTCACCTTCCCGCCCGTCGGGCCCTGGGCCAGCGCGACGAGAGCCCGGCCGAACACCGCCGATCCGACGCCCGCCGCGGAGACCGCCTTGAGGACCCGGCGGCGGGTCCAGTCCCCACGCGAGGGGACGGGCCGGTCGCTCGAACGCACGCTGTCGCTCGGGTCGGTCATGGGCACCTCCGGAGGTTCTGTCCCCCTTATACTCCTCCGGTGCCTCCGATACGATCCCGCCGACGCCCGCCCTCGCGCCGCGTGCACGGCGACGTGCGGGGCGCGCGCTCCCCGGCCTGGGAGGCGGTGTACGCGATGGCGCGGCGGATCCCGCGGGGCCGGGTGATGACGTACGGGCAGATCGCGGGCCTCCTCGGGAACGCGCTCTCGCCGCGCGCGGTCGGTTGGGCGCTCCGCCGGTGCCCGGACGGGGTGCCCTGGCAGCGAGTCGTCAACGCGTCGGGCGGGCGCTCGACGGACCGGCTTCCCGACATCCCGCCGGGGCTCCAGCGGGCGATGCTCGAGGCCGAGGGGGTCGCGTTCTCGAAATCCGGAACGCTGGACCTCGCGCTCTACCGGTGGCGGCCGCGGACCGAAGGGGGCCCCTCGACGGGCGGGGCCGGCGTCAATCGCCGCTCGGCCCGCGGACGAGGCTCCACAGCGCGTACAGCGCGTGGTTGCTCGCGAGCTCGATGACGGTCGCCCGGTCCACGCCGTAGACGAACCGCCGGGCCCTCTCCTCTCCGGGCGCGACCGCCGCCAGGTGCACGAGGCCGACCGGCTTCTCCGCGGTACCCCCCTCGGGCCCGGCGATGCCGGTGATCCCGAGGCCGCACGACGCCCCGAAGCGGTCGCGGACGCCCCGCGCCATCGCGAGCGCCACCGGCTCGCTGACGGCGCCGCGCTCCGCGATCAGGCCGGGCGGCACGTCGAGCACCTCCGACTTCGCCTCGTTCGAGTAGGCCACGACGCCGCCGAGGAACCATCGCGACGCCCCCGGCACCGAGACGATCTTGTGCGACGCGCGCCCCCCGGTGCACGACTCGGCGACCGCCACGGTCCACCCCCGGGCGAGGAGCTCCTCGCCCAGCCGCTCCTCGAGGGAGGCTCCGTCGAGGCTGACGAGATGACGGCCGAGGCCCTTCTCGAGGTCCGCCCGGACCTCCGCCTCGAGGCGGTCGGCGTCCGAGGCGGTCGGCGACTCGATCGTCAGCGTGATCCGGAGCACGCCCGACGCCGGCAGGATCGACACGGACACCCCGGGCCTCCGGTACCACGGAGCGAGCACCGGCTCGGCGGCCACCTCGGGCAACCCCGCCGCGATCGCGCGGATCGTCCGCGCCGACGGACGGGACGGGAACCTCTCCCCGAGCCTCGGGAGCACGAAGCCGTCGAGCATCGCGGCGAACTCCGCCGGCACCCCCGGCAGGAGGGCGAGGACGCGCGCGCCGCTCTCGATCCAGGAGCCGCAGGCGAGCCCCGTCGGGTTGGGAACCGCCTCGGCCCCCTGGACGACGAGGGCCTGCCGCCTCCCCGCCTCGGTGATCGGCCGCCCGCGCTCCTCGAGCCGTCTCGAGAGCGCGGCGAGCCAACCTTCGTCGAGGACGACCCGGCGGCCGAGGGCGCGCGCGGCGCCCTCGCGCGTCCGGTCGTCCCCCGTCGGCCCGAGCCCGCCCGACGCGATCACGACCTCGGACGCGGCGAGGGCGGAGGCGACCGCCGCCGCGATCGCCTCCTCGCGGTCCTCGACGCGGACGATCTGCGAGAGCGGGATCCCGATTCCGGCGAGCCGCTCGCGGGCGAGCGGCCCGTTCCGGTCCGCCCGGGCCGGATCGAGCATCTCGGTGCCGACGACGAGGAGCGACGCGGTGGGCACGGAGCGATGGTAGATTCCGGGCGCGGCGGACGCAACGGGGCCCCTCCCGGCCGGACCCGCCGCGCGGAGGCCCGGGCCTTGACCTCGGATCGGAGCCGGAGCGGCTCGCTCTCGCTCGTCCTGCTCTCGATCGGGGTCGCCTCGCTCGCGCTCGCGGCGATGGCGCCGGCCCTCGACGCCGGATTCACGAACTTCGACGACGGGGTCTACGTCTCGGACAACCCGCACGTCCGGTCCGGGCTCGGGGCGGCCGGGGTCCGCTGGGCGTTCGCGACGACCCACGCCGCGAACTGGCACCCGCTGACCTGGCTCTCCCACATGCTCGACTGGCGGATCTGGGGCGCCGACCCGCGCGGCCACCACCTTTCCAGCCTGCTCCTCCACGCCGCGAACGCCGGCCTTCTCTTCCTGCTGCTCGACCGGGCGACCGGGCGGCGCGGCCCGAGCGCCTTCGTCGCGGCCCTCTTCGCCGCCCACCCGCTGCACGTCGAGTCGGTGGCGTGGATCGCGGAGCGCAAGGACGTCCTGAGCACGCTCTTCGGGCTTCTCTCGACCGCGGCCTACGTCGCCCACGCGAGGCGCGGAGGCGCGGCCCGCCTCGCGGCGTCCGCCGTCTTCCTCGGCCTCGGCCTCCTGGCGAAGCCGATGCTCGTGACGCTCCCGCTGACCCTCCTCCTCCTCGACTTCTGGCCGCTCGGCCGCCTCGCGGAGTTTCGTGCGCGCGGGGGCTCGGCGTGGCGGCTCCTCGTCGAGAAGACGCCGCTCCTCCCCCTCGCGGCGGCGTCCGCGGCCGTGACGCTCGTCGTCCAGCGGGCGGCGGGAGCGACCGGCGGGGCGGAGGCCTATCCTTTCGCCGCGCGGCTCGGGAACGCGGCGGTCTCTTCCGTCGCCTACCTGCGGAAGACCGTCTGGCCCTCCGATCTCGCGGCGTTCTACCCCTACCCGCCGGGCGGGCCGCCCCTCTGGCAGGCGGCCGCGGCGGTCGCGATCCTCGCGGGGGTCACGGCGCTGGCCGTCCGGCTCCGGAGGTCCCGCCCGTACGTGCTCGCGGGGTGGCTCTTCTACCTCGTCACGCTCGCTCCCGTGCTCGGCCTCGTCCAGGTCGGCAGGCAGGCGATGGCCGACCGGTACACGTACGTGCCCCTGATCGGCATCTTCACGATCGTCGCCTGGAGCGCGGCCGACCTCCTCCGCCGTCCCCGCGCCGGCGCGACGGCCCGGCGGGCGGTCCCCGCGCTCGCAGTCGCCCTCCTCGTCGTCCTGGCCGCGCTCGCGCGAGCCCAGGCCGCCGTCTGGCGCGACTCGGTGTCGCTCTTCGAGCACGCCCTCGCCGTCACCGGGGAGAACGCGGTCGCGCACAACAACCTCGCCCTCGCGCTCGCGGAGCGGGGACGGACCGGGGAGGCGGCCGCCCACTGGCGGGAGGCGGTCCGGATCGACCCGGCGGGCGCGAAGGC
>CAZPWK010000081.1:0-6712 GCA_964590285.1 uncultured Acidobacteriota bacterium | reverse complement strand
AGGCGGCCGCCCACTGGCGGGAGGCGGTCCGGATCGACCCGGCGGGCGCGAAGGCACGCTCCAACCTCGGCGGGCTCCTCGCCGACGAGGGCCGGCTCGACGAGGCCGCGGCCCTTCTCGAGCGCGCGGTCGAGATCGACCCGCGCTTCGCCGACGCCCGCTACAACCTCGGCGTCGTCCGGTCGCGCCAGGGGCGTCCCCGGGAGGCGATCGAGGCGCTCGAGGAGGCGCTCCACCTCGACCCGGCGAGCGCGCGGGCCCACAACCGGCTCGGCATCGTCCTCACCGGAGCCGGACGGATCGACGAGGCGCTCGTCCACTTCGCGGCGGCGTCCGCGCTGGAGCCCGGGAACGCGAGGGCCCTCCTCAACTGGGGGCTCGCGCTCGCGTCCCGCGGTCTTTGGGAGGAGGCCGAGGCGCGTTTCGCCCGCGCCGCGCGGGAGAGTCCCGCCTTCGCCGAGGCGCGGTACAACCTGGCGATGGCGAGGCTGCAGCTCGGCGACGCCGAGGGGGCGAGGCGCGAGGCGGAGGAGGCCCGCCGCCTCGGCTTCGCGCTCCCGGAAAGCTTCGCCGAGGCGCTCGCCCGCGCCGGGCGCTAGCCCCTCTCGAACTCGGGGAGATCCTCGGGGATCGGGAGCGAGATCTCGACGACGCCGGCGAACCGGCCCCCGTCGAACCACGGGAGCTGGTGGACGATCTTCCGGAGCCCCCGCTTCCGGATCGTGTAGTGGTTCGGCGCGGCGTTCTCGTGAAGGGCCCGAGCCCTCGTCCGCGCCGGCTCCGGGTGGCAGTCGAAGACGCTCCGGCCGACGAGGCCGCCGCCCCCGTCGTCCGCGAAGAGCTCCCTCGCCCTCGCGTTCATGGCGAGGATCGTGCCCCTCCGGTCGGTCACGGTCGCCGCCGCGTCGAGCCCCTCGATCCAGGCCGGAATTCCGCTCATCGGACCCTCCCTCACGTCGCCACGCGCATCGCTCCCGGCATCGCCTCGAACGGGACCGGCTCCGCGCCGACCGCGCCGAGCAGCTCGCCGTCCGCCTGCAGGAGGAGCGCGCGATCGGCGGAGACCTCGACGCGCCGGGAGCGCAGCACCGTGACCTCGGGGCGCAGCACGTGGCGGCCGCCGTAGACGAGCGGCGCGAGGCGGAGGAGCCTCCCCCTCGGCATCTCGCCCACGACGACGACGTCGAGCATCCCGTCGTCGGGGCGCGCGCCTGGGGCGACGCGCATCCCCCCGCCGAAGCGGGTCGTGTTCGCGACGGCGACGAGGGTGACGCGTCCCTCGAACGCGCCGGCGTCGTGCTCGACCCGGACGAGCGGGGGGACGAAGCGGAACAGCGTGCGCACGAGCGAGTAGGGATAGACGAGGGGCCCGCGGAGAAACCGCGCCCGCTCGTTCGCGAACTTCACGACCTCCCCGTCGAAGCCGACCCCCGCGACGGTCAGGAAGACCCGGCCGCCCGCGCGGCCGGCATCGAGGGGCCGGGGCTCCGCCTCGACCGCGCGGCGCAGCGCGTCCCCCAGGCGCCGGGCCGACCCGAGGTCCGCGGCCAGGTCGTTGCCGCAGCCCGCGGGGACGATCCCCAGGGCGCAGCCGGATCCCGCCAGGGCCTGTGCGGCGTGGTGCAGGGTGCCGTCCCCCCCGACCGCCACCAGCCGGTCCGCGCCCGCGCGGACGGCGTCCTCCGCGATCCGGGTCGCGTCGGGGCCGTCGCGCGACTCCTCGACCGGCGCGCCGAGGCGATCGGCCAGCGCGCGGACGGCGCCGATCGCCCCGCGGCCCCGCCCCCTTCCCGCGGCCGGGTTGACGAGAAACCGGATCAAGAGCCGCCCCCCTCCTGGGCCGATGCAACCGTCCCCGCGGCGGATCGTAAGCTGATTCCGGGCGCGGCCGCCCGGGGCTCCCGTTCGGGGCGGACCTATGTTATGACGGTGAGCCCGTCCGGAGCCGGGCCGATCCGAAGTTCCCGGGAGGAGCGTTGAAGACGGACCCGACCGCGTCGAGCGACGAGCCGCGCCGCGCGGAGGCGTTCCCCCTCGACCGCCGCAGGCTGACGCTCCGGTTCCGCGCGGTCCTTCCGAGCACGCGCGAGGCGATCAGCCGCGGGGTCGAGAAGGTCCTCGACCTGGCGGTCTCCGCCGGCTGCGTGGGCGCCGAGGCGGGCGACGTCGAGATCGCGCTCCGCGAGGCGCTCGCCAACGCGGTGATCCACGGGAACGGCGGCCGGCCGGGACTGCCGGTCCGGATCCGCTGCTACGGCGGCCCCGGCGAGGGGCTGCTGATCCTGGTTCGCGACGAGGGGCGAGGCTTCGATCCCGCCGCCGTCCCCGATCCGCGGGACGGCGTCCGGCGCGAGCTCCCCCACGGCCGCGGGATCTTCCTGATGCGGATGCTCGTGGACCGGGTGGAGCACCGCAAGGGCGGACGCGAGGTGCTGCTGTTCAAGGCGTGCCGCGCTCCCGCGCGGCGGCGGGGACGACGGCGCCGCTCCGATCCCGAGTGATCGCGGGGACGAGGGTCTCTCCGCCCCTCGGCCTTGCGGTACGATGACCGCATGAAGGGCCCGCGCTCGCGAGTGCTCCTCGCCGCGATCGCCGCGGCGCTTTGCGCGGCGACGCTCGCCGCCTACGCCCCGGCGCTCCGCGCGGGGTTCATCGAGTCCTTCGACGACGTGGACTACGTCACCGGAAACCCGATGGTCCGCGAGGGGATTTCCCGCGAAGGGGTCGTCTGGGCGTTCGCGCGGTGGCACGCGGCGAACTGGCACCCGCTGACCTGGATCTCCCACATGCTGGATTCCGAGATCTGGGGGCTCGATCCCCGCGGCCATCACCTGACGAGCCTCCTGCTCCACGCGGCGAACGCGACGCTCCTGCTCCTCGCGCTCGACCGGATGACCGGGAGAACCTGGCGCTCCGCCTTCGTCGCGGCGCTCTTCGCCCTCCACCCGCTGCACGTCGAGTCGGCGGCGTGGGTCGCCGAGCGCAAGGACGTGCTCGCGACGCTGTTCTGGATGTCGGCCCTCCTCGCCTGGGCGGGCTACGCCCGGCGGCCGGGGGCCGCGCGCTACTCGCTCGTCGTCGCCCTCCACGCCCTGGCCCTCCTGTCGAAGCCGATGCCGGTCACGCTGCCGTTCACCCTGCTCCTGCTCGACTTCTGGCCTCTCGGGCGGTTCCGGCTCGATTCCCCGTCGCGGGCCCGGGACGCGCGGCGCCTCGTCGTCGAGAAGGTTCCCCTGCTCGCCCTGTCGGCGATCTCGAGCGTCGTGACGTTCCGGGTGCAGGCGGCCGCGGGGGCGATGGCGCACCTCGAGGTCCTGCCGATGGCCGCGCGAGTCGCGAACGCCGCGGTCGCGTACGTGAAGTACCTCCTGCTCGCCGCGTGGCCGTCCGGGCTCGCGCCGCTCTACCCGTACCCGGCCGGCGGAGTCCCGGCCTGGCAGGCGGCCGCCGCGTCGGCGCTCCTGGCGGGGGCGACGTGGGTCGCGATCCGCGCGGCCCGCTCGAGACCGTGGCTCGCCTTCGGCTGGCTCTGGTATCTCGGCACGCTCGTCCCGGTGATCGGCATCGTCCAGGTCGGGCGGCAGTCCATGGCCGACCGGTACGCCTACGTGCCTCTCGTCGGCGTCTTCGTCGCCGTCGCGTGGGGGGCCGCGGAGGCGGCTCGCGGGATCCCGGCGCGGGCCCGCGCCGGCGCTCTCGGGACGGCGGCGGGGGCGGCGCTCCTCGCGCTGGCGCTCGGCACGCGCGCCCAGGCGGCGATCTGGAGCGACGGCGTGACGCTGTTCGAGCGCACGATCGCCGTCACCGGGGACAACGCGGTGGCGCACCAGAATCTCGGCGCGGCGCTCGCCCTCCGCGGCCGCCTCGACGACGCCATGCGCCACTACCGGGAGGCGATCCGCATCGATCCCGGCTACGTCGAGGCCCTCAACAGCCTCGGGGGCGCGCTCCTGATGCGAAACCGGGTCGAGGAGGCGCTCGAGCCGATCCGGGAGGCGGTGCGGCTCGAGCCGGGAAACGCCGAGGCCCGGTACAACCTCGGGCTCGCCCTGGCCGGGGCCGGGAGGACGGCCGAGGCCGCGGCGGCCTACGAGGAGGCCCGGCGTCTCGACCCCTCGGCGGCGGGCCCGCGGTACAGCCTCGCCGTTCTCGCCCTTCAGGCGGGCCGGCTCCGGGAGGCCGAGGACGGCTTCCGCCGCGCCGTCGAGCTCGATCCGACGATGGCGGACGCCCACCTCGGGCTCGGGCTCGCGATCGAGCGCCGGGGCGAGCCGCGCGAGGCCGAGGCGCACCTGGAGCGGGCGGCCCGGGCGCGGCCCGGGGACGCGCGAGCCTGGCGCGAGCTCGCGCGGGTCCGGCTCGCCCTCGGGGACCGAGCGGGCGCCGAGAGCGCTCTGCGCGGCGCCGCGGAGGCCGCGCGGGGCGAGTGACGTCTCAGGCCGCGAAGGCCCGCTCGAGCCTCAGGACTCCCTCGTCGATCGTCTCCTGCCGCTTGCAGAAGGCGAAGCGCACGAGGTGGCGGAACGGGGCCGGGTCCTCGCAGAACGCCGCGACGGGGATCGCCGCGACCCCGGCGCGCGAGGGTAGATCGCGGCAGAACCTCTCGCCGTCGTCCCCCCCGAGGTGCCTCGCGTCGGCGACCGCGAAGTACGTCCCGGCGGGCGGCCGGACCTCGAAGCCCGCGCGCGCGAGCCCCTCGGAGAGGCGGGCCCTGAGGCCGCGGTACCGATCGAGGAACTCCCGGTAGTAGGAGTCCGGCGCGGCGAGGGCGGCCGCGACGGCGAGCTGGAAGGGGGGGGGCGTGCAGAACGTGACGAACTGGTGGGACGCCCGGACGGCGGCGGAGAGGTCGCGCGGCGCGCAGGCGAAGCCGACCTTCCACCCGGTCAGGCTGAACGTCTTCCCCGACGAGGAGATCATGACCGTCCGCTCCCGCATCCCGGGCAGGGAGGCCAGCGGCACGTGCTCTCCCTCGAAGACGAGGTGCTCGTACACCTCGTCGGTCACGGCCAGAAGGTCCCTCTCCCTGCAGGCCGAGGCGATCGTCTCGAGTTCCTCGCGCGAGAACACCTTGCCGAGAGGATTGTGCGGGGAGTTCAGGACCAGGAGGCGCGTCCGCCGCCCGAGCGCCGCCGACAGCGCCGCGGCCTCGAGCCGGAACGCCGGCGGGAGCAGGGGGACCGTCCGGGCGACCGCCCCGGCGAGGGCGATCGACGGGCGGTACGCGTCGTAGGCGGGATCGAAGAGGACGACCTCGTCACCGGGCTCGCACAGCGCCTGGATGGTCGAGAAGAGCGCCTCGGTCGCCCCCGAGAACACGGTGACCTCGGACTCGGGGTCGTACTCGAGGCCGTAGAAGCGCTTCCGGTGCTCGGCGACCGCGCGGGCGAGCCCGAGGAGGCCCGCCGACCGGCAATACTGGCTCTCGCCGGCGCGGATCGCCGCGATCGCGGCCTCCTTGACGAACTCCGGGCCGTCGAAGTCCGGGAAACCCTGGCCGAGGTTGACGGAGCGCGTCTCGACGGCGAGACGGGTCATCTCGGTGAAGATGCTCGTGCCGAACGGGGCGAGGCGGCGGTTCGCGGCGGATCTTCTCGGACGGCTCATGGGAACGAGAGTCTGCCAGAGACCGCGGCGAAGCGAAAGCGCGGGGACGGGCGTTGAAAACCGACTCGAAACGGCATATAAGAAAATCTCTCGATGTTTCGTCGCCGGATTCCACCTTCCGTCGGCTTGGAGAACGTCATGCGCTGGAAAGAACCGATTCGAACGATCGCGATCGCGGCCTGCGCGGCCCTGCTGGCGGTTCCGGCCCTCGCGGCCGACGAGACGACGGCCGGCGACTTCCTTCGGGCGATCGCCGAGGCCAAGCGGCTTCCCGCCGCGGACGCCGCGACCGCGGCCGGGGCCCTGCGCGCCGCCGGCTACGCGATCCCGGAGCTCGATCCGGGGGCGCGGCTGACCGAGAAGGACGTCGCGGACGTCGCGATCGCGCTGGGACTCAGGGTGACGACGACCCGCCCCGACGCCCCGTTCACGAGCGACCAGACGGCGGCCTTCCTGTCCGCCTTCGGAAGCGAGATCGGCGCCGCGGTCCCCGGCGGCGGGAACGCGGCGGGGGACGTCGAGGAAGAGCTGCGAAAGGGGCACGGCCATCGGAAGGGCCGGGCCCGGTCGAGGTGCGAGCCGATCTGACCGGGCGCCTCCCCAGGCTGTACAATCCCTGTCCCGTCCCGAAACGAGACGCCGGCCGAACGCGGGCCCGCTGCGGGGGGAATCGCATGCCCGACCGTCCTCCGAACCGAAAGGTGCTCTCCGGCAACGAGGCGATCGCCCACGGGGCTTGGGCGGCGGGCGTCCGGGTCGCCTCCGCCTACCCCGGCACGCCGAGCACCGAGATCCTCGAGAACGTCGCGAAGTTCCCGGACATCTACTGCGAGTGGGCCGTCAACGAGAAGGTCGGGATGGAGGTGGCCATCGGCGCCTCGATCGCCGGCTCCCGCGCCCTCACCGCGATGAAGCACGTCGGCCTCAACGTCGCGATGGACCCGCTCATGACGTTCGCCTACATCGGCGCGAACGGCGGGATGGTCGTCGTGACGGCCGACGACCCGGGGATGCACAGCTCCCAGAACGAGCAGGACAACCGCCACGTCGCCCGGTTCGGCAAGATGCCGATGTTCGAGCCCTCCGACAGCCAGGAATGCTACGA
>CAZPWK010000080.1:8144-10957 GCA_964590285.1 uncultured Acidobacteriota bacterium | reverse complement strand
CCGGCGAGCCGATCCCCAGGAACAGCGACGCGCCCAGCAAGGCGGCGAGGTAGCTCGGCTTCAGGAACGTGGCCGCGGCCCTCGCGTCGCCGGCGACGCGCTGCGCGACCGCGACGACCGCGAGGGCGGCCCCGCCGGCGAGCAGCGGCCGGGACAGCGCGCCCGGAAACCCCCTCCCCGCGCGGGCGGCGAGGAACGCGACGGCGCCGAAGGCGGCGATCTCCTGCAGGACCAGGAACGCGGCGTAGCGGTAGGGAGAGAGCGCCGCTCCGAGCAGGGCCAGGAGCGCGAACGCGGCCCACGCCGCGCCGACCTCCGGGGCGAGAGCCGACCCCCCCGCGTCGCGGTCCCGGGTCAGGGCGATCGCCGCCATCACGGTCGCGGCCACGGCCGCGTGCGTCGCGAGCAGCCCCTGGGGGGACGCGCCCCCTTCCCCGAGGGTCGCGAGGAGGAGGAGGGCAGTCAGCGCCCAGGCGAGAGGGTGCCGGCTCACGGCTCGCCCTCCGGCCTCGCGGGCGCCGGGAGCCTTCGGGCGATCTCGTCCCTGAGCCGGCGATGGTCCTCGCTCCGCGGGTAGAGCCTCGCCGCCTCGGCCGCGTCGGCGAACGCTCCCGGGAGATCCCCGGAGAGGATTCTCGCCCTCGCGCGCACGACCCGGATCCCCGGCCTCGTCGGCGCGAGCGCGACCGCCCGGTCGGCCTCGCCGAGAGCCGCCTCCGCCCTCTCTCCGTCCGCGTCCCCGGCCGAAGCGAGGAGCGTCTCGGCATGCGCGACCGCCGCGTCCGGGCTCCAGGGAGCGAGAGCGGCCGCCTTCCCCGCCTCGGACGCCGCCGTCGCCGGATCACCTCGGGCCGCCGCGTCGCGCGCGAGGTATCTCGCGTTCCACGCCAGCCCCGACAGCGCGAGGACGACGGCGGCGCCCGCGGCGGCCGCCCGGAGGATCGGCCCGCCGAGGAGCCTCGCGCCGCGCCCGGGTTCCGGACCTTCTCCCGCGCCGCGGACGGCCAGGACGCCTCGAAGGAGCGCGGCGAACCAGAGCGTCGAGGGGAGCAGGGCCGTGAAGTCCCCCAGGTTCTGGATCGCGAACGCGCCCAGGGCGACCCGGGCCCCCGTCCTCCAGCGCTCCTCTCCCGCCGCCGGCCCCGCCCACACCGGTCCGAGGAAGAAGACGAAGAAGAGAGCGGACAGGGCAGCCCCGGCGGGAAACCCGATCTCGGCGGCGAGATGGAGGGGGAGATCGTGCGCGAAGCGGGTCTCGTTGTCCCCCTCCCGCAGGTAGGCGGGAAGCGCGGCGCCGAATCCTCCCGGCCCCACTCCGATCCACGGGTGGTCCGCCGCCATCTCGGCGGCCGCACGGAAATTCCCGGCCCGGAGGCGCCAGGGGCTCGCGGCCTCCGAGGCGCTCAGCACCTCGCCGCCGCGAGCGACGGCGACCGCCAGGACGACGAGGAACGCCGCCGCCGCGAGGACCGACAGCCCCCTGCGCCCGGCTCGGATCCGGAGCGCGAGAAGGGCAGCGGCGGCGGCGAGCCCGGCCGACGCGGTCGCGGACGCCCCCGCGACGATCCCCGCGGCCTGGATCGCGCAGGCGACCGCGAGCCACGCGCGGCGCGGCCCCCGGCAGGACGCGGCGAGCCCGACCGTCACGGCGAGCGCCATCGCGAGGAGCCCCGCCATCGCCGCGGGCGTCGAGAACCCCGCGAACGCCCTGCCCTCGGCGAGCCTCGTCAGCGCCGCATCCCGGTCGGCGACGGCAGCGCCCGCGGCCAGCCGCGCAGCCAGCGCCGGCAGACCGTGCACCTTCTGGAACAGGGCGTGCGCGGCGACGACGCATCCGGACGCCGCGACGGCCCAGGGGACTCCCCGGCCCGCGCGGGCCTCCCAGGGAAGCCGGGCGGCCGACGATCCCGCGACGGCCGCGAGCAGGACCATGGACGTCGTCTCGATCGACGCCTCGGGCCAGCACGTCGCGAGCGCGGCTGCGGCCCCCGCGGCTCCGAGAACGAGCCCGCTCCGCGCGTCCCCGCCGGGGATCGGTGCCGTAACGACGACCAGCACCAGAAGGCCGGCGCATGCCGCCATCGACTCGCCCCGCACCTCCGGAGGCAAGAGGGGCAGGACCGAGAACAGCGCGACGAGCAGGAGCCGGGCGATCGCGACGCCGGGAGGCGGGGAGGTCATCGCCCGCGGCGGCTCACTCGGGAGCGGCCGTGAAGCGGCCGTTCACGAGGACGATGTCCCGAGAGGAATCGTCCCGGGTGGCCACCGAGATGTCTTCGCCGTCGACGCCGTCCTTTCCGAGCGACGCGAGGGTGTAGTTCCCCGCCTCGTCCCTCCGGTAGAGGAAGGGATGCCGCCACCGGTCCTCCGCGGGGACGGTCCCGCCCGCGACCTCGCCGATCGCCGACCGGAGCCCGCGGGCGCCGGTCCGGTCGTCGGGGAGGCATCCGCGCGCGGCGGCGTACGCCTCGATCCCCTTCGACACCGCCCGCATGTCGGCCATCGTCGCCCGCTGCCGGGACCTGTCGAGGACGTGGAGGACGCCGACGATGGCGATGACCGAAACGATGGCGAGGAGGACGAGGACGACGGTCAGCTCGACCACGGCGTAACCGCCCTCCCCGCCCGGATCCCCGCGTCTCATCGCCGCTCCGCTCCGATCGCCGCGGACTCGAGATCCGCGTCGAGCCTTCGCCGCCTTCGGCCGATGGGAGGGGGATTTTACATCAAGGGGAGGCCCGGACATGGAAAGGCGGCGGGGGGCGATTCGCCCCCCGCCGCCTCGGGTCGAACAGGACTACGTTACTGCTGGA
>CAZPWK010000080.1:0-8134 GCA_964590285.1 uncultured Acidobacteriota bacterium | reverse complement strand
CCCTCGGGCCAGGCCGCGAACTGCCCGTTCATGAACACGATCGGGAGGTTGAACCCCTCGGTCGGCCCCCACGTCACGCCGGTCAGGTCGCCGCCGTCCTTGCCGCCCGACGCCAGCGTGTATCCGACCGAAGTCGAGTTGACGTAGATCGGGTAGCGCCAGCCGTCCTGCGTCGGCAGCGTGCGGATGTAGATCGGCACGACCTCGGTGGCCTCGAGCGCGAGCGTCGTGATGTCCGTGACCGCCGGATAGTAGTTGTTGTCGATGGCGTACTGCTCGACCGCCGTCCCGATCGAGCGGATGTCGGCCATCGTCCTCTTCTGCTTGCCGCGGTCGATCGCGTTCAAGAGGTTCGGGATCGCGATGGCGGCGATGATGCCGATGATCGCCACGACGATCAGCAGCTCGATGAGCGTGAAACCCTTGCTGTTCCGGTTCTTCATATCCTTTGGCCTCCTTTCAGGTCCGATCTCGGGAAGAGCAAGGGCGGTGCCACGCCGGCCCGTCCCGGCCCTGGATTCAGTAAGCCATGATCTCACAACACGTTGGAACATCCCACCCGCACCCGAGGGCGACCGTCTCCGGCCGACCGCCCAGGAGGATTGCCAAGCCGCGTCGCCCGGGGACCGAATCGGTGACAACCCATGTCAGCGGGCTCCTTCCCCCGCCGCGGCCGGCCACGACGGCGCGCCGGCTTCCGGACCCGGGGCCTCGCCGGACGGCGCCCCCTCCCGGGCGGTGAGCCCGTACTTCTTGGCGAAGTAGCGGAAGGAGCGGAAGGTCATTCCCAGAATCTCGGCCGCCCGGGTCTGGACCCCCCCCGCGCGTTCCATCGCCTCGACCATGAACCTCCGCCGGAGATCCTCGAGGTGACGCTCGAGATCGACGCCGGCCTCCGGGAGCACGATGTCCACTCCCGGCCGCTCGCTCCCGCCGAGCCGCACCTCCCGCGGAAGGCTCTCCGGCTGGACGATCTCCGAGCTCTCGAGCGCCACCGCCCTCTCGATGACGTTCTCGAGCTCCCGGACGTTGCCCGGCCATCGATACGACTCGAGACAGTCCATCGCCGCCTTGGAGATGCCGGTCAGCGGCTTCGCCATCTGGCGCCGGTACTTGTCGAGGAAGTGCTCCGCCAGCGCCGGGATGTCCTCCGGCTTCTCCCGGAGGGCGGGCATCCGGATCGGGATGACGTGGATCCGGTAGAAGAGGTCCTCGCGGAATCGCTTCTCCCGGACCATCTGCTCGAGATCCTGGTTCGTCGCGGTGATCACGCGGACGTCGACGTCGACCTCCTCGGTCCCGCCGACGCGGCGGATCTTCCGCTCCTGCAGCACGCGCAGCAGCTTGATCTGCATCGCCGGCGAAGTCTCGCCGATCTCGTCCAGGAAGATCGTCCCCTGGGCGGCCACCTCGAAGAGCCCCTTCTTGTTGGAGGACGCCCCCGTGAAGCTTCCCTTCATGTGACCGAAGAGCTCGCTCTCCAGGAGGTCGCCCGGAAGCGCGCCGCAGTTGATCGAGACGAAGGCCCCGTCCTTCCGGCCCGAGTTGTAGTGGATCGCGCGGGCGATCAGCTCCTTGCCGGTCCCGGACTCCCCCGAGATCATGATCGTGCTGCCGGTCGTCGCGACCCGCTCGATCAGGTCGAAGATGGCCCGCATCTTCGAGCTCCGGCCGACGAGCCCGTCGAAGCGGTACTTCCCCTCGCGCTCCGCCCGGAGGCCGCGGTTCTGGTCGCGCAGCGCCTCGTTCTCCGCCGCGAGACGCTTCCTCTCCATCGTCTTCCGGACGACCGCCTTGACCTCGTCGAGGTCGAACGGCTTCTCGACGTAGTAGAGCGCCCCCTCGTTGAGCGCCTCGATCGCGACCTCCTTCGATCCGAAGGCCGTCATCAGGATGACCGCCGTGCCCGGAGCGTTCCTCCGGCAGTGGCGCAGGAGGTCGAGCCCCGAGAGGCCGGGCATCGAGATGTCGCTCACGATGAGATCGAACGGGTCGCCGCGCTCCCGGTCCACCAGATCGCGAGCCTTCGAGCCCGACTCGGCGGTCTCCACCGCGTACCCCTCCTTGCGCAGCATCAGCGCCAGGAGGTCGCGCATGCTCTTCTCGTCCTCGGCGACCAGGATCCTGTTCACCGCGTCGTTCCTCCGGCCGCCGCCTCCCGCAGGGCCGGCTCGGCGGAGCGCGGGGCCGCGGCCTCGACGGGGATGCGGATCCGCACCGTCGTCCCGCCGCCGGGGCGGCTGTCCAGGGTGATCCGGCCGCCGTGCTCCTGCACCAGCCGGTAGACGATGGCGGCGCCCAGGCCGGTGCCCTCCTCGAACCGCCCGTGGAACGGCTGGAAGTAGGAGTCGACCTCCTTCTCGTCCATCCCGACGCCCTCGTCCTGGAACACGATCTCGACCTGACGTTCCTCTTCCTTCGCCAGCAGGTCGAGCGTCAGCGTGCCGCCCGACGGCATCGCCTTCAGCGCGTTCGTCGCGAGGTTCCAGAAGATCTGCTTCATGCGGTCCGGGTCGGCGTCGCACCGCACCTCGGAGCCGTTCCAGCGCGTCTCGATCCGATGCCCCGGGCGGAACTCGCGGCTCCTGCGGAGGAGCTTGAGCTGGTCCTCGAGGATCCGGACCAGGTCGCACCGCTCCGGCGCGAACGTCCCGGGCTTCGCGAACGTCAGGAAGTCCCCGATCGTCCGGTCGAGCCTCTGCGACTCCCGGAGGATGATGTCCATCAGGTCGAGCGTCTCCCCCTCGGGCTCGAGGCTCCCCTTGAGGTACTGGACCGCGCCGCTGATCGCCGCGAGGGGGTTCCGCAGCTCGTGGGCCATTCCCGCCGCCATCTCCCCGAGGGCCGCCATCCTCTCCTTGAGCCGAACCTCCTGCTCGAGAGCCTGGATCTCGGTGAGGTCCTGGAAGATGAAGATGTAGCCGAGTGGGTTCCCGGCGCGGTCGTGCAGGTTCGACGCCGCGAAGCCGAGAAAGAGGTGGCGCCCGGCCGGGGTCTCGAACCACCGCTCGAAGCGGTGGCGACGCTTCTCGATCAGGCGCGTCCGGATCGCCCCGAGGAATCCCGGCCCGGTCCCGATCCAGTCGTCGACCGGACGCCCCAGGACCGCGGCCGCCTCGAAGCCGGTGATCTCGGCGGCCCCGCGGTTCATGAAGTTGACCCTTCCCTCGAGGTCCGTCGTGACGAGCCCGCTGTTGATCGACTCGATGATGTTCTCGTTGAGGGCCTGCAGGCGGGCGACGGCGCCGCGCCGCTCCGCGAGCTCGTCCCCCTGGGAGCGGAGCCGCTCCGCGAGGTAGCTGGCGAGGAGCGCGACGGCGACGAAGGCGACGAGGTGCGCGACGAGGAAGTACCCCGCCCGCCCCGGTTCCGCCGCGACGGGGGCCGCGGCGGCGAACGGGAACCACGGGGCCCGGAACACGACGAGGGCCGCGTAGAGGATCCAGCAGATCCCCGCGAACAGGAGCCCGCCCCGCCGGTACAGCATCAGCGAGGCCACCGCCACCGGGAGGACGTACAGGAACGACATCGGGCTGTCGAGCCCGCCCGTGATCTGGACGAAGGCGGTCAGGCTGAGCGCGTCGCCGAAGAGCTGGAGATGCACGAACGAAGGGCGCCCCGCGAGCCACCGGTCGAGGGCGGCGTACAGGAGGACCATGCCGTACGCGACGGCCGTCAGCAGGAAGAGCGGCCGCAGGGTCTCGCCGGGGCGCAGCAGCAGCTCGATCCCGAAGGCGGAGATCAAGAGGGCCGTCACCGTGACGACCCGGAGGATCATCAGCCAGCGAAGCTGCCGTTCCGTCTCGCCGAGGTCCATGGCTCCCCCGGGGGAGGCGGGCGGAGGCCCGCCCCCTCCCCGCCCTGAGATCAGCCGATCTTGCTGATCAGGTCGAACATCGGCAGGTACATCGAGATCACGATGCCGCCGATGACGACACCGAGGAACATGATCATGATCGGCTCCAGAAGAGCCAGGAGGTTCGCGGTGGCCTCGTCCACCTCGTCGTCGTAGAAGTCCGCGATCTTGTTGAGCATCGACTCCAGCGCGCCCGTCTGCTCGCCCACGGCCACCATCTGGACGACCATCGGCGGGAAGACGTCGGTGTGCTTCAGCGGCTCCGAGATCGTCTTCCCCTCCTCGATGCTCTTCCGGGTCGCCATGATGGCGTCCTCGACCACCGCGTTCCCGGCGGTCCGCGCCGTGATGGCGAGCCCCTCGAGGATCGGGACTCCGGAGGACACGAGCGTCCCCAGAGTCCGGCAGAATCGCGCCACGGCGATCTTCCGGAGCACGGAGCCGAGGACGGGGAGCTTGAGCAGGATCCCGTCGATCACCCGCTTGCCGTCGTGGGTCTTGTGGTAGCGGTTCAGCAAGAACACTCCGGTGCCGATCGCGAGGAACACCAGCCACCACCAGGCGCCGATGAAGCGCGACATGGCGATCGTGATGCGCGTCGGGAGCGGAAGCGTGGCGCCGAGACCCTCGAAGAGGGTCGCGAAGGTCGGGATCACCTCGCACAGGATGATCCACACCACGCCGATCGCGATCACGATCACCGCGGTCGGGTACACGAGGGCGGAGCGAACGGCGGATCGCAGCTTCACGATCTTCTCGATGTAGGTCGAGAGCCGCTGGAGGATCGTGTCGAGGATGCCGCCCGCCTCGCCGGCCGCGACCATGTTGCTGTAGAGGTCGTCGAACACCTTCGGGTGCTTCCGGAGCGCGTCCGCCAGCGTCGAGCCCGACTCGACGTCCTGCCGGACGGCGAAGAGAACCTTCTGGAACGCGCGGTTCTCCTGCTGCGACGCGAGGATCTCCAGGCACTGCACGAGCGGGAGCCCGGCGTCGATCATCACCGAGAACTGCCGCGTGAAGATGGCGATCTCCTTCGTGGAGATCCCGCCGCCGAACCTCGGAAGGGCGAACTCCTTCCCCTTCTCGGTCACGGCCGTGACCATGATCTGCTGCCTTCGGAGCGCGGAGATCACCGCGTCCTTGCTCTCCGCCACCAGGACGCCCTCCTGGACCTTCCCCGCGCGCGTCCGACCCTTCCAGGTGTAGTTCGGCATGCTCGACTCCTCCTCGCCCGGTCCGGAATCACTTGCCCGGCTGGCGGCGCCCCGCGCCCGCCGGCTGGTTGACGAGCCCCGCGCCGCGATTGATCATCTCCTGCAGCTCGTCCGGGTTGGAGCTCATCGAGAGCGCCAACTGCAGGGTGATTTGCTTCTTGAAGTGCAACGTCGCCAGGGACTGGTTGAAGGTCTGCATCCCGAACTGGTTCTGCCCCGTCTGCATGGCGGAGTAGATCTGGTGCACCTTGTCCTCGCGGATCAGGTTGCGGATGGCCGAGTTCGGGATCAGGATCTCCATCGCCAGCACGCGTCCGTGCCCGTTGGAGCGGGGAAGGAGCGACTGGCAGAGGATCCCCTCCAGCACGAAGGAAAGCTGCGCTCGGATCTGCGACTGCTGGTGGGCCGGGAACACGTCGATGATCCGGTTGATCGTCTGCGCGGCGGAGTTCGTGTGCAGGGTGGCGAAGGTGAGGTGGCCCGTCTCCGCGATCCGGAGCGCGGACTCGATCGTCTCGAGGTCCCGCATCTCTCCGATCAGCACGACGTCCGGGTCCTGGCGGAGGACCGACCGCAGGGCGTTCGCGAACGAGTGCGTATCGGCGTGCAGCTCCCGCTGGTTGACCAGGCACCGCTTGTGC
This sequence comes from uncultured Acidobacteriota bacterium, assembly GCA_964590285.1. Lineage (GTDB taxonomy): Bacteria > Acidobacteriota > Polarisedimenticolia > Polarisedimenticolales > JAIQFR01 > CALMJU01. The sequence goes on along the minus strand of CAZPWK010000080.1, from coordinate 2,423 downwards.
GAGTGCAGGTACTCGATCGGGTCCTCGATCGTCACGATGTGCTCGTGACGCTCGTTGTTCACCTTGTCGAGCATCGCCGCGAGGGTCGTCGACTTTCCCGATCCGGTCGGTCCCGTGACCAGGATCAGTCCCCTGGGCCTCTCGCAGAGCGAGGCGACGACCTCGGGGAGCCCGAGGTCCTTGAAGCTCCGGATCTCCCACGGGATCGTCCGGAAGGCTCCCGCGACCGCGCCTCGCTGGAAGAAGACGTTGGCGCGAAACCTGGCCAGCCCCTTGACGCCGAACGAGAAGTCGAGCTCGAGCGTCTCCTCGAGACGGTGCTTCTGGTTGTCGGTGAGCACGCTGTAGACGAGCTGCTTCGTCTCGGAGGCGGTCAGAGGAGGCAGCTGCAGCGGCACCATCTTGCCGTCGATCCGGATCTGGGGCGGGGAGTTCGTGGTGACGTGCAGGTCGGTCCCCCCCTGGTCCACCAGGGTCTTCAACAGCTGGTGCATCGTGACGCCCATCGCCTCTCCTCGCCGGCGGCCCGAGCGCGCCGGCCCTCCCTCACAGAACCGTTTCTCGGAGGACCTCTTCGATCGTCGTGAGACCGTCCCGCAGCTTCTGCAGCCCCGACGCGCGCAGGGTCAGCATCCCCTCGTCGATCCCCTTGCGCCTCAGCTCCATCGCGGACGCGCCGGACAGGATCAGCTCGCGGACGTCGTCCGTGATCTCCAGGACCTCGAACAGGCCCAGGCGCCCCCGGTACCCGGTGTTGTTGCAGTTCGGGCACCCCCGCCCCTTGAAGAGCTTGACCTTGGGAGCCTCCTCGATCGGGAACCCGATGTCCACGAGGGCCTGCGTCGGCATGCGGATCTCGTCCTTGCACTCCTTGCAGATCTTCCGCACGAGGCGCTGGGCGCAGATCAGGTTCACCGACGTCGCGACCAGGAACGGCTCGATCCCCATGTTCATCAGGCGGTTGATGGTCGACGGGGCGTCGTTCGTGTGCAGGGTCGAGAGAACGAGGTGGCCGGTGAGCGCCGCCTTCACGCCGATCTCGGCGGTCTCGAAGTCGCGGATCTCGCCGACCAGGATGATGTTCGGGTCCTGGCGCAGGAAGGCGCGCAGGGCCGTCGCGAAGTTCAGCCCGATCTGCTCCTTCATCTGCACCTGGTTGATGCCGTGCAGGTTGAACTCGACCGGGTCCTCCGCCGTCAGGATGTTCGTCTCCGGCGTGTTGACCCGCGCGATCGAGGAGTAGAGCGTGTTCGTCTTCCCGGAGCCGGTCGGCCCGGTCACCAGCACCATCCCGTACGGCTTGAGGATGGCGCGCTCGAACTTCAGGAGCGACTCCGGCTCGAACCCGAGCCGGGTCATGTCGAGCACCAGGTTGTCCTTGTCGAGGAGCCGGAGGACGATCTTCTCGCCGAACAGCGTGGGGAGGACGGAGACGCGATAGTCCATCTCCTTGTTCTTCCCCTGCAGCTTCATCTTGATCTTGATCCGGCCGTCCTGCGGCAGCCGTTTCTCCGAGATGTCGAGCTTCGCCATGATCTTGAGACGGCTCGTGATCGCGTCCTTCAGCTTCAGCGGAGGGTGCATGATCTCGTACAGCACCCCGTCGATCCGGAAGCGGACCCGGAAGTCCTTCTCGTAAGGCTCGATGTGGATGTCCGAGGCGCTCTTCTTGATCGAGTCGGTCAGGACGATGTTGACGAGGCGGACGACCGGCGCCTCCTCGGAGGCGCTCTCGAGCGCGTGGGCGTCGAGCTCCTCCTCCTCGTCGAGCAGCTCGAGGGCCTCGGTATCCGCCTCGGCCATCTCGTCCATGACCTTCTTGAGCTCGATGGCGTGGGTGGAGCCGTAGTACTTCTCGATCGCCTCGCGGATCGCCATCTCACTCGCGACGACCGGCTCGACCGTGTAGCCGGTCATGAAGCGGATGTCGTCCATGGCGAACACGTTGGTCGGGTCCGCCATCGCGATCGTCAGCGTCGCCCCCGTCCGGTTCACCGGCAGGACGAGGTACTTCTGCGCCACCTCGGAGGGGATCAGGTTGATGACCGACTCGTCGATCTCGAAGTGCCGGAGGTTGATCGAGGGGACCCCGTACTGCTCCGACAGGAGCTGGGTGATCTCGTCCTCCTTGACGTACCCCAGCTTGACGAGGTTGTACCCGAGCTTCCCCCCGTTCTTCTTCTGAGCCTCCAGCGCCTCCTGCAGCCGGTCCTGCGTGATGATTCCGGCCTTGAGGAGCATCTCTCCCAGCTTGACCGCCATGGAAGCTCCGTAGCCGAGCCTGCCGCGAACGGTCCGCGGCTGCGACGCATCTCTATAACTTGTTATCTAGCTATACGATACTACAAAACCACATCCCCGGATTTTCACTTCACCAGATGCGAAGGTAGGTCCCCTGAAAATAATTGTCAAGGAAGCCCGGG
>CAZPWK010000079.1:0-11043 GCA_964590285.1 uncultured Acidobacteriota bacterium | reverse complement strand
CGCCGAGGAGGTCATGCCGAAGAACATCCTCATGATCGGACCGACGGGCGTCGGGAAGACCGAGATCGCGCGCAGGCTCGCCCGGCTCGCGGGATCGCCGTTCCTCAAGGTCGAGGCGTCCAAGTTCACCGAGGTCGGCTACGTCGGCCGCGACGTGGAGTCGATGATCCGGGATCTCGTCGAGGTCGGCGTGGATCTCGTGCGCCAGGAGCGCCGCGAGCAGGTGCGGGGCCAGGCGCGCCGGGCTTCCGAGCGGAGGATCCTGGACCTGCTGCTCTCCCGGCGGCCGGACCCCGGGGAGGAGGGGGACCGGGAGTCCCGGGAGCGGTACCGCGAGGCCCTTCGGCGTCGCCTCGAGGGGGGCGAGATCGAGGACGAGACCGTCGAGGTCGAGGTCAGGTCCGGGGCGACGCCGGCCTTCCGGATCTTCTCGCAGGCGGGGATGGAGGAGTTCGACACCAACCTCAGGGAGATGCTGCCGGACCTCTTCCGGTCCAAGACGCGGCGCAGCACGATGACGGTCGCGGAGGCGCGAGAGGTCCTGGAGCGGGAGGAGGAGGAGAAGCTGGTCGATCCCGATCAGACGGCGAGAGAGGGCGTCCGCCGGGTCGAGGAGTCGGGGATCCTGTTCGTGGACGAGCTCGACAAGATCGCGGGCCGAGAGGGAGGGCACGGGCCGGACGTCTCGCGGGAGGGCGTCCAGCGGGACCTCCTCCCGATCGTCGAGGGAACGCTCGTCAACACGAAGTATGGGATGGTGCGAACCGACCACATCCTGTTCATCGCGGCCGGCGCGTTCCACGTGTCGAAACCCTCCGACCTGATCCCCGAGCTCCAGGGCCGGTTTCCCATCCGGGTGGAGCTGGACTCGCTCGGCCGCGGGGATCTCGTGCGCATCCTGACGGAGCCGGAGCACTCCCTCGTCCGCCAGTACCAGGCGCTGCTGGCGACCGAGGGCGTGCAGCTCGAGTTCACCGCCGACGGCATCGAAGCGATCGCGGAAGCGGCGGAGGAGGTGAACCGCCGCACCGAGAACATCGGCGCACGGAGGCTCCACACGGTGATGGAGCGGGTGCTGGAGGATGTTTCCTTCGACGCGCCCGAGCTCCCCGTCCCCCGCGTCGTGGCGGACGCGGCCTACGTCCGCGCGCGGGTCGCCGACATCTCCCGCGACACGGACCTCTCGCGCTACATCCTGTGATGCGGGCGTCGCGACCGGCGGGAACGGCCCTGGCGGGGATTCTCCTCGTCGCCGCGGCGGCGTGCGGGAAGAAGGGGTCCTTGCGCCCGCCCGAGCCCCGGGGGCCCCTGGCCCCGCGGGACGTGGCGGCGCGCCAGGAGGGCCCGCGCGTCGCCGTGTCGTTCACGATGCCGGATCCGCGCGGACCGAAGGAGTCCCAGGCGCCGGTCGAGGCCGAGCTCGTGCGCCTCGCCCGCCCCCCCGGATCCTCAGCGCCCGCCGAGGCGGAGGCGTTCCGGAGGGCGCCGGTGGTCGCGGTGATCGGCGGAGACCCTCTCCCGGGGGGAGCCCGGCTGCGGGTCGAGGACTCGTCGTGGACCGCCCTCCAGGGGGGCGGCGTCGGGTGGACGCTCCGCTACGCCGTCCGCGTGCGGGACCGGCACCGAAGGCCGTCCCCCCTCGTGGTGGCCCACGACCTCGTGCCGGTCGCCCCCCTGCCGCCGCCGACGGGACTCGCGGCGGAAGCGACGGCCGAGGGGGTCCGGCTCGTCTGGAACCCCCCGTCGGACGGGCCGTTCCTCTTCAACCTGTATCGCTCGCCGGCCGGCGAGCCGTTCGGGGAGCGTCCCCTGAACGAGGACCCGGTCCCCTCGACGGAGTACCTCGACGCCGTCGTCGAGGTCGGGAGGACGTACCGGTACGTCGTGCGCACGTCCGCCGCCGGCGGGGCTCCGTACCGGGAGAGCGGTTCCGCCGGGCCGATCGAGGTCGTCGCGGAGGATCGCTTCCCCCCCTCGGCCCCGACGGGTCTCGTGGCCGTGCAGGAAGGCAGCGCGATCCGGCTCTTCTGGAACCCGAACCAGGAGCGCGACCTCGCCGGGTATCGGGTGGAGCGGCGCCTCGGGACCGAGGGAGGCTGGCGGCCGCTCGGGGCCGGCGCGACCGCGGAGCCGTTCTATCTCGACGACGAAGCCGCCGCGGGTGCCCGCGCGGCCTACCGCGTGGTGGCCGTCGACGGCGCGGGGAACGCCGGCCCGCCGTCCGAGCCGAGCGAGATCCTGGTCGCGGAGGATCCCGACGACGGAGGCGCCCCGTGAGCGCGCCCCGGCGATTCTCGAAGATGTCGGGGGCGGGGAACGACTTCGTCGTGCTCGGGCCCGAGGAGGCCCGCGCGCTGGGGACGGCCGCCCCGGACTGGGCGCGGCTCGTCTGCCGCCGCGGACTCTCGGTCGGGGCGGACGGGCTGCTGCTCGTCGAGCCCCTGCCGGGCGGCGCCGTCGGCGTGCGTTTCCTCAATCCCGACGGTGCGGAGACGTTCTGCGGGAACGGAAGCCGGTGCGCCGCCCGCTACGCTTTCCTGCGCGGATGGGCCGCCGGGAGGATGACGCTCGAGACGGCGGCGGGAAGCCTGCGCGCGGAGGTTCTCGGCGACCGGGTTTCGGTCGAGTTGCCTCCTCCCGAGGATCTGGGGGATCGCACCGTCGACGCCGGGGGCCGACGCTTCGAGGGGAGGCTCGTGCTGGCGGGCGTGCCCCACTTCGTCGTCCGGGTCGCCGCGCTGGCGTCCGCCCCCCTCGAAACCTGGGGCCCGGCGCTTCGCAGCCATCCCGCGTTCGGCCCGGGCGGTGTCAACGTCGACCTCTTCGAGGCCGGGGCCGGTTCGCTCGCGCTCCGGACGTGGGAGAGGGGGGTCGAGGGGGAGACGCTGGCCTGCGGCTCGGGCGCGGTCGCGGCGGCGCGGGCGCACCGCGCGGCCTCGGGCGGGACGGGACCGGTCACGGTCGTCCCGCGGAGCGGGATCCCCCTGCGCGTCGAGTTCGCGGGAGAAGGGCGCGCGCCGGGGGCGGCGGTTCTGACGGGGGACGCGAGGCTCGTCTTCGAGGCGACGCTCTCGGACGAGGCCGTCTCGGGATGGGTTCCCTGATGGACCGGCGCGTCCGCAAGATCGTCGACTGGGTCCTCGGTCTCGTGCTGATCGCGGCGGGGATCGTCGGCGGCTTCGTTCCGATCCTGCAGGGTTGGGTCCTCGTTCTCGCTGGGCTCGCGATTCTGAGCAGCCACAGCCGCTTCGCTCACCGAGTGTACGAGCGGGTGAAAACGGTCGGACGGGGCGTCAAGGAGAGGATCGCCCGTCGCCGCGGCGGAAGGGCGGACGGGTCGGCGGGGGACGGCTCCGCCTGAGGGGCCCCGCTTCCCCCACCGGGGCGGGGCGTCATTCGATCCCGCGTTTCCTGCGGTACTCGACCGTTTCCGCGACCACGTTCTCGACCATCCCCCGGACCCACGAGGGAGAGGTCTCGAGATCGAGGAACTTGCCCGCCTGTGGGGACTCGAGGACGCGGTCGGCGATCCTGCCCGACGGCACGGCGTCCACGAACGCCTGCTCGACGCGTCCCCGGATCCACGCGAACCCCTCGCGCAGGATTCGCACGGGCCGGGTGTCTGCCGCGGGACCCCTCAGGGGGACCACCCAGGTCGGCTGGAGCTCCAGCAGGCCGTTGAGGGCGATGAGCCAGTTGGAGACGTTGCTCCCGCCGGTGTACGCGTTCGGCGAGGGCCAGGCGAGGTCGCCCGCGGCCAGGACCCGAGCGTCGGGGATCCAGACCGCGAGGTCTCCGCTCGAGTGGGCGGGCAGCTTCGCGACGGGGAGGATCTCGACCCTGCGCCGGCGATCCTCGAGGTAGAACGGCGCCCAGGACGCGAGAGTCGGCGCGACGCGAGCGGGTTCCGCGAAGGCCTCGCCCGAGACAGCGCGCGCCTCGGCACCGAAGTCGTGCGACGCGTCGTCGATCGAATCCCGGTATCCGCGGCTCGCCACGACGAGCACCGAGGGGGGGAACGCCGAGGCGCCCCCCGCGGCGTCGGCATGGGGGTGGGTCAGCACGAGGAACCGGACCGGGCGATCGAACCGGCGGGCGATCCCCGCGAGAAGCGCCCTCGCCGCGTCCGGCGTCGGTTGCGCGTCCACGACGAGGAGGCCGTCCTCCCGCTCGACGACGAGCGAGTTCAGGAGCCCCGCCCCCGCCTCGGCGGGACGGAACAGATGGACCCCCTCGGCGAGCGTCTCGACCCGGAAGGGGCCTCCGTCGCCTGCGGGCGAGGGCTCGCCGGAGGCGCCCGCGCCGGACCCGGTGATCGTAAGGAGCGCGAGAAGAACCGCGAGATTCCTCGTGCCGTGCCGCATGGGAGCCTCCGCCCTCGTCGAACGACGCGGCGGACCATTCTACCTTCGGGCGGCGGGTCGAGCATGCTCGGCCCCGCGCACGGGTCAGCGACGCGCCCCGCTCCCCGTCGAGCCCCACGCGATCCGGTACAGGCGCTCGTTCGCGAGGATCCGCTTCACGTAGCCGCGCGTCTCCAGGATCGGGATCCGCTCGACGTAACGCTCGCCGGCGGAGTCGTCGTCCGACGTCCTCCACCGGACCGCCCGCGAGGGGCCGGCGTTGTAGGCGGCCAGGGCGACCGGCACCGACCCGATCCGGTCGAGGATCTCGCGGAAGTAGGCGCAGCCGAGCCGCAGGTTGACGTTTGGATCGAACAGTCTCTCGGCCCGGAATCCCGGGAGCCCGATCTTCCTCGCCATCTCCGCGCCGGTCGAGGGGAGGAGCTGGAGAAGGCCTCTCGCGCCCGCGGACGACGTCGCGATCGGGTTGAAGCCGCTCTCCTGCAACGCGATCGCGGCGACGAGAGAGGGATCGAGGCGCTCGGCCCCGGCCGCGGCGGCGATCGCCGCCTCCTGCGGCATCGGCGCCAGGAGCCTCAGATGGCGGAGGCGCAGGACGGCCGGGTCCGCGGTGTCCCGGTCCAGGGAGGCCGCCTCGAGGAGCGCCAGCGCCTCGGAGCGGAACCCGGAGGCGAGGGCCGAGTCCGCTCCCTCGAGTGCGATCGCCCGGCCCTCCGTCCCCGCGAGGCGGGCCGCCGCGCCGTACGCGGCCGAGGACGCTTCGGGGAGGCCGACCGATCGCAACTCTCGCGCGGCCGCGAGCCAGCGCCGCGCCGCGGGAGAGGCGGGGTCCGGAGCGGGCGGCAGCGGGCCGTCGTCGACGCTCGGCTCTCCGGCGCCGAGGCGGCGCGAGGCCAGGATTCCGTAGTAGTGGCCGGGGAGGAGGGCGGTCGCCTCGCGGAAGCGCCCCAGCGACTCCTCCGTTCTGCCGCCCGCGGCGAGCCTCCTCCCGGACCAGTACAGGGCCGCCGCCCGGATCGTGCGCGGGGCGTCCTTCCGGGCGAGCACGCGGGCGATCCCCTCGTCCGCGTCGCGGAGCCGGCCGAGATCGTAGGCCACCCAGGCTTCGCGCCAGAGGACTCCCGGCTCGGCGAGCCGGCCGGCGGCATCCCGGTAGCGCCGGTAGGCCGCGAGCGCCGCCGCGGAGGGCCGTCCCTCCTCGGAGCGGGCGAGGTCGGCCAGGGCGGCGAGGCGCCAAGGGGACGCCGACGGCCTCGCGGCGAGCCGCGAAAGGGCTCCGCGCCAGGCGCCGAACCGGCCGCGCGCCCGCGCGATCCTCGCGGCGAGATAGGCGGCTTCGTCGGACGGCGCCCCTCCGGCCCGCAGGGCCCGCGCGACGAGCGGCTCCGCTTCCGCGGCCCGGCCGGCCCGGAGCAGGAGGTTCGCCTCGACGACCGCCTCCGCGGGCGTCACGGAAGCCGTCGAGGCGCCAGGGCGGCGCGCCGACCGCAGGAGGGCGAGGGCGGGGTCGACCCGGCCCGCCTCCCCCCATCGCCTCGCCGCGTCCGCGAGGCGCGGGCGCTCGGCCGCGGTGAAGCGGGCGGTCGGATCGGGGACGGACGCGCGAAGCTCCTCGAACGCGCGTTCCGCATCGCTGCCGGCCGGAGCGCCGAGGACGATGTCGGCGAGCCGGCGCCGCGCCCCGGCCCGGTCCCCCGCCTCGGCCGACGCCCGGGCCGCGGCGAGCCTGAGACCCGCGGACTCCTCCCGGTCGAGGCGCGCGACCGCCGCCGCCCTCCGGCCCGCTCTGGCGAGCGCGTCCGCCTCGACCCGAGCCGCCTCGTCCCTCATCGGGAATCCCGGAGCCTCCGCCGCCCGCGAGGCCGCGGCGGCCGAGCCGGCGGGATCGCCCCGGGCGAGAAACGCCCTCGCCCTCAGCAGGTCCCCGTACGGCGCGAGCGGTTCCTCGGGGGGTAGAGGCCGCGGTAGGAACTCCGCGACCCGCGCGAAGTCTCCGGCCTCGACCATCCGGGTGGCGACGAGGACGCGGAGGCGCCCCTCCCACGCCGGAGCGTCGTACCGCCTCAGGCAGGTCTTCGCGAGCTCCTCGGCCTCGGGCCTCAGGCCCGACGCGTACCGCGCGATCACCTCGCGCAGGGGAGGAGGGGGCGCGGCGGCGTCGTCCCATCGGGCGGGCTGCGTCCACCACCGGACCGACACGATCGCCGCGACGGCGAGCGCGACCGCTGCCGCGGCGGTCCAGCGCGAGCGGAGCCAGGGCGTGCGCATGCTCGCCGCGGATACTAACAGCAGGGAGACGGCCCTCGCACGGGGGCCGGGCCGCGTCGGGGAGGTCAGGGAGCGGGCAGGAGCGTCGGGTCGCCGCCGGCCAGGACCAGGACGTAGGCCTCGCGGAGCATCTCCCGCCCCTCGGTCCCCAGATCCGCGAAGCGCTTCTCGAACGTCTCCAGCCCCTTCGCGAGCGGCTCGGCGAGCCGGCGAGCGAGATCGCCGTCGCGCCGGCCCAGCAGGATCGCCTCCTCGTTGTAGAGGCGAATGTCGGTCGCCACCAGGCGGGCGAACCGCCGCGCCTCCTCCCGGCGCATCGCGTCCGGACCGGACGGCGCGGGCGCGGGGAGCGGGGCCAGCGAGGCCTCGCCATCGAGGGCGATTTCCGGGCCGGCTTCCGGGCCCTCGTCGCTCTCGCCCTCCCCGCCCTCGGGCTTCACCGCGGGCGAAGTCGGAGCGGCGGGCGCCGGGGACCGCAGCCGGCGCCGTACGAGATCGAGCTCGAGGCGGAGCTCGGCGGCGATCCGGAGGACTCCGAGGGCGGCGGGCGACCAGGGCGCCTCCTCGGGGCCACGCTCCGACACGAGCGCCGCGATCACGCGGTCGCCGACGCGGAGCGCGACTCCGATCGTCTCGGAGGCGGCGGCGAGATCGAGCTCCGGCGGTGCGAGGCCCGGATCGAGGCTCGTCGCGCTCCCGGAGCGCCCGGGATCGCGAAGCGGTGCGAGCCACGCGTCGTCGGGCCCGATCCGGAGATCCTTGAGACGGCGGGCCACCCGGGGATCGAGGCCGACGCCTCCCCATCCCCTGAACCCTCCCTCTCGCGAGAGAAAGACCGCGGACCGCGGGGCGAACGCGCGGCTCGCCGCGAGGAGCGAGCGGAACACCTCGGGCGCCTCCGTTGCGGAAGCGATCGCCGAGAGGGACGACTCGAGGGCCTCGATCTCCGGCTCGAGGGCTCCGGCATCCCGGCTCATCGCGGCGCCTTGACGTCGGGGTGGTCGAGGAGCGGCGCGAACTCGGCGAACCCCGGGAGCAGGCTGCGCATCTCCGGCGCGAGCCGGAGCGCGCGCGCCAGGCTCTCGGCGGCGCGGGCGGGCTCGTGCCCGCGCGCGAGCGCGGAGGCGAGACTCCAGTGGTAGGTCGGCTGGCACGGAGCGAGCTCGACGGCGCGCGCGTAGGCGTCCGCCGCGGCCTCCAGATGTCCGGCCTCCTCGTGCACGCTCCCGAGGTTGTTCCAGGCCAGGTCGTACGAGGGGCAGATCCTCAGGGCGGTCTCGAAGCAACCGATCGCCTCGACGTTCCGGCCGAGCCGCGCGAGGGCGTTTCCGAGATTGTTCCAGACCTCGTGGTCGTCCCGGCAGCGATCGATCGAGGCTTCGAACGCGCGAACCGCCTCCTCGACGCGTCCGTCCTCGAGCAGCACGTTGCCGAGGTTGTACCAGATCTCGTAGTCGTCCGGGACGATCTCCGCCGCCCGCCGATAATGCTCCGCGGCCTCCTCGAATCGGCCGCCCGAAGCCTCGGCGAGCGCCAGGTTGTACCAGACCTGGTGCGCGTCCGGCCGGATCCTCAGCGCTTCCCGGTAGGCCTCGATCGCGGATCCGGTGTCGTCGATCTCCATCAGGGCGGTCGCGAGGTTCGACCAGGACTCCCATCGGTCCGGGGCGAGATCGACGGCGCGCCGGCAGCACGCGACCGCCTCGTCGATCCGGCCGAGCTGCACGTAGGCGTTGGCGAGGTTGTTCCAGGCCTCGTGCAGGGCGGCATCGAGGCGGACGGCCTCGCGAAAGGCCTCGACCGCCGCGGGGCCGTGGCCGAGGGAGTCCTCGACGTTCCCCAGGTGGAACCAGATCTCGGGCCGGTCCGGACGGATCGCGATCGCCTTCCGGAACGCGCGAGCGGCGGCCTCACCGTTCCCCGCGATGTCGTGCAGCCGGCCGAGGTTGTACCAGGCGTCGAGGAAGCCGGGATCCGACCGGGTCGCCGCCTCGCAAGCCCCGATCGCTCCCGGAACGTCCCCCGCGTGGAACCTCGCCATTCCCTCTTCGAAGAACAGGAGAGCGTCCGCGATCGCCTCGGGCGCCCCCGCCGGGCCGCCGCGGGGGGACCTCCGCTCGAGGCGGACCTTGACGGGGCGTTTGGAGGCGCCGGGCCTGCTCGCCGCGGCCGGGTGCTTGCGCTGCTCGCGATCGCTCAAACGCGGGCCTCCGGATCCGTGGGGTGGACCGGGACGGACTTCGATCCCCGATTCTCGGCCGTCGCCGCGCTCCGAGTCCCCTCCGCGCGGCGCTCGCGAACCGCGCTCCGGCCGCTCCTTCATGTACCACCAGCGGACGACGGCGGTCAACGAGTTTTGCACAATTCGTTGCATTTTTCCTCGATGTCGGGGGTCGCCGCGGGGCCCGATCCGCAACTACTTCAAGTCGCCGCGCCGCGAGGAGCGATCGGGCCTCGGCGCCGCGAGTCCGTGACGCTCCGTCGGGAGTCGCGTATAGTGACGCGGGCGGGCCGTCTCGTCCCGCCGCCACCGGATCGACACATGCGGCTGCGGAAGACTCTGGCCCGGGACGTGCGGATCGAGGGGGTCGGGTTGCACACCGGCGCCTCGGTCCGCATGAGGCTCGCCGGGGCGACGCCCGGGAGCGGCGTCGTGTTCGTGCGCACGGACGCGGGCGGGATCGAGATCCCCGCCACCCTCGACCACGTGGGTCCCGGGTCCTACGCCACGGTCCTCGAGGGGGGCGGCGTCACGGTCGGCACCGTCGAGCACGTGATGGCGGCGCTCTACGCGCTCGGGGTCGACGACGTGCGCCTCGAGATCGACGGGCCGGAGGTCCCCGTCCTCGACGGGTCGGCGCTTCCGTTCGTCGAGGCGATCGCCGCCGCGGGGACGGTCGAGTCGGCCGTCCCCCGGCTCTACATCACGCTCGTGCGTCCGATCGCCGTCTCCCTGGAGGACGGCGAGAAGAGGATCTCGATCCATCCCTGCCGCGAGTACCGCGTGACGTACGCGATCGAGTTCGCGCATCCCGAACTCGGCTACCAGGAGTTGACCGCGAGCCTCTGGCGTCCGGGGGAGTTCGGCGAGAAGCTGGCGCCCGCGAGGACGTTCACCTTCGAGGGCGAGGTCGAGGCGCTCCGCCGCGCCGGCCTCGCCCGCGGCGGGTCCCTCGCCAACGCCGTCGTGTTCGGATCGCGCGGGGTGCTCAACCCCGAGGGGTTCCGGTTCCCGGACGAGCCGGTCCGCCACAAGATGCTCGACCTGACCGGCGATCTCGCGCTGCTCGGCCGGCCCGTGCGGGGGCACGTGGTCGCCTACCGGGCCGGACACGATCTGCATTCCAGGCTCGTCCGGCGCATCCTCGAGCGGACGGACTGCTGGCACCTGGCGCCGTGGAACGGGGACGCCGCGGACGCGGCGGTCCCGGAACGCGGCGGGGCCTGAGGGGGCCGCCGATGGCCCGGCGCTCGACGACGCTTCGGTGGACGGCGGTTGCGGCGGTCCTCTTCGTCCTGATCTGGGGGATCGCCGACCTCATCCAGAGGTTCGCCGAGGCGGGACGCGGGCCGGCGCCGAGCCAGTGGGTGCTCCCGGTCCTCGTCATCGCGATCGTCGTTCTCGCCCTCGGGCTGGCGGGCGTGCTCATCCGCAACCTCGTCCGGCTGATTCTCGACCGCCGGCGCGGGATCCTGGGCTCGCGGATCCGGACGACCCTCGTGTTCTTCTTCCTGGCGTTCGTCCTCTTCCCCGCGCTCGTCCTGTTCTACGGAGCGGCGGCGGTGATCCGAGTGACCGTCGAGGCGATGGTCAAGACGCCGGTCGAGGAGGTCACGCGCGGCGCCCGCGAGATCGCCGAGGGCTGGACGGATTCGATGCGGTCGCAGTGCCGGAGCCTCTCGATCCACGCCGCGACCGAGGCGGAGCGGTTCCTGGACGAGCGGGCCGGGCCGCGGGCCGGGCTGTCGGACTTCGCCCAGAGCCGGCTCACCCGGGAGGCGGTCGACCTGTTCGCCGTGTTCTGGGGAGGGGAGGCCGCGGCCGTCGCCGTGGACGGGGGCCTCAAGGAGGAGGCGGCGCGGCGCGGCGCGCTCGAGATCTCGCGCGGGCTCGCGGAGCGCGCCGTCTCGAGCCGGGCCTCCACGACCGGCGTCGACGAGGTCGCGGGAGGCCTTCTCGTGCAGGCGGCCGCTCCCGTCTTCGTGGGCGACGGCCGCGGCACGGCGGTCGGGGCGGTCGTCGTCGGATCGTTCGTCGCGGGGAGCGTGGCGAGCCGCATCGACGAGATCGCCACGGGCGCCGAGGACGTGTGGCGGCAGTTCCGCGGCCAGCGGCGCGATCTGCTGCGGCTGTACCGCGCGCTCGTCGTGCTCATCTTCCTGGCGACGGTGTTCGTCGCGACCTGGATCG
>CAZPWK010000078.1:7229-11044 GCA_964590285.1 uncultured Acidobacteriota bacterium | reverse complement strand
GCCGTCGTGTTGTTCGGCTCGTTGCCGTCCGGCCAGAACTCGATCCGGTAGAGGCCGAACACGTCCCTCATCTCCGGCAGGTAGCCGTTCGCCACCGAGGGGTCGAACCAGCCGTCCCAGAAGCTCTCCGTGGAGATGTTGTTCGCGAGCATGATCGGCCCGGTGTAGACCTGCCAGACCTCGGAGTCGGACAGCGCGAGGCGGTCGTGGTCCTCGTCCACGCCGGGGGTCAGGTCCGTCGTCGAGGGGCCGTCGGCGATGTCCCAGACCGACCGCGAGTACGACACCTCGCTCGTGTCGCCCAGGCAGTAGTACTGGCTCGGCGTCTCGAGGTCGTAGGCGTTCACCATGTGGCCCGGGCCCGACGCCCCGTCGGTCCTCACGTACACGTTGGACGCGGGCATCCCGAAGTGCCGCCGGACCGCCAGTCCGAAGGAGGTCGCCCTTCCCTCGTCGAACGCGAGCCAGAGGTCCTGGTCGCAGTCCGACAGGTAGTGCGTCCCGCCGGCGCTGCTCGTCCTCGAGTAGTAGCTCATCACGTAGTGGGCCCACTCGTGCAGGATCGGCCCGTCGTCGTAACCTCCGGTGTCCCGCAGGTAGCAGGTTCCCCAGTCCGTGTAGGAGACCGTGACGCCGGCTGCGACGGCCCAGCGGAACGTGACGAGCTTGTTCGGCCGCGACCCCGTCAGCGCCTTGACGTAGTCCGCCCCCCAGATCCCCTGGTCCAGGATGTTGAACGCCTCGCCGCCGCTGCCGGCCTCGGCGACCATCGTGCCGAAGTTCACGTTGACCGAGGGATCGTGGTTCGCGACTTTCTGGGACGTGACCGCGTAGACCGTGCTCTTGCCGCTCACGACCCGGACGAGGAGATCGTTCGTGGATTCGGTGCGGGTGAGCGCGCGCACCTGCACCGACCGCACGGTCGAGTCGACGACGGCGACGCTGAACGCGCCCGCGGCGTCGGTCTTCCCCTTGGCGATCACCTTCTTGTTCGAGAACACCTCGACGTCCGCGAAGCGGATCGGCTTCTCGGAGATCACGCCCGTGAAGCCGTTGAGGTCCTGCTCCCGGTCCTCGTATCGGAACGTGCCGGTGGCGACCCAGTTCGCCTGGGCGGGAAGGGCGGCGAGGACGAGGACGAGGAGCGGGGCAACGGAGAGAAGCCGGAGCCGGGGATCGCGTCTCATGGCCGCACCCCCACCGGGAACGACGCGTACTCGCCGTCGTCCTCCACGTCGGTCTCCGGGACGCCGAGAGCCACCCGGACGACGTTCTCGGTGCGAAGGGGACCGCGAGCGCCTTGCCCCAAGATCTCGACGACGACCTCGTGGACGGCCGCGCCTGCCACGGGAACCTCGATCACGGTCCGGATCGCCTCGCGCGGGCCGACGGACGGACCGCCGTCGACCGTGTCCGGAGGCTCGTCCCCGCCGACCCGCGTCCAGACCGGCTGCCCGGGATCGTACGGCTTCCCGTCCACGATCCAGCCCGTGCCGTCGGGGCGCAGGACGCGGAGGCGGATCCCCCGCGCCGGCAGGGCCGCCTCCAGGGTCACCTCGATCCGCGCCAGTCCCCCGGCGTCGCTCCCGTCGGCGGCCGTCGTCGTCGTGAGCTCGACCAGCGTCAGCCGAAGCTCGAGGTCTCCCAGCGGCTCCGAGCCCACGGCCGGAGTCGGGCACGGAATCGTCAGGGCCGAAACGACCCCCAGGAGCATCAGCGAAAAAGCCGTCCCTTTCCGTTCCGGTTTGCGTCTCATCGCACCTCTCCCGGATGCACGTCGCCCCGAGCCCCGCGGGCACACGGACTTTGCTGTTTCATACGGCGAGCGCCTGCCGGCGTCAAGATCGAATCGGACGAAATCGAGCCCGAACCGGCCCATTCCCCCGCCGACGGGGACCGGGGGGCGGCACCGGATCCCCGACGGGCCGCTTGGAGCCGGAGGGCGCTCGCGCGTACGATACGTCCTAGGTCCCGAATTCGGGAGGGAACTCGACCATGCCGACGCAGCCGTCCGCCCCGTTCCGCGCCGCTTTACCCTGCCTCGCCGCGATCCTCGCCCTGGCCGCGTCGCCCGGCTCGGCCGCCTCGGCGCCGGGGGCCCTCGCGGCGCAGCCGGACATCCACGGCGACCTCATCGCCTTCGTCCACGCCGAGGACATCTTCACGGTCCCGGCGGACGGCGGCGTCGCCAGACGGATCACGTTCCACGAGGGCGAGGAGCGGTACCCCAAGTTCTCGCCCGACGGTGCGCGGCTCGCGTTCACCGCCGACTACGACGGCAACACCGACGTCTACGTCATGAGCGCCGAGGGCGGAGACATCGCGCGCGTCACGTACCACCCGGGGCGGGACGAGGTGGTCGGATGGCATCCGTCGAACGGGAAGATCGTCTTCCGCTCGGCGCGCGACGCGTACGCGCGCTTCACCCGGCTCTACCTGATCGCCCCCGACGGCTCGGGACTCGAGGCGCTGCCCCTGCCCGAGGCAGGCTGGGGGAGCTTCTCTCCCGACGGCTCCCGGATCGCGTACACCCGCGTCGCGACGGAGGACCGGACCTGGAAGCGTTACCGCGGCGGGCTGGCGCCGGACCTCCACCTCTACGACTTCCGCACCGGGGCGGACCGCCGCCTGACGGACGCCCGCGGGACCGAGCGCTTCCCGATGTGGATCGGCGACACGATCTACTTCGAGGCCGATCCCGAAGGGGTGCTGAACCTCTGCGCCCTCGATCCGGAGACGGGGCGGCTGAGGCAGCTGACGCGGTTTGACGACCACGACGCCGGGAGGCCGTCCGAGGGCACGGGCAGGATCGTGTTCGACCGCGCGGGCGGCCTCGAGGTCTTCGACCCGGCGACCGGGGAGTCGAGGCGGGTCGCCTTCGAGGTCCTCGCGGACTCGCCGGAGACGCGCCCCTACGTCAAGAACGTCAAGGACTGGATCACGCAGGTCGGCCTCTCCCCCGACGGCAGCCGGGCGGTCGTCGTGGCCCGCGGGGAGATCTTCACCGTCCCGCGCGAGAAGGGGGTGATCCGGAACCTCTCGAACGACTCCGGCTCGCGGGACAAGGACGCGGTCTACTCCCCCGACGGGAAGTGGATCGCGTTCTTCTCCGACCGCGGCGGCGAGTACGACCTCTGGCTCGCCGACCCCCTGGGCAAGGAGAGGCCGGTCCGGCTCACGACCCTCGGGGACGGATACCGGTTCGCGCCGCGCTTCTCCCCCGATTCCGGGAAGATCGCCTTCACCGACAGGACGCTCGCGCTCTTCTACGTGGACGTGGAGACGAAGCGGGTCACCCGGGTGGACGCGGCGGAGCACGAGGCGATGGACCTGGCGATCGACGCCAAGCCGGTCTTCGACCACGCGTGGTCGCCCGACGGGCGGTTTCTCGCGTACACGAAGATGGGGGACGACCTCGTCAACCGGGTCTTCGTCCACTCGCTGGAGACGAGGGAAACGAGGGCGGTGACCTCGGGCCCGCTCGACTCCTTCGGGCCCGTCTTCTCGGAGGACGGCGAGAGGCTCTTCTTCGTCAGCAACCGCAGGTTCGACCCGACCTACAGCGACATGGACTTCGAGCTGGTCTACAAGAAGGTCGCCGGGCTCTACGCCGTCGCCCTCCGCGCGGGGGCGCCCGCGCTCTTCCCGCCGAGGACCGGGGACGAGCCTCGCAAGGCGAAGTCGAAGGAGCCGCCGGAGATCCTGGCCGCGAAGCGGGCGGAGCAGAAGAGGAAGGAGCCCCCGCCGAGGACGGCGGTGGACTTCGCGGGGATCGAGGGGCGCGTCGAGCCGCTGCCGCTCCCCCGCGGGAACTA
>CAZPWK010000078.1:0-7219 GCA_964590285.1 uncultured Acidobacteriota bacterium | reverse complement strand
CGCTCCTCTTCCTCGACGCCGACGAGGGCGACTTCAACCGGTTCGACATCCGTCCGCCCGAGACCCGCAGGCTCGTCGCCTTCGACCTCGAGGAGCGGAAGACCCGAACCTTGCTCGATGCCGTGGACGACTACGCCCTCTCCGCCGACGGCACCGCGGTCGTCTGGCGGAAGGGAGACGCGATCGGGATCGTGGACTCCTGCGCCGAGAAGCCCGAGGCGGCGCCGCTCGACCTCGCCGGTCTGACGACGACGGTGGACCCGCGCGCGGAGTGGAAGCAGATCTTCCGCGAGGTCTGGCGCGTGGAGCGCGACTACTTCTACGATCCCGGGATGCACGGCCTCGACTGGGCCGCGATCGGCAGGAAGTACGAGCCCCTGATCGACGCGGCCGCCAGCCGCGTCGAGGTGCGCTGGGTCCTGGGCGAGATGATCGGCGAGCTCGCGACCTCCCACACCTACGTCTACGGCGGCGACCGCCGCCGCAAGCCCGAGACGCTGCCGGTCGGGATGCTCGGCGCCGACTTTGCCGCGGACCCCGCCAGCGGGCGGTACCGGATCGCGAGGATCCTCCGTACGCCCGACTGGAAGACGGGCGCGCTCCCGCCCCTGGCGGCCCCCGGAGTGGACGCGCGCGAGGGCGACCTCCTCATCGCGGTGGACGGCCGCGAGGTCACGACCGCGAAGGAGGTCTACGCGGCGTTCGAGGGACTCGCCGACCGGCCGGTCCGCCTCACGCTGGCCTCGGGGGGCGGCGCCGGCGCGCGCGAGACGCTCGTCGTGCCCGCGGCCGACGAGTCCCGGTTCCGGTACCTCGACTGGGTCGAGCGGAACCTAGCGACCGTGGAGAAGGCGTCGGGGGGGAAGATCGGCTACCTGCACCTGCCCGACACCTTCACCGGCGCCGCGGAGATGTTCCCGCTGTACTGGTACGGGCAGACCCGCAAGAAGGGGCTGATCGTGGACGGGCGTTACAACGGAGGCGGGCTCGACCCCGACCCGTTCCTCAACCGGATGGCGAACCCGATCTACTACTACTGGACCCGCCGCTACTCGCACGACTACGCGACCCCGCTCGTGGCGACGCGCGCGCACCTGGCGATGCTGACGAACCGGCAGGCCGGATCCGGCGGCGACCACCTGCCGTCGCAGTTCCAGCTCAAGAAGATGGGGCCGGTGTTCGGCACGCGGACCTGGGGCGGCCTCGTCGGGATCTCGATGTTCGTCTCGCTCGTGGACGGGGGCGGCATCACGGCGCCCGACTACCGCGTCTACTCGGCGGACGGGAAGTGGATGATCGAGAACGAGGGGGTGACCCCCGACGTCGAGGTGGACCTCGACCCGGCGGAGATGGCGCGCGGCCACGACGCGCAGCTCATGAGGGCGGTGGACTACCTGATGAAGAAGATCGCCGAGGAGCCGCGCGAGCCGCCGCCGCGGCCGCCGTTCCCGACTACGAGGTAGCTCGCTCCGGCCCGCCCAGGGCGGGCTTCGCCAGGAACGCCGTCGAGGCGATCCGGCCGAGGAGGAGGCCCAGGGCGGCCCCGACGACGCCGACGAGGTCCAGCCCGACGACGCAGAAGAGCAGCACGCCGACGACCGTCGCGACCTCGACGGCGGTCGCCCAGGTGATCAGGCGCGTGCGGTGCGCGTGGACGAGCAGGCCCCGCTGGAGCGAGAGGAGGACCTCGAGCGCCGGCAGGAGCGCCAGGATCCTCGCGGGGAGCACCGCGAGCCGGCTCAGCTCGGCCGAGAGCCCGGACACCTCCCGGAACCAGAACGTCCCGAGCGGCGTGAAGGCGACGACGGCAAGGCCCAGCGCCGTCAGGCCGCCGACCTTCCGGGCGAACGCCGCGAGCGGCCGGAAGTGCTCTCCGCGATCCCCCAGGAGGGCGATGGCGACCTCCTGGTACGCGATGCCGCCGCTGCGGAACAGGAACACGAGTGACATGACGACGGGCAGGACCGCCAGCGACTCGATCGGCAGCCGGCCGTGCCCCAGGAAGAAGCTGACGACCGGGTTGATCCCGAAGGCCAGGATCGAGGTCAGCGCCAGGGGATAGTAGAACCACACGACGCGGCTCGTCGTCAGGCGCTGGGTCCCGTCGTCGCGAAATTCCGGGCCCGTCCGGAGTCCGGCGACGACGCCGCGCGCCATCCACCGGGTCGCCGCGGCCTCCAGGACGACGCCGGCCGAGAGGGCGGCGGCGCCGACGCACACGCCGGGAAGGCGGGTCAGCGCGTCGAGGGAGAGCACGGTGAGCGCCATCGCGGCCAGCCGGACGACCGTGCCGTAGGCCACCCGCCGGGTCAGCTTGTGGCGGACGAGCACCCCCTGGTAGAACCGGCGGTACCCGATCGCGGCCGGCCAGGGGAGCAGCACGGCCGTCGCCTGGTACGTCAGCCGCGCCACCGCCTCGGGAAGGTCCATGAGGCCGATCGTGATCCACCGGAAGACGGGGGGCACGAGGAGGAGGAGCATCGCCGCCGTGATGGCGGCGTTGAGGGAGTAGACGAACCGCCGCAGCGTCACGAAGGACTGCCGATCGCGCACGAGCGCCGTCGCGGCGCTCAGCGCCATGACGATCGGCGACTCGATGACCAGCGCGAGCGAGAAGGCGACCCCGTAGGCGGCCAGATTGAACTCGGGATCGCCGAGGCGGGCGATGACCGCCGCGATGAACGGCCCCTCGACCGACATCATCAGCCACGTCGCCGCGAGCGGCGACCAGAACCGGAGGATGTCCCGCTCGGTGAGGGTCTCCGGTGCTCGCGCGCTCATGCCGGGTCGGTCCCGACGAGGCTCGTTGGGCACGGGCCGTTCGCCATCTCGGATCGTTCCTCCACGAACGCGCGTCCTGCGGGGGCGAGGAGACGTATATTCTAGAACGACGAAGCGATCGGGCAGGCGGCATCCCGACTTCTCCCGGGAGGCCTGGCGCAGAGTTCGGTTTGCCCGGAGGGGGGGGCCGCCCCGAGGGGGAACGCGCCATGTCGAAGTCACTCTTCCGCAGGATCGGCGGGTTCGCGGCGATCGCGACTCTCGTCGCGCTCCATGCGCCGCCTGCTCTCGGAGTCGTCTACGGAACGGACGACCGAATGGACGTCTACGAATATCAGTCCCGGGCGACCGAGTGGGCCTGGCGCGCCCTCCAATCCAACGTGGCCCTCGTGTCGGCCGCGGACATCTCCTGCTCGGGCGGGACCTGTGTGATGGTCGCGGCTCCCACGCTCGGTCAGTATTACGACCTGTGCCCCGACGAGCGGTTCGTCTCGCAGCCGACGCACGCGTTCTGCAGCGGCAGTCTCGTCGACCACGACCTGGTCCTGACCGCAGGGCACTGCGTGACCGACCAGGACGATTGCGATCGAACGGCGTTCGTCTTCGGTTACCGGATGCTCGACGCCGCAACGCCCGTGACGAGCTTCCCCGAGGACGACGTCTTCCGTTGCGGCCGGATCGTCGTGCGGGCGGAGGACGGCCCGATCGACTTCGCCGTCGTGAAGCTGGATCGGTCCGCATCGCCGGGGCATCGCCCGTTGCCGATTCGCCGGGAAGACGCCGTGGAGCTGGACGGACGCGTGGCGGGGCTGATGCTGATCGGCCATCCGAGCGGCATCCCGTTGAAGATCGGCGAGGGCCCCATGGCGATCGGCGCCTCCGGACTGTCCGGCGCGGGCGTGAGGGACGCGCAACCCGGGTGGTTCCAGTCCAACCTGGACGCCTTCACCCACGATCTGGACACCTTCGGCGGCAGCAGCGGTTCCGCCGTCGTCAGCGTGGACGAGCGAGGCGACCTGCGCTTCGTCGAGGGCGTGCTCGTCCGCGGCTCCACCGACTGGATCTGGGATCCGGGCGGATCTTGCTATCGCCGCAACGTCTGCGAGGACGAGACCGGCTGCTTCGGCGCCTGGGAGGAGATCACGCGCGCCACGGTCTTCGCGCCCGCCGTCCCCTGCGCCTGCGGTGACGGGCGGTGCGACCCGACCGAGGACGAGTTCGCCTGCCCCGCGGACTGCCTGGGCGACCTCGACGGGGACGGCGTCGAGGAATCGCAGGACAACTGCCCCGGCCTGCCCAACCCGGGCCAGGACGACGGCGACGGCGACCGGGCCGGCGACCCGTGCGACTGCGAGCCCACCGACCCGGTGCTGTGGGAGACGCCCGGAGAGGCGCGCCATGTGCGCTTCACCCGGGACGACGCCTCGGGGGAGAGCGCCGTCGGGTGGTTCCCTCCCCAGGACGAAGGCTCGACGGCGCTGTACTACGACGTCCTGCGCTCCGACGTCCCGTTCGACTTCCTCGGCCCGGCGGTTTGCGTCGAGAGCGACGACGGGGCCGACCGCGTCGCCCGGGACGGCGATCCACCGGCGGGCGCGGCCTACTACTACCTGGTTCGGGCCCAGAACGACTGCCCCGCGGGAGAAGGTCCCCTCGGATCGCGCTCGGACGGATCGGTGCGCGTGGGAGTCCCCTGCCCGCCCTCGGCGGCGACGGGACGCTGACCGGGGAAATTCGCGACCTTCCCCTTGAAGAACGGCCCGGCGGTGCGTATACCGATGGGGAGCCTCGAGAGAGGCGAAGGCATCGGGAATGCATGGCGTCCGGGACCGAGCGCGTCCCCGCCCGACGAGGCGACCGCTCCAGGGTCTTCCGCGAGCGCCGGAACCGCGCAGTCGGGAGGAGACGGAACGACATGAAGAAGCGGATCGGAATCGCGTTGCTGGCGGTCCTGGCGCTCTCGCTCGCCGCGAGCGCCCTGTTCACGCCCGCCCAGGCCAAGGGCGACGGGAAGTGCGAGCTCGTGTGCCGGCAGGGCTACATGTGGTACTGCTGCGACGGCCCCGCCGACGGGCCCGGCTGCGTCATCGTCGACCGCTGCGAATAGGTCGGCGAGATCCCGGCGCGCCGGAGGGCGCTCGCGCGTTCATCGCGAGTCGGCGCTGAGCCCGCGGCCGTCTCGGATCCTCTCGCGGAATCCCCTCTCCGGACGCACGGTCGGGTCGATGTCCCGCCCGAGCCGTTCCTGCGTTCCGGACAGGGCGCCTGCCGGGTCCCCGAACGACGCGCAAGCGATGCGGGCGATCCGCCGAGGGCGACGCCCCCCTGCCCCCAAGTCGGCCCTTGACATACTATGTGGCACACTGTACAATGTACAACATGGTGACAGGCGCCACACGGTCCACGGCCCGGGACAGCCTCTCGCTCGAGCTGCGGCGCGGCGCGCTCGTGCTCGCGGTCCTGAGCCAGCTCCACCGGGAGGAATACGGCTATTCGCTGAAGAAGCGGCTCTCCGAGCGGGCCCTCGAGATCGACGAGGGAACGCTCTATCCCCTGCTCCGAAGGCTCGAGACGCAGGGGCTGCTCAGGAGCCGCTGGCGGCTCGAGGACGGCCGGCCGCGCCGCTACTACCGGATCGCGCCGCGGGGCGAGCAGATCGAGAGGGAGATGGCGGCGGAGTGGCGGGCGCTCGCGTCCGTCATGGACCGCCTGCTCCAACGGGGCTAGGCGAGGAGCGTCGAGATGGATCTCATCGACCGCTACGTCCACGAGGTGGGAGAGCGCCTGCCGCGCCGCATGCGGGCGGACGTCGAGGCGGAGCTTCGCTCCCTGCTCGGCGAGAGCCTGGAGGAGAAGGCTCGCGAGGCGGGAGGCGGCCCGACGCCCGCGATCGCGGAGCGCGTGCTCCGGGAGTTCGGGCCGCCGCGCGAGGTCGCCGAGCGGTACGCGCCGCCGGCCCGATACCTGATCGGACCGCGGCTCTTCCCGGCCTATCGGATCGCGGTCGCCGTGATGGCGGGGATCTTCGGGGCGGCGCTGCTCGTCCTCGCGCTCCTGGCGCTCACCGCGGCCGGCGGCGGCCGGTTCACGTTCGCGGACCTCGGGTCCGTCCTGCAAGGCGCGGTCTTCAACTTCGGTTTGCTGACCCTCGTCTTCGCCGCGGTCGAGAGGGTGCTGCGCGACCGCGACGCGGCGGGCCCGGCGAGGGAGTGGGACCCCTCCGCGCTCCCCCCCGTCCGGGACCCGGACCGGATCTCGCCGGTGGCGCTCGTGTTCTCGACGTACGCGATCGTCGGCTGCGCGGTGCTGTTCAACTTCTTCCCGCGCTGGGTCGGCATCCACACGTTCTCGAACGGGGAGTGGCGGAGCCTGTCCGTGCTGCTTCCGGAGTTCTCGAGGCACCTGCCGGCGCTGAACGCGTGGTGGGGGCTCGCGTTTCTCCTGGATCTCCTCGTGCTGCGGCGCGGCCGGTGGAGCCGCCGGCTCCGGTGGGCAGAGCTCCTGCTCGGCGTCCTGGGAGCGGGAATCCTCGCCGTCATCGTCGCCGGGCCGCCCGTGTTCCGGTTCGACTCCGTCGTCAAGAACGTGCTCGCGGTCTGCCTGCTGATCGCCCTGATCGAATCCGGGGTGCGCCTGTTCCGGCTGGTTCGAGGACGGCCGTCCGACCCGCCGAAAATCCGGTAGCCGCCCTCGAATCGACGGCCGGCTCAGCGACGCAGGTCGGTGTAGATGGTGCACGTGGCGGGGTCGTTCGGCGACTTGCAGAGGCCGAGCCCCGCGCATCGCCCCGCCGTGAGGTCCTGGTAGACGCGGCCCGACGTGTCGAGCCCGCTGCACTCGATCACTCCGCAGCGATCGTCGTCGGGCGGCGTCGCGGTGCAGCGACCCGTGCCGTCGCACGCCGCGCAGACTCCGCACCAGGTCCCGACGTCGGGGAACGCGCACTGACCCGAGTAGCAGGCGCCCCCGCACGCGGGGCTGCCTCCGATCGACGTCTGGCAGGCGCGGCGGGGGTCCTTCCCGTCCGGGACCGCCATGCACGTCCCGACGTGGCCGGGGAAGGCGCAGTAGCGGCAGTTGCCCTGACAGTTCTCCTCGCAGCACACGCCGTCCACGCAGGCGCCGCTCTCGCATTCGCGATCGGTCTTGCACGCGGGCGCGAACGCGATGGAAACGCTCACCCTGTTGTTCGCTTCGTTTCCTTCGGCGATCGCGTTGTCGACGTCGACGACGCATTCGTAGGCGTGCGTCCCCGCGGCCTGGAGATCGGGCGGGTACGACCACGAGGAGACCGCGCCGGCGCCGGCCGCGAGCGGCCCCATCTCCTGCGCGTACATCAGGGTCCCGTCCAGGTAGTGTCCGACCTTCCAGGCGCCTGTCGAGCCGAAGCCGGAGCTCGAGACGGCGCACACGATGCGGTACGGAGTGCCCTGGGACA
>CAZPWK010000077.1:0-11160 GCA_964590285.1 uncultured Acidobacteriota bacterium | reverse complement strand
ACGATTCCGAGCAACACGACGCGTGCCGCGAGGGCGCGCGCGGCGGCGATCGTCGGCCTGGGATCGCACCCGTGGACGACCGGCACGAGCGCCGTGGCGACGGGGACGAACGTTCGTCGCTTCACGCTTCGACCAGCGGGAGGATATCGCGCTGGAAGATGAACCGCCACGTGAGTTCCCGTCGAGCGCGGACGGCGAACCGGTAAGTCAGGCTGGCGGCGAGCCGATCGGAGATTCGCGTCGCGACGGCGCGGTCCCCTCTCCGGGCCGCGAGCACGCCGAGAACGCCTTGGGCGTCGAGGGCGCGCTCGGCGCGCACGAAATCCGGCACGCCGCCGGAAGCGGACGGCGGCGGCGGCGGCCCGCCGGATTCCCCGTCGAGCGGGTACCGCCGAGAGAGGCCCTCGTACGCCTCGCGGGCCTCCTCCCAGCGCTCGGCCGCGCAGAGCGCCTCGGCCAAGGCCAGGTCGTGCTCGTCGCGCGCCCGCTCCGCCGGGGGGCGGCTTCGCAGCCAGTCCACCGCGCGACCCGCCAGCGCGACGGAACGCTGCCGGTGCCCGTGGGCGCGAAGCTCGCGGGCGGCGACGAGCACGAGGCCCGCCGGCGTGCCTTCCCGCGAGTGGACCCCGAGGCACTCGTCCACCTCGCGCTCGACCTCGCGGAGCCTTCCGAGCGCCGCGAGCGCGCGGACGCGGACGGTACGCATGCTCAGCAGCTCCGGGAACGCCGCCACGGCCCGGTCGGCCACTTCCATCTCCCGCTCGTGGTCGCCGAGCATGTGGTGAGCCTCGGCCAGCATGTAGAACCGCCACGATCCGAGAGTGCCGCGCCTCTCCAGGAACCCGCCGGGCACCAGGGTCTCGAACGTGTGGACGGTCTCCCCCGGCAGGTTGCAGTACAGCGCGTGGAGCCCGTGGATGTAGCCGAGGATGTCCGAGTGCGGCGCCATCGAGTGGGCCTGGCGGACCGCCTGGAGCTGCTCGAGCTCTCGGCCCGCCATCGTCGCGCGCAGCCAGTCGAGGAGGTTCCGCTCGAGGGGGGCCAGCCGCTCTCGGCGCTCCGATAGGCGCCGGACGATGGGGGCCGCGCGCTCGTAGTCCCCCTGATTCGTGTAGGCCACCACGACCCAGAACTGGGCGGAGGCGAAATCGGGGTCGATCTCGGTGGCGCGCCGGAGGTGGCGAATCGCCTCCTCGTAGTCCTCGGCGAACAGCTCGAGCCCGGCGAGGTACTCGCGGTAGGCCGCGAACAGCGGCGGCTTCATGAGCCTGAGCTGGGGCATCTGCGCCGAGAAGTGGGTGGCCACGACCCCCAGAACCCGCTCCCGAAGCTCGTCGAGGACCTTCAGGGGCTCGCCGCGGTCCCCCTCGGACGGCTCGACGGCGTAGATCAGCACGCCGCGGACGGCGTCGCTCATCCTCGCCTCGATCCGCAGCGTGTTCCCCTGCGCGTAGTACGAGCCGGCGATGACGGTCGAGGCGCCGCATCCCTCGGCCAGAGCGAGGAGCGGATCTCGCCGCGGGCCGGCGCCGCCCGCGCGCCGGATCGCCTGCTCGGCCTCGATGACGGCGCTGGTCGGCACCGTCTCGATCTCGCCGATCTGGGACAGTCCGTGGGTGATCCAGTCCGCCGCCATGCGCCCGAGCGGGTCGAGCGACCGGTCGCCGGTCTGGTTCTCGAACACCGCCACCACGATCCTCTGCGGGTCGAGCGCCGACGCGGGCTCCCCAGCGCGCCACGGCGCCCAGACGAGAAGCGCGGTCGCCGCGGCGACCACGAGGAGGACCGCGGCGCCCGCGATCCGCCACCGGCTCGGACGCCGCGCGGCCGCCGGCCGCGTCACCCCCGGCCCCGCGGTGAACAGCGAGCGCAGCGCGAACGCGACGTCCCCCGCGGACTGGAATCGCTCGCCCGGCTGCTTCTCCAGGCAATGGGCTAGGATGCGGTCGAGCTCGGGGGTCACCGGAACCCCGGAAGCCGAGATCTCCGGCGCCGGCTCCCGGAGGATCGCGGTCATCGTCTCGACCGCCGTCTCCCGCTGGAACGCCCGCCGTCCCGACAGCATCTCGTGCAGCACGCACCCGAGCGCGAAGATGTCGCTGCGAGGATCGGCCGGCTCGCCCCGCACCTGCTCGGGCGCCATGTACCCGACCGTCCCCAGCACCGCCCCCGCCCGCGTGCCGGGCGAGGGCGACGTCATCGTCGGCATCTCCG
The DNA here is from genome assembly GCA_964590285.1 of uncultured Acidobacteriota bacterium. Taxonomy (GTDB): domain Bacteria; phylum Acidobacteriota; class Polarisedimenticolia; order Polarisedimenticolales; family JAIQFR01; genus CALMJU01. The sequence continues at coordinate 8,946 of CAZPWK010000077.1, read as the reverse complement.
CCTGCGGCCCGTCCCGCACCCGGGCCAGCCCGAAGTCGAGCACCTTGACCCGTCCGTCCGACGTCAGGAACAGGTTCTCCGGCTTGAGGTCGCGGTGGACGATGCCCCTGCCGTGGGCCGCGGCGAGGCCGTCGGCGACCGCGGCGGCGATCTCGACCGCCCGGCGCCAGGGGAGGCGCTCGCGGGTCAGGCGCTGCCGGAGCGTCTCGCCCTCCAGCAATTCGGTGACCGCGAAGGCGGTACCGCCGTCGCGGCCGAAGTCGTGAATGCCGAGGATGTTCGGATGCGAGAGCGACGCCAGCGCGCGCGCCTCGCACTCGAAGCGGGCCATCCGCTCCGGGTCGGCCGCCACCTCCGCGGGGAGCACCTTGATCGCGACGTCGCGGCCGAGGCGGGTGTCGCGGGCGCGGTACACTTCCCCCATGCCGCCCGCGCCGACCAGCGCGGCAACCTCGTAGGGACCCAGGCGAGTACCGGAGGCAAGCGGCATCGCGGTGGCCTCGGTTGCGGCGCATTATACGCGCCGCCGCGCCCGTTGACGGCGCCGCCCCGGGGAGCGCAGCATTTCCGGAAGGCGCGGGCCCGAGAGGAGGCTGGCCGTGGCGAAGACGGGACGAAGGGAGTTCCTGGGGCTCGTGGTCGGGGCGGCGGCCGCCCCGGCGATGCAGGCCTTCGCCGGGCGCGCGGAGGCCGCGGCGGCACCGAGCGGGCTCCCGCCCCTCCCGAAGGCGCCGGTGATGACCGGCGGCGACCGGGGCGCGTTCGTCGTGTACGACGCCCGATCGCTCGAGCCGCTCCACGCCGAGACGCGCGGCGATCCCCTTCCCGAGCGCACCCCCGCCGCGTCCGTCTCGAAGACGTTCTGCGCCTACGCGGCGCTCCGGGGCGGCCTGCTCCGCGAGGACGAGAGGATCCTCTGCGACGGCGACGGCTGGCGCCCCGAAGGCCACGGCGAGATCGCGGTGATCGACGCCCTGGCCCTTTCCTGCAACGCCTTCTTCGAGAAGGTCGGCGCGCGGCTGACCTGGGAGTCGTACCGGGAGGCCTGCGACCGGCTCGGCGGTCTTTCGGACCGGCTCGGCGAGAAGCCGGCGGACCTCCTCGATCGCATCGCCGCGTACGCGCACGGCGACCTCCTCGCGACCGGCTGCGAGGAGCTGGCCCGCCTCGCCCGCGCCGTGGCGCTCGCCGATCCCGAAGATCGCGCTCTGAGCGTCGTCAGGCGCGGCTGGCGCGAGGCGGTGCTGCGCGGGACCGCCACGGCCGCGAACGTCCCGGGCATCGATGCCGCGGGGAAGACCGGCACCCTCCCCGGGCCCGAGGGCGAGAGGAAGTTCGCCGCGTTCGCGCCGCTCTCGGAGCCCCGATGGGTGCTCGCCGTGCGCACGGCGGGCGCCGGGAGCGCTTCCGCGGCCGAGATCGCCGGCCGCGTGCTCGCGAGGCTCCTCACCCGTGTCTGAGCCATGCTGACGTCCATCTTCGTTCTCTACTTCGCGCTGACGCTCGGCCTGGGGCTGTGGCGAGCCCTGCGGACGAAGTCGCAGAGCGACTTCGTCATCGGCGGGTCGAAGCTCCCGGGCTGGATGCTGGCGCTCTCCGAGCGCGCGACCGGCGAGTCGGCGTGGCTTCTCCTCGGGTTCACCGGCCTCGTCTACGGCGCGGGGCTCTCCGGCGTCTGGGTCGCGGTCGGCTGCCTCTGCGGGATCTCGACCGCGTGGATCCTGCTGGCGCGGAAGTTCCGGCAGGAGGCCGCGCGGTACTCCGCGATCACGATGCCGGAGTACTTCTCCGCGAAGTTCCCCTCCCAGGCGGCGACGATCCGCCTGCTCTCGACCGTGATCATCGTCTTCTTCTTCGTGTTCTACGTCGGCGCGCAGTTCGCCGGCGCGGGGAAGACGATCTTCGTCACGTTCGGGATCGATCCGTTCTGGGGGCAGATCGTCGCGTGCGCCGTGATCCTGGCCTACGCGACCTTCGGCGGCTTCGTCAGCGTCGTCGCGGTGGACGCGTTCCAGGCGATCCTGATGATCGCGACGCTCGTCGTCACCCCGATCGTGATGCTGGTGAAGGTCGCGGCCGGGCCGGTCTCCCTTTCGCAGGCGCTGGCGGCGGCGGGGCCGGGCGTGGATTCCTGGACCGGGGGCGCGGGCGGCTTCGCGGCCGGGCTCCTGATCTTCAACCACTTCGCATGGTTCTTCGGCTACCTCGGCGGGCAGCCGCAGCTCAACGCCCGCTTCATGGGGATGCGGGACGACCGGCAGGTGAGGATCGGGCGGAACCTCGCCGTCGGCTGGACCCTGGCGGCCTACGCGGGGGCGATCCTCATCGGCCTCTCGGCGATCGCGCTCTTCGGCCACGGGACCGTCGCGGACCAGGAGATGATCCTGCCGACCGTCCTGAACCGGCTCTTCCCCCCCTGGCTCGCGGGGATCCTGCTCGCGGGCGCCGTCGCCGCGATGGTCTCGACCGCGGAGAGCATGCTGATCGTCGCGGGGTCGTCGATCAGCCAGGACCTCTACAACGGGATCCTGCGGAAGGGCCGGGCGAGCGACCGGACGCTCCTCGCGGTCTCGAGGATCGCGACGCTCTCGATCGGGATCCTGGGCCTGGCGCTGGCTCTGACGACCGACCGGCTCGTCTACAGCATCGTCAGCTACGCCTGGGCCGGGATCGGCTGCTCGTTCGCCCCGGCGATCCTCCTGTCGTTCTACTGGAAGCGCTTCGGCGCCCGCGGGGTCGTGGCGGCGCTCCTCGCGGGGCTCCTGACGACGGTCGTCTGGATCTCGACCGGCCTCGACCGGACGGTGACGGCGATGGCGGTCACGTTCCTCGTCTCGATCGGCTCCGCCGCGGCGGTGACGATCCTCGCGCCGGAGACGTGACGGCCGCCGCCTCAGGCGTCCAGGAACTCGAACCTCCGCTCGCCGCAGCAAGGGCAGGCCGTATTCCTTGGCGGAAGCTCCGCGCGGCGGAGCGCGAGGCTCCACACGTCCACGCTGACGAGGACCGGCGGGTCGAAGGCCTCGCGCGTCACGAGCCACCGGAGCGCCTGCGCCGCCTCGAGGGAGGCGACCGCGTGCGCGGCCGGGCCGAGGACGCCCAGCGTGGCGCACGTGGGCGACTCGCCCGGGGCCGGCGGGCCGGGCTCCAGGCAGCGCAGGCAAGGCGTCTTGCCCGGCACCACGAGCGCGCTGACCCCCTCGCTGCCGACGCACGCGCCGTAGACCCACGGGACGCCCTCCCGCACGCACGCGTCGTTGAGGAGGAACCGCCCCTCGAGGTTGTCGAGGCCGTCCACGACGAGGTCCACGCCCGCGACGAGTCCGAGGACGTTGCCGGGGCCGATCTCGGCGACGACCGGCTCGACGACGACGTCCGAGGCGACCCTGGCGAGCCGCCGCGCCGCCGCGACCGCCTTCGGGCGGCGCTCGCGGGCGTCCTCCTCGTCGAAGAGCGCCTGCCGGTGGAGGTTCCCGATCTCGACGGCGTCGCGATCCACGATCCTCAGGAAGCCGACCCCGGCGCGCGCCAGGAGGCTCGCCGCCTCGGCGCCGAGGCCGCCGCAGCCGGCGACGAGGGCGCGCGCCGACCGGATGCGGGCCTGGCCGGCGGCGCCGATCCCGGGGAAGACCGTCTGCCTCGAGTACCGCACGGCGGAATGATACGGGGAGCGGTCAGGTTTGGGAATCGGCCGTCCGCCCCTTGACGATCAGGTGCACCGCCTCGGGGGCGACCGACACGCCGACGCGCGTCCCGGCGCGCAGGGGGACCTCGCGCGCCGCGCGACGGGTGACGAGGGCGGTCAGCGGGAACCCGCAGTCGAGGTCGGCCTTGAGCGTGGAGCCCTGGTCGAACACCGAGGTGACGGTCCCCTCGATCCCGTCGGCGGCGATCCCCTCGCTCGGCGTCAGGAGGATCTCCTCGGGCCGGACGCAGACCAGGACCTGGCTGCCCGGCGGGAGGTCGGACAGGGCCGAGATCGTCCCCCCCGGGATCCGCACCGTCGCGACCCCTCCCCCCGCGGCGACGACCTCGCCGGTCAGGATGTTCGACGTCTGGAGGAACTCGGCGACCGCCGGCCCGCTCGGCCGGTAGAAAACCTCCTCGGGGGTGCCGACCTGGAGCAGCCGGCCCTCGGAGAGGATCGCGATCCGGTCTGCGATCGCGAACGCCTCCGCCTGCTCGTGCGTGACGTAGAGGCAGGTGATCCGCCCCTCTTGGACGATCTGGCGAAGCTCCCGGAGGAGGCGCTCGCGGATCCTGGCGTCCAGGGCGACGAGCGGCTCGTCGAGCAGGAGCAGCTCGGGGCGGAGCACCAGGGCGCGGGCCAGCGCCGTCCGCTGCGCCTCGCCGCCGGAGAGGGTGGAGGCGCGCTGCCCCGAGAGGTGGCCGATGCGGAAGAGCCGCAGCATCGCGTCCACCTTGGGCGCGAGCGTCTCCTCGCGCTCGCCCCGGAGGCGCAGGCCGTACGCGACGTTCTCGAACGTCGTCCCCGAGAACAGGAGCGGCGACTGGAAGACCATCGTCATCCTGCGCCGGAACTCGAGCGGGGCGGGCCACGGCACGCTCTCGCCGCGCCAGCGCACGGTGCCGCGCTCCGGGCGCTGGAGCCGGTTGACGATCCGGAGGAGCGTGCTCTTCCCCGCGCCGGTCGGCCCGAGCACGACGTGGATCTCCCCCTCCCGGACCTCCAGCGAGGGGAGGTCGAGGAGCGTCCGCCCTTCCTTCCGGACGAGGACGTCGTCGAGGCGGAGCAGGCTCATCCCTTCGACCTCTGCTGGACCGACGTGAACACCCAGTTGAGCGCGAGCGCGAGGCCGAGCAGCAGGACGCCGAGCGCGATCGCCAGAGCGAAGCTCCCCTGGCGGGTCTCGAGGACGATCGCGGTCGTCATCACGCGGGTCTGCCCCCGGATGTTGCCGCCGACCATCATCACCGCGCCGACCTCCGAGACGATCGAGCCGAACCCGGCGGCGAGAGCCGCCACGAGCGACAGCCGCGCCTCCTGCACGAGCTTCCACCAGTACTGCCGCCTCGACGCCCCGAGCGAGAGGATCTGGAGATGGACGCGCGGGTCGAGCGCCTGCACCGCGGCGAGCGTGATCCCGACGACGAGCGGGGTGGCGATCACGACCTGGGCGACGATCATCGCGGACGGCGTGTACAGGAGCTCGAGCCCGCCGAGAGGCCCGGACCGGGCGAGGAGCAGGAACACGACGAGGCCGACGACGACCGGCGGCAGGCCCATCCCGGTGTTGACGACCGTGACGAGGAACCTGCGGCCGGGGAAGGCGTGGAGCCCGAGGAAGATCCCCGCCGGGACTCCGATCGCCATCGCCGCCACGATCGCGGCCCCGGAGACGAGGAGGGAGAGGCCGAGGATCCCCCCGAGCTCCTGCCGCATGGCGAGGAGCGCGCCGACCGTCTCGCCGAGCCCGGTCACTTCCTCGCGTCCGGCACGAACAGGGACTGCCCGAACTTCTCGCGGCCGAACTCGCCGATCGCCTTCTGGGCTTGGGGCGTCACGAGCCACTCGGCGAAGCGGCGGGCCTCCGCGGCGTGCGTCTTCGGGTGCTTCTCCGGGCTCACCACGATCACCCGGTAGGTGTTCAGGAGGTCCTTCGCTCCTTCCGACAGGATCGCCAGGTCGAGCGTCTTCTCGAGCGCGAGCCAGGTCCCGCGGTCGATCAGCGCGTAGGCCCGCTTCTCGGACGCGATCCGCGCCGTCTCGCCCATCCCCTGGCCGGCGTCGAGGTACCAGGGCTCGCCCGCGGGGTCGAGGCCCGCCTTCTTCCAGAGGTCCTGCTCCTTCTTGTGGGTGCCGGACCGGTCCCCGCGCGAGGCGAACGGCGCCCGGGCCTCGAAGATCTTCCGGAACGCCTCGACCGCGTCCAGGCCCTTGGCCTTCGCCGGGTCGGCCGCGGGGCCGACGACGACGAAGTCGTTGTACATCACGTCGAGCCGCAGGGCGCCGAAGCCCTCGGACATGAAGAGGTCCTCCGCGGCCTTCGAGTGCACCAGGAGGACGTCGGCGTCTCCCCTCTTCCCCATGGCGAGCGCCTCGCCCGAGCCGACGGCGACGCTCTTGACTCGGATGCCGGTGGCGGCCTCGAACGCCGGGAGCAGCGCGTCGAGGAGACCCGAGTCCTGGGTGCTCGTCGTCGTCGCCAGGATCAGCGTCTCGCCGGCGGCGGCGGGGGTCAGGAGCAGACACAGGGCGAGAAGGGCGGATGCGGCGCGCGACACGGAGCCCTCCTATCCTCCGCCGATCAGGTGGACGACCTCGACGACGTCTCCGTCGTGCAGGACGGTGGAGGCGAGACGGTCCCTCTTGACGAGCTCCTTGTTGACGAAGACGACCTTGAGCGGGAAGGTGAACGTCTTCTCCCGGATGAGCCCCTCGACCGTCAGCCCCTCGGCGCAGGCGTACGGCTCGCCGTTCACGGTCAGGCGCATCGTCACTCCGTGACGCCGTTCGCCTTCAGGAGCTCCACGAGCCCCTCGACCCGGTCGATCCCGAGGGAGCGGACCTTGGCGAGCGTCGGGATCCCGTCGGGGGTCCAGCCGCGCCGCTTGTAGACCGCGTCGAGCAGCTTCTCGTACCGGTCCTCCCGGTACTTCCGGAGCGCGGCCCGCCTCTCGTCGAGCGTCATCGCCGCGGGGTCCACGCCGACCTCTTCCCGGAGCTGCTTGTCGTACCGCTCCTCGCGGGACAGGTACTCCTCGGCGGTGACCGGTCCCTGCGACCGGTACGGGATCGCGTCGTGCTCCCTCCGCCCGAACCCCATCTTCAGGTTGAAGACTCGCTGGAAGTTGTAGACGCGTTCGCTCTGGACGATGAGGTCCTCGGGCGCGACCTCCTTCCCGGTCATGCCGGCGAAGAACTCGCAGTACCCCCGCACGTGCCTCGGCACCTTCGCGGGGGCGCCGGACTCCGCGTTGTCCTCCGGCTCGACGTCGTTCCAGAGGAGCTTGCAGAGGCCGTTGAGGCCGAACCAGGTCCGCCACATCGGGAAGTAGTGCAGCGCCTCGGCCTTGTCCTCGAAGGTCGGGATCTGCTTGTTCACCATGTCCATGAAGATCAGCCAGGCCTCGTCGTGCTGCGGCCCCTTGAGGGCGATGCCGTACCCCCCCTGCTGGGCGAGCGACTCCTTGGTGACGTACTCGGAGTACTCGAGCCCCTTGGCCTCCATCCCGATGTCCTGGAGGAACGCCGGGGCGGCGCGGAACCGCTCGGAGACGATTCGCTGGAGCCTCCGTACCGCCTGCCCCGCGATCGCCCCGAACCCCTCGCCGCGCGCCATCTGGTGGAGGACCTCGAGGGTCCCGTCGACGCTCCCGAACCGGAGGTCGATGCCGCCGGTCCGCTCCAGGTTCAGGACGCCGGCCTCGAAGCACTCCATGACGAACGCCATGAGAGTCCCGAACGAGATCGTGTCGAGGCCGTAGTGGTCGCAGTAGTAGTTGATCTCGACGATCGCCCACGGCTCGAAGATCCCGAGGTTGCTGCCGCACCCCGAAGCGGTCTCGTACTCGGGGCCGTCCACCAGGACCTTCTTCCCCCGGTCCGGGCCGGTCCGCAGCAGGTGCCCCTCGACCGCCTTGGCGCACGCCATGTCGCAGCCGAGCGCGCAGCCGTCGTCGATCCCCTGGGCGAAGATCGGCTTGAACTTGTCGGAGGCGATCTTGTGGGACTCCTCGTGGGCGCCGAACCGGTAGTTGTGGACCGGAAGCAGGTCGTAGTCGTTCATGATCTCGACGAGGTGCGCGGTCCCCACCTCGCGCATGCGGCACTGGCTGCCGTCGAGGACGAGGACCTCCCGGGTCAACTCGGCCCCGGCGCGCCGGATCCGATCCGCGTCCGCCGGCCGGTTCGGGTCGTCCGTGAACCGGATCGCGCCGGTCGGGCAGACGTTCGCGCAGGCCATGCACCCGACGCACTCGGGCGGCTGCTTGCCGTACGGCATCGAGACTTTCCGGCTCTCCCCCCTCCCCTCGAACGCGAGGACCCGGTGCCAGACCCCCTCGTGGCACAGGCGCACGCAGAGGCCGCACAGGATGCAGGCGCTCTCGCTCTCGTTCCGCTTCGGGTGCGAGAACCTCGGCTCCGTCAGGCCGACGTCGCGGGCCGCCTCGCGGATCACCCTCACGTTCGGCCAGCGCGCGAGCATCATCTCGAGTACGAGCCGGCGCACCCGGAGGGCGCGGTCGCTCCTCGTGGAGACGGCCATCGGCCTGGTCAGCGGGTAGTTGCAGGCGGTGACGATCCGCTTCTTCCGGCCGTCGTCCACCTCGACGCTGCAGACGCGGCACGCCCCGTACGGCTCGACCATCGAGCTGTCGCAGAGCGCCGGGATCGGGATCCCGAGCGTCTTGGCGGCCGCCAGGATCGTGGTGCCCGGAGCCACCTCGGTCTTGCGCCCGTCGATCGTGACCTCGATCATGTCGGATCCCTCTCGTCGCTCACTCGACCTTGACGGCGCCGAACTTGCAGACGTCCATGCAGGTTCCGCACCGGATGCACTGGACCTCGTCGATCACGTGTAGCTTCTTGGTCTCGCCCGCGATCGCGTCGGTGGGGCAGACCTTGACGCACGCGCCGCACCCCGTGCACTCGAACGTGATCGAGTACCGCACCAGCTCCTTGCAGACGCCGCCGGGGCACCGCCTGTCGCGGATGTGGGCCTCGTACTCGCCGCGGAAGTGCCGCAGCGTGGACAGGACGGGGTTGGCCGCGGTCTGCCCGAGGCCGCACAGCGACCCGTCGGCGAGCGCGGCGCCGAGATCCTCGAGGAGCGGGAGGTCCGCCTCCCGGCCCTCCCCGCGCGTGATCCGGTTCAGGATCTCCCTCAGGCCGACCAGCCCCTCGCGGCACGGAGTGCACTTCCCGCACGACTCGTCGCAGAGGAAGTCCACGAAGTAGCGGGCGACGTCCACCATGCAGGT
>CAZPWK010000076.1:0-11314 GCA_964590285.1 uncultured Acidobacteriota bacterium | reverse complement strand
GGCCGAGGCGGTGGCGAGGCAGGCCCTCGCCCTCGTCCAGGCCGGCCGGTTCCGGAGGGCGCTCGCCTCCGCCGGGCGGGCGAGACGGCTCGCCGAGGGGGGGCCGTCCGCGCTCGCCACGGCGAGGCGCGCCGAGGGGATCGCCCTCGCCCGCCAGGGGCGGGAGACCGAGGCGATCCCGGCGCTCCGGCGCGCCCTGGCGGTCGCGCGGCGGGACGGAGACTCGGCGACGGAGGCGGAGGTCCTCCAGGTGCTGGCCAGCTGCGAGGACCGGCTCGGGAGGCCGCGGGAAGCCCGGGAGAGCCTCCTGGCCGCGGTGGAGATCCTCCGCCGGGAGCGGGGCGGCGAGGCGACGCCCGACGCGCGCGAGCTCAAGGCGCTCGTCGGTCTGGCCGTTCTCGAGTCGCGCGCGGGAGCGCTCGACCGGGCGGCGGAGATCCTCGAGGAGGTCCGGCGCGCCGCGGCGGAGCGCGGAAGCCTCGACATCCAGCAGAGCGCGCTGTCGCGTCTCGCCTCGGTGGCGATCGACGGGGGAAGGCTCGACGCCGCGATGCGGCTCGCGGAGCAGGCGGCGGACCTCGCGCTGTACCTCGGCGATCCCAACCTCGTCCTGGTCGGAAGGGCGCGGCTCGCCGACGCGAGGATCCGCTGCGGCCGCGCGGGCGAGGCCGCGGCGCTCCTCCAGAGAACGCTCGACGCGCCGCTCGACCGCGTCGAGCCGGAGAACGCCGACTACGCGAGGATGCTCCTCGCCGACGCCTGGATGGAGTCGGGAGGGGCGAGGGACGAGGCGGTGGCGACGCTCCTCTCCGGCTGTCTCGAGAGGTGCCGCAAGCGAGGGAAGAAGAGGCCCCGGATGATGGCTCTGGCCGTCGAGATGGAGCGGCGCGCGCGGCCGGCCTGCCCGGACCCGTTCGAGCCGGTCGCGGCGGAGTACGAGCGGGTCGCGGGCGAGCCCGGCGCCGACCCGGAGCCGGAAATCCGGGTCCGCGCGGGGCTCGCCGTCGCCTCGCGGCGGCTGGCGATCGGGGACGCGAGAGGCGCGGTCGAGGCGGCGGAGTCCGCCGCCTCGGCGGCTCGTCGAGCCGGCCACCCCGCCTTCGAGGCGCGCGCGCGGGCCGCGCTCGCCGAGGCGCTGTCCCGCGCGGGGCGCGAGGGGGACGCTCGCGAGGCGATCGCCGAGGCCGGCGCCCTTCTCGACAGGGCCGCCGCTCGCATCGAGGACCCCGGGATCCGCGAGGGGTTCCTCGGGCGGGCCGTCTACGAGCCGCTCGCACGGGAACGGGAGGCCGCCGCCTCGGGCGAGCAGCGCCGCCTCGCGGCGCTTTACGGAATGGTCCACGCGCTCAACTCGGAGACCGACCCCGAGGCGCTGCTCGAGTCGATCCTCGACATGGCGCTCTCGGCGGTCGGGGCGGAGCGCGGGATGATCCTGCTCAAGGAGGACGGGGGCTCGGAGGAGTTCTCGGTCCGGCTCGCGCGGAACCTCGAGGCCGAGACCGTGCGGGACGCCGAGTCGTACAGCCGCAGCATCGTCGCCGCCGCGGGCGCGGGGCGCTCGATGCTGGCCCTCGACGCGGGCGCCGATCCGCGCTTCCGGGACCTGAGGAGCGTCAGCCTCTACGGCATCCGCTCGCTGCTCTGCGTCCCCCTGCGCTCCCGGGGGACGATCGTCGGGACCGTGTACCTCGACAGCCGCCGCGACGGCACCCTGTTCACGCCGGACGACCTGCGCTTCCTCGAGGCCTTCGCCGACCACGCGGCGCTCGCCCTCGAGAACGCGAGGAGCCGCGCGCGCCTCGAGCGGCAGAACCGGAGGCTCCAGGCCGCCGCGGAGAGCCGGACCGAGTTCGCGAACCTGGTCGGCCGATCTCCCGGGATGCAGGCGGTCTTCGACCTCGTCGAGAGGGTCGCCGCCACCGACCTGCCGGTCCTGATCCGGGGCGAGACCGGGACCGGGAAGGAGCTCGTGGCGCGGGCGATCCACTTCCGGGGCGCGAGGCGGCGGAAGGTCTTCCTCTCGGAGAACTGCGCCGCCATCCCCGAGAGCCTGCTCGAGAGCGAGCTGTTCGGGCACGTCCGGGGGGCGTTCACCGGCGCGGAGCGGAGCCGTCCCGGCCTGTTCGAGCAGGCGGACGGCGGGACGCTCTTCCTCGACGAGGTCGGCGACATGCCGCCGGCGATGCAGGTGCGCCTGCTCCGCGTCCTCGAGAGCGGCGAGATCCGGCGCGTCGGGGGCGAGCGAGCGATCCGCGTGGACGTGCGCGTTCTCGCGGCCACCCACCGGGACCTCGCCGCCGAGGCGAAGGCGGGACGCTTCCGCGAGGACCTGCTCTACCGCCTGCAGGTGCTGACGATCGAGATCCCGCCTCTCAGGAAGCGCCCCGGCGACCTCGAGCTCCTCGCGGCGCACTTCCTCACGCGGATCGCGGCCGAGCGGGGGCGCGAGCCCCAGGCGATCGACGACGAGGTCCTCGGGCTCCTCGAGCGGCACCTCTGGCCCGGAAACGTCCGCGAGCTCCAGAACGCGCTGCAGCGGCTCTCGGTCCTCGCCGGGGGCGGACCGATCACGCTCGAGACGCTCGGCGGCGACGCGGATCTCAGGAAGACCCTCGTCGTCCCGGCGCGCTCCCCGGACCCGGTGTTCTCCCTGCGCATCGGCGAACGAGAGAGGGTTCTCGCGGCGCTCGAGGCCGCGAAGGGGAGCCGGACGCGCGCCGCGAGGCTTCTCGGCGTGTCCCGGGCGACCCTGTACCGGAAGATCGACAAGCACGACCTCTGAGCGGCACGCTCGCCGGACCGCCGGGGATGCTTCCTCTCATTCCACTGTAAAATAAGAACTTAAGGAGTCATCCTCGCCGCGGCGAGCCTTCCCATCCGACCCCATTCCGGCCTTCCGAGTCCTATATTGCATCTTACAAGATCCGCTATAGATTCTAGCGTTGTCAGATATTCGCCATTTTCCGGAGGGACGCATGTAGCGAAAGTGAAGGAGAGAGCGAGATGAAACCCTCAGGGAGACTACTGCAGAGCGGAGCCGTGCTGGCGGGGATCCTGATCCTGGCGGGCGCGGCCGGCCCTGCGGCCGCGGGCGTGGGGGACGCCCCCCGGCTCGTGGTCGAGAGGGTGGTGGCTCTCGGGAGCGAGGTCTTCGTGACCGTCGCGAATCCCGCTCCCGAGCCGCAGAGCGGGACGTTGAGGATCGCGGTCCCGCTCGGCGCGAACGTGATCGAGCTCGAAGCTCGCGTCACGCTCCCGGAGGGCCAGAAAGCCTTCCTTGCATTTCGCCTCCCGGGGCCGCCCCCGTCGGAGATCCCGCTCGGGGCGGTTCTGGACGACGGCATTCCCTTCTGATCGGAATCGCGATCGGCGCGCCGGCCCCCTCGTTGCGATACAGTTTGCGCGACGGGGGGGCCGATGCGCCAGGCATCCACGACCTTCGAAGTCGCGACCCGGGGACGCGGGCTCCGGGAGATCACCCGGGACGTCGAGGCCTGGGTCCGAGCCTCCGGGATGGCGACCGGCCTCCTCACGCTCCACGTCCGACACACGTCGGCGTCGCTCCTCGTCCAGGAGAACGCGGACCCGACCGTCGCGGCGGACCTCGAACGGCTCCTCGCCAGGCTCGCGCCGGACGGCGACCCGCTCTTCCTTCACGACGACGAGGGTCCGGACGACATGCCTGCGCACGCGCGCGCTGCGCTGACCGCGACGAGCCTCTCGATTCCGCTCGCCGAGGGGCGGCTGGCGCTCGGCACCTGGCAGGGGATCTACCTCTACGAGCACCGCACGGCGCCCCGCACGAGGCGCGTGGCGGCGCACCTGATCGGGGAGTGAGCGCCGGAATCCGGTCCGCCCGCGGGCGGTCGCGTCAGAACCCGACCGACACGCCGGCGCGGTAGATCCAGGGGCTGTCGTACGGGTTCGGCCAGTCGCCCTCGTCGTACGTCACGTCGTAGAGCGCCGACGCGAAGAAGCCCACGCCGCCGCCGAGCGGCCGGTAGAACCCCGCCCCGACGAGGAAGCTCGACCGGCCGTCCCTCGCCGTCCCGTCGAGCGTCGGGTACTCGTAGTCGGCGTATTCGTACTCGAAGTGGGCGAACAGCGGCGGGACGACGTGCACCTGCGCGAAGACGCTTCCGCCGTAGTCGGTCGTGTCGACGCTCGGGCTGTAGCGGTCGTCGCTCCGCCGACGCCAGAACAGCCCCACGCCGGTCGAGACCCGCGGATGCAGGCGGCAGCCGACGATCGGCGCGATCTCGAGGAAGTCGACGTCGCCGAACGAGGCGCCGATCCCGCCGCCGAAGTAGAGCCTGTCCTTCCACGCCGGCGCCGCGGGGGGCGGTTCGATCGAGTCACCCGCGAGCGCGGGCACGACGGCGAGGACTCCGGCTCCGAGCGACGCGACGATCCACCGTTTCATGCTCCGCCCTCCGACGACATTCTACGGGAGCCGCCCCCAGCGCGCCGTCCGTCCCGCTCCGGTCAATCGGACGCGCTCAGGGTCTCGCGGTAGTCCTCCGCGCGGCGGTCCGCCTGGCGCCGGACCTCGCGGAGATCGGCGTCCACGGTGCGGGGGGAGGCGGTCTCGGCGGGAGGCGGCCCCTCGGCGGCCGGCGAAGTCTCGAGCGCTCCGGCCGCCGCCGGCATCGCGGACTTCCACGCGCGGACCGCGAGGAGCAGGACGACGGCGAGGACGACCACGAGGACGACGAGCCCGAATCCCGATCCGCGGCGGCTCATGCCGGGAATCTAGGGCCGGGCCTCCGGCCGGGCAAACCGGGGGATGGGGGCGCGGGGAGGTCTCCATCCGTGGCAACATGGAGGGCGTGAAATTCGGCCGATCCCTCCGGCGGGCCGCCGTCGCCCTCGCGGCCGGCCTCGGCGCCGTCGCCGCGGCCCGGGCCGGGGCGTCCGCGACCGGATCCCCGGAATCGATCGCCGAGGGGGTCGCGGCCGGGGTCCAGGCGGCCCGGAAGGACGCGGGAGCGCCGGCCCTGGCGCGGCGCTCCGACCTCGACGAGGCCGCGCGGGAGCGCGCCGCGGCGATCGCCGCGCTTCCGGACGACCGCCGGCTCGCCGGGCGCGAGACGATCGAGGCCCTGCTCGAGCGCCACGGCGTACGGCGCTACCGGGGGGCGGAGACGCGCGCCGCGGTCCTGGCCGGCTATTCCGACCCCGCCGCGGAGGTCGTGGCGATGTGGCGGGACGCGCGCGACTCGCGCCTCCTCGACCGGGCGTGGAACGCGCTCGGCGTCGGCGTCGCGGCGGGCCGGGAGGAGGAGTTCGTCGTCGTGGCGGTCTTCCTCGAGGATGCCGGCGCCCCGCCGGATCTGGCCTCTCTCGAGGAGCGCCTCGAGGCCGCGGTGAACGGCGAGCGCGAGCGCCGCGGCCTCGCCCCGCTCGTTCGGTCCGAGCCGCTCCGGGCGATCGCGCGCGCCCACAGCGAGGACATGGTCTCCCGCGGCTTCTTCGATCACACCTCCCCCGGCGGGGCTTCGACGGCGGGACGCGTGCGCGGCGCGGGCCTCCGGTTTGCGAGGGTCTCCGAGAACATCGCGCGGAGCCTCAACGTGGACGACCCGGTGCGCACCACGGTCGAGGGCTGGCTCGAGAGCCCGGGCCATCGCAGGAACATGCTGGATCCCGCGGTCGTCGAGACGGGCGCCGGCGCCGCCGTGGACGGGGAAGGCACCGTGCACTTCACCCAGATCTTCTTCGCGCCGGCGGAGTGAGGGATGCCGTCGGGGACGGCGGCCCCGCGAGGGCGCTACGCGCCGAGTCCGACCGGGGAGATCCACCTCGGGAACGCGGCGACGGCTCTCTTCGCGTGGCTCTCGGTGCGGGCGGCCGGCGGCGCGCTCGTCCTGCGCGTCGAGGATCTCGACCGCCCCCGCGTCCGCCCCGGCGCGACGGAGCGGATCCTCGCCGACCTCGCCTGGCTCGGCCTCGACTGGGACGAGGGCCCCGACCGGGGCGGGCCGCGCGGGCCGTACGAGCAGTCGCGGCGCGGGGCGGCGTACGAGGCGGCGTTCGAGCGGCTCCGGGGCGCCGGGCGCGTCTACCCGTGCTTCTGCAGCCGCAGGGACGTCGCGGTCTCGGCGAGCGCGCCGCAGGAGCCGGGCGACGAGCTCCGCTACCCCGGTACCTGCCGCGATCTCGCTCCGGAGGAGGCCGAGCGTCGCCTCGAGGCGGGGCGGCCGTTCGCGTTCCGGTTCCGGGTGGGCGAGGACGACGATCCCGCGTTCGACGATCGGGTGCTCGGCCGGACGCGCCTGGGGACGCCGGGAGACTTCGTGGTCCGACGCGCGGACGGCACCCCCGCCTACCAGCTGGCGGTCGTCGTCGACGACGCCGCGATGGGGATCACCGAGGTCGTCCGGGGGGGCGATCTCCTCGCCTCGACCCCGCGGCAGATTCTCCTCTACCGGACCCTCGGCCTCGCCCCCCCGGCCTTCGGGCACGTGCCCCTGGTCCTCGGTCCCGACGGCGCGCGCCTGTCGAAGCGGCACGCCGGCAGCTCGATCGCGGAGATGCGGAACGCGGGGCTCTCCCCCGAGCGGGTGGTGGGATGGATCGCGAGGGTGACCGGCATCCGGGGGGACGATCGCCCGATCGCCGCCCGGGATCTCGTGGACGGATTCTCGCTGGGGCGCCTCTCCGCCTCGTCCCCCGCCGTCCGGCTCGCGGCGCTCCGCCCCCGGTGATCCGAGCTACCGGACGCCCGGGGACGGGGGCGCCTGAGGCTCCAGTCTCGGGAGCGCCTCCTCGGAGTCGGCCAGGCCGTACGCCATCACGGCCATCGCCGCCGTCGCCAGCGCGAGGTCTCGCGCGTCGACCTTGTCCAGGGTATCGGCGGCGGAGTGGTGGTAGTCGAAGTAGCGCTCGGTCTCCTGTCGGAGGAGCAGCATCGGGACCCCCGCCGGCCGCATCGGGGAGATGTCGGCCCCGCCCCCGCCCTTCGAGATCTCGGCGGCGCCGATCCCCGAGAGAGGGCGGGCGATCCTGCGCGCGATCTCCTCTCCGCCCTCGCCCGCGGTGACGCCGAACCCGGTCGCGCGCCCCGCGCCGGAGTCCGCCTCGATCGCCGCCGCGTGCAGGCCGAGCTCGGCGGCGTGGGCCTCCGCGTACGCCTTGCCCCCGCGGAGCCCGTTCTCCTCGTTGGCGAACAGCACGGCCCGGAGGGTCCGGCGGGGCGCGAGCCCGAGGGAGCGCACGATCCGGAGCGACTCCATGACGATCGCGCATCCCGCGCCGTCGTCGACCGCCCCGGTTCCGAGGTCCCAGGAGTCGAGATGGCAGCCGATCACGACGACTTCCTCGGGCCTCTCCTGGCCGCGGATCTCCGCGAGGACGTTCGCCTGCTCGACGTCCGGCTCCGTCCGGCAGCCGAGCGTCATGCGGACCCGGACGGTCTCGCCCGCGGCGAGCAGGCGATGGAGGTGGTCCGCGTCCTCCTGGCTGACGGCGGCGTAGGGGATTCCCGGGACGCCGTCTTCCCGGCCGGTCATCCCGGTGTGGGCGAGGCGGTATCTCGCCGTCCCGATCGAGCGGATCAGCGCTCCGACCGCCCCCAGCCGCGCGGCCTCGACGCCGCCGCGGTGGCGAAGCGCGGACGCCGCTCCGTATCCCCATTCGGGCCCCGCGTCGCGCAGGAACGGGCGGTTGAAGAGGACGATCTTCCCGCGGGCCTTCTCGCCGACCGCGGAGAGCGCCTCGAAGCCGTCCACCTCGACGACCTCGGCCTCGATCCCGCCCTCGGGGGTCGGCACGCTCATCCCGAGCGCGACGGCCGTCAGGGACGCGTCGACCGGCGCGACGATCCGGACCCGCTCCTCCCCCCTCACCCAGCGCGGGACCGTCACCTTCTCCGTCCAGACCCGCTCCAGCCCGTCCCGGCGGAACTCCTCGACCGCCCAGCGCACCGCGGCGTCGTAGCCCGCCGAGCCGCTCAGCCGTGGGCCGATCCGGTCCGCCAGGTGGGCGACCTTCTCGTAGGCGCGCGGCTCCGAGAGCGCGCGGCCGAGGATGAGGGTCGCCGGGGAGCCTTCCTGCGCGCGCGCGGCGCCTGCGGCGACGAGCGCGGCGGCGACGACGGCGCGGGAGGCCAGGGTTCCCAGACGGCGTTCGACGGTCATCTCGGGTCCTCTCGGATCGGCGGGTCAGCCGCGGGCCAGGCGCTTGAGGATGCGGTCCCGGAGCGCGGAATGGAGCGACGGCCGCGCGAGCGCCTTCTTCAGCGCGGGCGGCGGCAATCCGGCCACGATCCTCTCCGCCAGGACGAACGGAACGCGAGGGTGGGAGGCGAGAACGACCCGGGTCTCCCAGTCGGCCGCCCAGCGCGGATCCGAGGCGAGGATCTCGAGGGTCGAGGACGCGATCTGCGGGTTCGAGGCGAGGCTCAGCGCTTCGGCCGACATCAGGTTGGGATTCCGGGCTAGCGACTCGAGCACCTGCGGCTGCGGGTCGTGGCGGAGGATCTCGCGGTCCCTCGGGCCGCCCCGGACGGCGAGGGCGATCCGATGCGGCAGCGGGACCGCCTCGAGCGCCTTCCGGATCTCGTGGGGAGGGGCGCCGGGGCGCAGGGACTGGAGCGGCCCGGGAGCCATGCCTTCCATGAGCCTCGCGAGCAGGCTCTCGAGGATCCGCTGCTGATCGGGGGCGAGATCGACGAATTCGATGCCGATCCGCCGACCCGTTTCGGAGGAGTCCCCCTCGGCCCGAACGGCCTTCCCGGGAAAGCGACCCTCGAGATCTCCCGCTCGGGACCGGATCCGCACGGTCACCGGCCCGGGAGCCAGGTCCGGGAGCCTTCCGGCGAGCAGGACCCCGGTCCTGCTGAGATCCTCGGCCTCGCACTCCAGGTCGCCGGACGGGGACTCCAGGATCGCCACCAGAACCGCCGGGAGCCTGTGAGCCCGGGAGCTCGTGATTTTCGACTCCGAGTCCAACGTGCTATCCTCGGCCGGCCGACCCCGGCGACCCCGGGCAGCCCAGCAGCCTGGGGGAAGGGCGAATCCTAGTGATTCGACGCGGTCCGTGTCAATGGCGGTCGGGGAAGACGGGCTCGAGGGGGCACTTGAATCTCCGGATACCCAAGAGCCAACCCAAGGACACCCATATTTATGGGTGGGTTTGGGTGACATCTTGGCGGAGAATGTGATGAAAATCCCGGTTTCAAGGGACATTCTCAATTCCGTGGCAAAGCTCGACCACTTCCGTGGGACCTGGGCGGCCGGGACGGCCGTTCCACCCGATCGGCTGGCGAGGCTCCGGGACGCGTCCCGCATCCGCTCGGTGGGCGCCTCCTGCCGGATGTCGGGGGTCCGGGTCACGGACGCCGAGGTCGCGGCCCTTCTTTGCGGAGAAGCCCCGGCCGTCCGCGACGGCGCCGACGTTCTCGGCTACGCGGAGGCGATGGACCGGTCGTTTCCCGGGTCGGGCCCGCTGGTGACGCCGGACGAGATCCGACGCTTCGTCGGCATCCTGCTCGCCTTGCCCGGGAACCCTCCGGAGCCGGCGCCCTGGCGGGAAAAGCCGATTCATCTCGAGGCCTTCGACGCCGAGGGAAGGGCGCTCGGGAAGGTCTACCAGACGCTGCCCCCTCGCCTGATTGCGGAGAAGATGGAAGAGCTCTGCTCGTGGCTCGAGATGGAGCTCCGGGCGGGCGAGCAGCACCCGGTCCTCGTGATCGCCGCGTTCCTGCTGGCGATCCTGGCGGTCGGCCCCTTCGAACGGGGAAACGGCCGGGCCGCGAGGCTCCTCGGCGTTCACCTCCTGCGCCGGGCCGGATACGCCCACCTTCCGTACTCGAGCTTCGAGGGCGTCCTGGAGGAGATGCGGGACACCTATCACGAGGCCCTCGACGCCTCGGAGACCCACTTCTGGCAGGGAGAGGCGGATCTCGAGCCGTGGGTCCGGTTCTACCTCGGCGCGCTCTCGCGGCACCGGGAGCGGGTCGAGGCGAAGCTCGACGTCGAGCGGCGCGCCTCGGATCTGACCCCCCTCCAGCGCTCGATCCTGGACGCCGTCCGCGAGCACGGGACCGTCGGGGCGGCGGTCCTCCTGGCGGCGACCGGAACGAACCGGAACACCCTGAAGGACAACGTCCACCGTCTCGTCGTCCGTGGGTTCCTGCAGAAGCTGGGCGAGCGGCGGGGCACCACCTACCGACTGGCGACCGGCGAGGGCCAGGCCGGGACCCCTTCGGCGCGGAAGCTCGAGCCAGTGTCCTGACCTCCCACGCGCCGCCGGCGCGGGACTCCTTTCGGCCGAACCGTGCACGGCGTCCGCCTTGAGCGTATAAAGACCGAGATGGCGGACACGAAAGCGTCCCGTTACAACGTTTTTCTGGACGACGACGGCGGCGGGCTTCTGGCCTTCAACGCCTCGACCGCCGCCCTGGTCCGCGTCCGGCCCGAGAAACGCGCGCTCCTCGAGCGGCTGGTCGGGGACCCGGGGTCGGCGGAGGGGGAGGAGGAGCGCCGCTACTCCTCGATCCTCCGCGAGAAGCGCTTCGTCGTCGAGGAGGGGGAGGACGAGGTCGCGAGGCTCGAGGCGGCGAGCCGCGAGCGGGCGGGAGGGGGCGCGACGCTCCAGCTGACGATCGCCCCGACGCTCGCGTGCAACTTCCGCTGCGACTACTGCTACGAGCGCCCCGCCGACGACCGCATGACCGCCGCCGTCGAGCAGGCGCTGCTCGACTTCGCGGATCGGCGTCACCCGGGCGAGGGCGGGATCCAGGTCACCTGGTTCGGCGGCGAGCCGACCCTCTGCGTCGAGACGATCGAGCGGCTCCAGAAAGGGCTCCGCCTCGTCGCGGTGCGCCACGGGTCCCGGCTGCATCCCTCGGGGATCGTCACCAACGGGTGGCTTCTCGACCCGCGGATGGCGACCCGGCTGCGGGCGGCCGGCGTCCACTCCGCCCAGGTCACGCTCGACGGCCCTCGCGACGTCCACGACGCGCGCCGCCGGCTCGCGGACGGCCGGGGCACGTTCGACGGGATCCTGGCCAACCTGGTCGCCGTCGCGGGCCTCCTGCAGGTGACCGTCCGCGTCAACGTCGACGGCCGGAACGCGGAGTCCGCGGCGGCCGTCGTGGACGAGCTTCGCCGCCGCGGCCTCGAGGACCGGGTGGGCGTGTACTTCGCCCCCGTCGAGTCCGCGCGGGGCGTCTGCGCCGACGTGCGCGACCGGTGCCTCTCCGCGGAGGAGTTCTCCCGATTCCGGGTGGATCTCTACCGGCGCCTCGTCGGGAGCGGCTTCCGCCAGGTGGCGAATCCGTCGGTGTCGCTCCCGTTGTCCTCCCGCGCCG
>CAZPWK010000075.1:0-11326 GCA_964590285.1 uncultured Acidobacteriota bacterium | reverse complement strand
GGCGCGGTCAGCCCGGCGTCGCGCCCCGGAACGCGGCCACGCGCCTCACGACCCGCTCGATCTCGACGTTCGGCGTCGAGGCCCCGGCGGTGAGCCCCACGACGACCGGCCCGTCGCGCAGCCATCCTTCGGCCACGGCCTCCTCTCGCGAGCCGAGCGGCTGGTGGCGCAGCCGATCCGGGCTCTCGATGCAGTCGGCGGAGCGGACGTGGTACGCGGTGACCGACGCGGTCGCGATCTCGACGAGGTGCGTCGTGTTCGACGAGTTGTAGCCGCCGATGACCAGCACGAGGTCGAGCGGCGATTCGCGGAGGAGCCGGACGAGGGCGTCCTGGCGCTCCTGGGTGGCGCTGCAGACGGTGTCGAAGGTCCGGAAGCGGCGACCGGCCTCCTCCGCTCCCCAGCGCAGGACCATCGAGGAGCGCACCATCTCCGCGATCGCCCGCGATTCCCTCGACGGCATCGTGGTCTGGTTCGCGCAGCCGATCCTGCCGAGGTCGACGGCGGGATCGAATCCGGGCGACACCGCGTGGCGTAGGCGATCGAGGAACGCCCCGGCGTCCCCTCCGCGCTCGATCCGGTCGCAGACGACGCGCGCCTCCTCCTCGCCGCGGACGACGACGACCCGGCCGCCGGGGTGGCGGAGCACGCGCGAGGCGGTGGCCCGGGTCTCCTCGTGGTCGAACTTCCCGTGAAGGAGCGCCGTGAACCCGTCCCTCGCGTAGTTCTCCACGTTCTTCCAGACGTTCCGCACCGAGCCGCAGGTGGTGTCGACGAGGACGACGTCCCGCAGCCGCAGGGCCTCCATGTCGGCGAGGGGCACGCCGAAGGCGGGAAGGATCACGACGTCGTCCGGGCGCAGGTCGTCCGCCCGGGCGCCGCCCTCTCGCCCGTCGAGGAAACGGATCCCCATCTCCTCGAGACTGCGGTTGACTCCGGGATTGTGGATGATCTCGCCCGTCAGGAAGATCCTGCGGTCCGGGAACCTTTCCCGGGTCTCGTACGCGTACTCGACGGCGCGGTCCACGCCGTAGCAGAACCCGAACTCCCGGGCGAGCCGGAAGGAGACTCCGCCCGCATCGAGCCGGAAGCCCTCCCGGCGCATCCGGTCGACCAGGGCGCTTCGATAGTCCCGGGCGAGCTTCCCCGAGATGGCGCGCTCGAGGCCGAAGCCTCGATTGACGTAGCGGGGGTCGGTCATGGCGGATCCACGCTCCGCGATCGGGGCGGCCGCCGGCGAGCCCGCCGGGGCCCCGTTCCCGCGGCTACGCGCGTTCCGGCCGCGCCCGCGTCTCGTCCTTCGGCGGCTCGGGCTCGGCGTAGAGGTCCTCGATCGTGTTGACCTCCGTCTTCGGCTTCTTCGACGCATCCGCCGGGGCTGCCTTGGCGGGGGTCTTCTTCGGGTCGGCGGCCTTGGGCGCCGCCGCGGCTTTCGGGTCGTTCTTCCCCGGGGCCTTGGCGTCCGGCTTCGGCGCGTCCTTGTCGGCCTCGGGGTCCGCCGCCTTCTTCTCCTCCGGAGTTGCGGCGCTCGCGGACTGCGCGCTTTCCTCGGAGCGGGCCCGCACCGGCGCGAGCGCCGGGGCCGCGAGGACGACGGCGAGAGCGATCGCCAGCTGCGTGCGGAACGCGAAAGCTCCCATGCGCGACTCCTTGCCCATCGGGACGACCGGGACCCTCGAAAGGTACGCCGCCGCCGCTCCGGGCGCAAGTCGCTCCCGGCGGGGGACCCGGAGGGTTTCCGCCTCAGCCGGAGCGGGGCACGAACAGGCGCTGGCCCGGCCGGAGGATCGAGTCCGCGCTCAGGCGGTTGAGGCCGAGCAGCTCGGCGAGCGTCACGCCGTACCGCCTGGCGATCCGGAGCAGGGTGTCACCGCTCTTCACGACGTGCACGGCTGCGCGCGCGATCGCCTCGGCGCCCTCCTCCCCGGCGGACGCGGCGGCGTTCCGCCTCTCGCGCTTCGCCGAAGAGGCCGCCCGGCGGGCCAGCGTCCCCTCGGGAAGCCAGACGACCGTTCCGGCGGGGAGCGGTTCCCCTCCGCGGACGGCGCGGCGGGTCCAGGCGGGGTTGAGGTCCGCCAGCTCGCCGAGGGGGATCCCCCACTCCCTCGCGATCCGGACCGGACGCTCGCTGCGGTCGAGGACGACGCTGTCGTGCGCGAGCGGCGCCTCGAAGGCGAGGCCCCCGCCGAAGTGCCGCAGCGGCTCCCGCGCGATCTCGCGGGCGGCCAGGAACTCGGCGTAGAAGTTCCTCGACGCGAAGCCGAAGCGCCGGCCGTCGTACTCGCGGACGATGCGGCCGAAGTCCGTTCCGAACTTCTCCTTCGCCAGGCGCATCCCCTCGACGCCGTGGTTGTACGAGGTCAGCGCCAGCCCCCAGTGCCCGAACTCGGCCCAGGCCGCGCCCAGGTACCGGGCGGCGCCGCGCGCCGCCGCCACCGGGTCGAGCCTCTCGTCGATCGTCGGCGTCAGCGTCATGAACTTGCGCGCGGCGGGGCGCGTGAACTGCCAGACGCCGACGGCCCCGGCGGAGGACCGGGCGCCGACCTGGAACGACGACTCGACGTGAGGGAGGAAGGCGAGGTCCTCGGGGAGGCCGGCCTCGCGAAACACCTCTCGGAAGCGAGCGTCGTAGCGGGCGCCGATCTCGAGTCCGCGCCCGAACCTCTCGCGCAGGCCGCGTTGCGACCGGACCCGGGCGTGAGCCCCGGGGAGCGCGTCGGTCCCCGCGGTCGTGACGATCTCGAGCGCGAGGGCCGCGTCCTCGCCTTCGAGGCTCTCCCCCGCGGCCGCGCGCCGCTCGACGTCGAGGAGGCGCGCCTCGAGGCGCTCCCGCTCGCGGCGGACGAACTCGCGCTGCGCCGGGCTCAGGGACTCCCCGACGGTCCCGGGGATGTCGAGGACCTCGTAGACGAGCTCCGGGCGCACCGCGTCGTGGAGCGCGACCTGGGCGAGGCTCCACTCGGCGAAGACGCGCTTCCAGAACTCGACGTTCCCCCGGATCTCCTCCGGGACGGGGAACGGGTCGCGGACGGCCCCCGCGGCGATCGCCTCGGACGTCGGAGCGGCCGCGGCCGGGGGCTCCTCCACGGGGAGCGCGGGCAGGAAGGCGAACAGGAGAGCCAGGGTGGAGGCCGTGCGCCTCGCGCCGGTCGGGATCCTCACGAGTGTCCTCCGCTTCGAGCCTCGAATATAGGTCCTGCGCCGCGGATCATCAACGGCGCGTGGCGGCTTCGTCGGGCCGTTTGCTATCGTCCCGGAGTCGGGAGCGCGCGATGATCCGTGCGGCAGTCGGCCTTTCGATTCGCCCGGACGCGTCGGAGGCGGCCCGCGAGGCCGCTTCGCGGGCCTGCGACCGTCTCGGCGCTCCCCGTGCCGACTGGTGCGTCGTCTTCGCCACGCCCGATCACGCCGCCGCGGCGTCCGAACTCCTCGAGGGCGTCGGCGCCTCCGCCGGAACTCCCTACGTCGCCGGGTGCTCCGGCGCCGGGGTCGTGGCCGAGGGGCGGGAGGTCGAGGACGGCCCCGCCGTCGGAGTCCTGGCGGTTTCGGCCGACGAGATCCGCGCCACCCCCTTCCTCTTCCGCGACGGGGGGGATCTGGGGCTCTCGGCGGGCCGGGAGGCCGGGGAGCGTCTCGTCGGGTCGCGGGGCCTCGACGACCTGATCCTCGCGTGGCCCGACCCCCGGCAGGTGCGACCCGACCGGTTCCTTCGGGGGATCGAAGAGATCCTGCCGGGCGTCCCGGTCGCAGGGGGCGCCGCGGCCGGACGGGCGGCGTCGGGGCCGCCCCTCCTGTTCCACGGCACCGAGACCGCCGAGGCCGCGGTGTCGGGGGTGCGCCTCGGAGGCCGGTTCCGGCACCGAGCGGCGGTCACGCAGGGGTGCCGGCCTCTGACCGGGCCGCTGGTCGTGACCCGGTCCCACGGGAATCTCGTCCTCGAGCTCGAGGGGCGCCCTCCGCTGTCACTCCTCGCCGAGGCCTCCCCCGAGGGGCTCCTGGATTCGGGGGGGGGCGCCTTCGACCGGCTCTTCGTCGGCTTGCTGCCGGACGCGACCGCGACGGGGATCGCGGCGGGAGGGTACCTCGTCCGGAGCATCCTGACCGCGGACGAGGACACCGGCGTGATCGGAATCGCCGCGGAAGTCGAGGAGGGGGACTCGATCCTCTTCGCGGTCCGCGAGGGAGGGGCGGCCCGGAAGGACCTCGCTCGCGTCCTCGCGGACGCGTCGGCGAAGGCCGAGGGCCCCTGGCGATTCGGCCTCTACTTCGACTGCCTGGCGCGCGGGCGGTCGCTCTACGGCGAGACCGGGGTCGACTCGGCGCTCCTCGAGTCGGCGTTCCCGGGCCTGCCGATCCTCGGCTTCTTCTGCGCCGCGGAGATCGCTCCCCTGGGAGGCGTCAACCGCGTGCTCACCTACACCGGCGCCCTCATCCTGATCGGCGACTGACGCGGGCGGCGGGGGCCGATTCGCGTCACGGCCTCGCTCCGCGCCGGAGCGCGGACAGGAGCCTCCGGAAATCGCCCGGGGGCGGCGCCTCGAAGGACGAGGGCTTCCCGGTCGAGGGGTGGGCGAAGCGAAGCCGGTGCGCGTGCAGGGCGGTGCGCCCGATCAGCTTCGAGGAGTTCCCGTACGCCACGTCCCCGACGAGCGGGTGACCGCCGGCCGCGAGCTGCACGCGGATCTGGTTCCTGCGGCCGGTGCGGAGCCGCACCTCGAGGAGGCTCGCGTGCGCGAACCGCTCGATCACCCGGTAGCTGGACGCGGACCAGCGCCCCTCCTCGCCCGGCCGGACCGCGTGGACCTTGCGGCTCTTCGGGTTCTCGGCGAGCCGGTGCACGAGCTCGCCGGACTCCGGCTCCACGCGGCCTTCCGCGACCGCCAGGTAGACGCGCTCGGGCCGGCGGGACGCGAATTGCTCCCGGAGCGATTCGAAGGCCGGGCCCGGGCGCGCGAGCACCACGAGCCCGGACGTGAACCGGTCGATCCGGTGCACCGCGAGCGCCCGGCGATCGCGATGTCCCCGGCGCCGGTACGCCTCCTCGACGAGCTCGAGGAGGGAGTCTCCTCGCCGCGCGGCGCCGGGCACGGTCAGCACGCCCGGCTCCTTGTCCGCTACGAGGAAGCCGGCCTCCTCGTGGACGACCCGGTACCCTCCCGTCCTCGGCGAGCGACGCGGCGTCGTGTACGCCGTTCCGGGGTCGTGCCGCAGCAGGATCCGGTCGCCCTCGGCGATCCGCTCGTCCGGCCGGGCGGCGACGGCCCCGTTCCTCTCGACGAGGCCGGCGAGCACGAGACCGCGCGCGCGCGAGTTCGACATCCCCGCCCGCTCTCGCAGGAGCCTCTGCAGAGTCTTCCCCGCGTCGGCCGCCTCCGCGTCGAGACGGAGCCGCTCCAACTAGCCCCTCCCCCGGAGGACCGCCCGCCGGACGCGCACCAGGTCCTCCGCCCGGCACAGCCGGAGGAGGGCGAGCACCCCGCCGAGCTCCCCCTCGACGGCTCCCTCGCCGCGCAGCTCGTACTCGTGAACGGGCGCGTACATCTCGTTTCCGCGGGCACGGGGGTCCCGGCGCACGCGGAACGGCTCTGCGGGCTCGAGCCGGACCCCCTCGGGCAGGCGCTCGAACCAGTCGAGGATCCGGCGCCCGTGCTCCTCGGAGTAGGCGGCGATCGAGAACTCGAACCGGGCGCCGGCGATCGGCCGCGTCTCGACGATCCGGATGCCGATCCCTCGGGGCCCCGCCGCTTCGACGGCCTCCCGGAGCGCGGGGAGCATCGCCTCCTCGGCGATCAGGTGGACCGTTCCCGAAGCCGGATGGAGCGATTCGCCGAGGCGCTCGCGGAGGCTCTCGACCTCGAACCCTTCCTCCGCCGCCTCGGGGAGCGGGCCGGGGAGCGCGCCGCGGCCCGCCAGATAGCCCTCGACGAAACCGCGGGCCCGGCCGCGGGGCCCCGCGATCGCCACCTCGTGATACCGTGCCGCCAAGGGTCTCCCTCCTCAGAAGAAGATCCAGCCCGCCAGCAGGAAGACGGGGACGAGGATCGGAAGCGCCCACCGGAAGAGGTAGCCGAAGAACGACGGCATGGCCATCCCCGCCTCCTCCGAGATCGACTTCACCATGAAGTTGGGGGCGTTGCCGATGTAGGTGTTGGCGCCCATGAAGACCGCGCCCGCGGAGACCGCCTCGACCACCTGCGGGTGCTCGGCGAGGATCCGGGCGATCTGCGAGGCCTCCGGGAGTCCCGGATACAGCCGGCCGAGCCCCACGTTCAGGAACGTCAGGTAGGTCGGGGCGTTGTCGAGCACCGACGAGAGGAGCCCGGTCGCCCAGAAGAACTGCCAGGGCTCCCGGATCCGCTCGACGAGGAACCCCAGGGCGCCGTGCTCTCCCGCCTTGAGGATCGCGATCGCGGGGATGATCGTCGCGAAGATCCCCGCGAACAGGATCGCCACCTCGCGGATCGGCTCCCACGAGAAGCCGTTCTCGGCCCGGAGCGCGCGCGGCGTCGTCGCGAGCGAGAGGAGCCCCATCGCGGCGATCAGCGCCTCGCGCGCGAGATCGCTCCACTCCAGTCGGACGCCCAGAACGGAGAGCGAGGGGGACTTCCAGAGGCCCGACAGCAGGACCCCGGCCACGATCCCCGCCGCGAAGACGAGGTTCCGGGCCCCCGCGACCCGGACCCGCACCTTCTGCGGGGCGGCCTCGTCCGGAGTCTCGACCGCGCCCGGGTCCCGGCGCATCCGGTGCCGGTCGATGCAGTAGAACGCCGCGAGCAGGAGGGTCGCGACGAAGAGGAAGTGAGGGGCCAGGTGGAGCGTCCAGAAGAAGGGGATCCCGTGCAGGAACCCGAGGAAGAGCGGGGGATCGCCGAGCGGCGTCAGCACGCCTCCGACGTTGGCGACCAGGAAGATGAAGAACACGACGACGTGGGAGGCCCGCCGCCGGCCCGCGTTGGCTCGCAGGAGGGGCCGGACGAGGAGCATCGCCGCGCCCGTCGTTCCGATCCACGAGGCCGCGACGGTGCCGACGGCGAGGAGGGCCGTGTTGACCGCGGGGGTCGCCCGGGGCGTGCCGCGAACGACGATCCCGCCGGAGACCGTGAAGAGCGCCCAGAGGAGCGTGATGAACGGGACGTAGTCCACGAGCGCGACGTGCAGGAACTCGTGCCGCGCCCCCCCGCCGTGCGCCGCCAGGAACGGCACGGCGAAGGCGAGCCCCCAGGCCAGGGCCACCTTCGGGTAGTGGTGGCGCCAGAAGTGGGGCGAGAGGAGGGGGAGCAGGGCGATCGACAGCAGCATCCCCGCGAAGGGCGCGATCGCCCAGACGGGAAGCGCCTCTCCCAGCGGGACCGAGGCGGCGGGCGGCGCGCCGAGCGCGACCGCTGGGATCATCGGGCACCTCCCGGGGAGAGCTCCGCGACAGCGAGGGGTCATTGTAGCGGACGCGCCTCCGCCGGCGCCCCGCTCGGCCGGCATCGCCCCCCGGCCCGAGACTCTGATTCCTCAAGTCGAAAACATGACAAAATTAGTCCTTGCGCTCCCGTGCCGGTTCCCGTAGAGTATCGGGAGCCGGGATGCATGCCTCGGCGGACGTCGGGCGGCGGGGGGTCGCCGGACGCGGAAGGTGGGAGCGATGACCCTCAAGGCGTACGAGAAGCCGACGATCACGACGATCGACTCCGCGGAGATCCTGGAGCAGATCGGTCCGGCGCAGGCGTGGAGGAGCGGGGCGCACCCGCATCCCTACAGCGAGATCGACTCGACGGCGAGCGGCGGGTCGAGCACGACGTTCGGGAGGTGACGGGGCGGATCCTCAGGATCCGTCCGCCAGACCTTCGAAGGCCCCGGCGGGCCCCAGGAGCACGAGCCGGTCCGTTTCGCGCACGACGAGGTCGGGCGGAACGGGAGAGACCTCGCGCCCGCCGTCTTCCCCCTTGCGACGCACCGCCAGCACGTACAGTCCGAGTGTGTGGTACGGGTCGGTCTCGGCGAGCGAGCGGCCGACGAGGCGCGCGGGCGCCGGACGCTCCTCGATCCTGAGGTCCGCCGCGCGTCTCGATCCGACGTCGGCGTCCTCCACGTTTCCCCCGAGGTACCGCGCGAGCACCATGCGCCTTCGCAGGACCTCCCGGTCGAGCGCCTGCACGACGTCGCGGCGGGCCACGCTGCCGATCAGCCGGTCCGGATCGTGGTCGTCGACGACCGGGAGCTGGGCGAGCTCGAGCTGGGAGAACCGGCGCATCACGTCGTCGAGCGAGGTCCTCGGGTTGACGCGGGGCACGTCGCGAACGAGGTCGAGCGCGACGAGGCTCTCCCGGAGCTGCGGCTCGCCGGCGACCTGGAAGGCGTCGCGCAGGTCGATCGCCCCGAGCAGTCCGCCCGAGGGGCCGAGAACGTAGATCGCGGTCTGGCGGCTCTCGGTGAAGAGGTCGAGCACTTCGCCCATCGGGGCGTCGGAGCGGACGGTCCGCGGGTCGTCGCGCACGAAGTCCTCGGCGCGAAGCGACGCGAGGGCCATCTGCTCGAAGGCGAGGTCGAAGTCCACCCCCTTCCGGCGGAGCGCCTCGGTGTAGATCGAGTCGCGCCGGAGCCCGCGCGAGACCGCGGTGGCCGTCACGGTGACCACCGCCAGCGGGATCACGGCCCCGTAGTCCTGGCACATCTCGAACACCATGACGAGGGCCGTGATCGGGGCGAAGGTCGTGGACGCGATCGCGGCGGCCATGCCCGCGAGCGCGAAGTATCCGGTCTCGACGTGGAGCCCGGGCAGCACGATCCCCGCGGCGTGCGCGAAGGAGGCTCCCGCGGCGGCGCCGACGAGCAGCGCGGGCGTGAACACGCCCCCGCTCCCTCCGGAGCCGATCGAGGCGGCCGTCGCGACGATCTTCGCGAGGAGCAGCGGCAGGAGCACCGCCGGCAGCACCCCGCCGACGAGCACCTGGCCGACCGCGTCGTAGCCGTTCCCCCAGACCTCGGGGAGCTTCACGGCGAGGAGGCCGACGACGAGCCCGCCGAGCGCCATGCGCAGGCACAGCGGCAGGGGGACGCGGCGGAACGCGCGCTCCGACGCCTCGATGCTCGACCGGAGGAGCAGGGCCGCGAACGGCACGAGCGCGCCGAGCAGCGCGAAGAGCGGAAGGGAGAGGAGGCCTGGGCCGGTTCCGGGCGCCAGGGGATAGAGGGGCGCGGCGCCGAACACCCCGCGCGAGAGGAGCGCCGCCGTGACGGAGGAGAGCACGACGGGGCCGAAGACGTCGAGCGCGAAGTTGCCGTGGACGACCTCCATCACGAACATGGCGGCCCCGATCGGGGAGTTGTAGGCGGCCGCCATGCCGGAGGCCACCCCGCAGCCGATCAGGATGCGCCGCCGCTCCACCGGGACGCGCAGGAACCGGGCCAGGCGCGAGGCCGCCGCCGCGCCGATCTGGACGATCGGGCCCTCGCGGCCGACCGAGCCTCCGGTCGCGTTCAGGAGCACCGACCCGATCGACTTCCGCACGGTCCGCCCGAGGTGGAGCCGGCCGGATCCCTTGAGGGAGACCGCCTCCATGATCTCCGAGGTCCCTTCCATGCTCCCCGCGTCCCGGACGACGAAGCGGCCGAGCAGCCCCGCGGCGAGCGCTCCCGCCGCCGGCGCGAGCGCGATCATCGGCAGGCGCAGGCCGCGGGCGACCTCGAGCGGCGAGTCGAGGCTCGCGAAGGCGACGTACTGGAAGGCGAGCCCGCCGTAGCGGACCAGAACCGCGCCCACCGCGCCCAGGAGCCCCACGGCGAGGACCAGCGCCACCGAGTAGGCGCGCTCGTTCGTGCGGAGGAGCCTGCGGAGGGCCTGGTAGGCCCGGCCGGCGAGGATGCGTCGGATCATGGGGACAGATTGGCGGCGGGAGCGAGCGCCGTCAAGGGGCCCGCCGCGAGGACTCGCCCCGCTTCGCCAGATAGAGGGCGGTCAGCTCGTCGCGGAGGAACTCGAACGCCTCGTCGGGGGAGTCCGCGAAGCGGAAGAGCGAGAGATCGGCGGCCGGAACGGTTCCCCAGCGGGACAGCGCCTCGAACCGAACGACCTCTCGCCAGAAGTCGCTCCCGTAGAGGAGGATCGGCAGGGGCTTCTCGAGCTTCCGCGTCTGCACGAGCGTCAGGAGCTCGAACAGTTCGTCGAGGGTCCCGAACCCGCCCGGAAAGACGACCAGCGCCTTCGCCAGGTACACGAACCAGAACTTCCGCATGAAGAAGTAGTGGAACTCGAACGTCAGCTCCCTCGTCGCGTAGGGGTTCGAGGCGGGCTCGGCCGGAAGGCTGATGCCGAGGCCGACGGAGATGCCGGACGCCTCGGAAGCCCCCCGGTTGGCGGCCTCCATGATCCCCGGGCCGCCCCCCGAGCAGACGAGGAAGCGGCGGGCGGCGCTCGGCAGGCTCTTCGACCACTCCGTCACCCGGCGCGCGAGCGTTCGCGCGTCCTCGTAGAAGCGGGACAGCTCGACCGCCCGGCGCGCGGCCTCGATGCCCGCGGGGTCGCCCGCGCCCTCCGCGAGCCGGAGCCCCTCGGCCGCGACGTCGGCCGGGACCGCCCTGGCGGACCCGAAGAAGGCGATCGTGTCCTTGACGCGATAGCGGTGGAACCGCGCCTGCGGCTCCAGGTACTCGCTGAGGATCCGGATCGTGCGGGCCTCGCGGCTCGCCAGGAACTCGAGGTTCTTGTACGCCTTTTCCATCGCGTCGCTCCGCCCGCGCCATGCGGGCCGGGAAAGACTACCTCCCCCGCGTCGCGCCGGCCAGAGCGGCGAGGACCCGCCGGGCGAGCGCCTCCCGCGCGAGCGCCTCGTCGCGCCCCCTGCCGCGGCGGGCGCGCTCGAGGATCGCCCGGGTGCGGCGGAGCTCCGCCCTCCAGTACGCCGCCGCGACGGGATCGCCGGACCTCACCAGAAGCGGCCCGGCCTCGAGGAGGTCGGCGGGCGGCAGGGACGGATGGCGCAGGTCCTCGACGCCCGGCTCCGCGGCCAGCACGACGTAGAAGCGACGGCCGTCGGCGACCAGGCGCTCGGCGACCAGCCGGTACCCCGACCCCGCGAGCCAGCCCCGCACGACGGCGGGCTCCGTCTGCGGCTGGAGCACGAGGCGCCGGGGGGCGAGCGCCTCCCGCCTCGGATCGTCGAGGATCCGCCGGATCGCGTGCCCTCCGAGTCCGGCGAGGACGACGACCGAGACGCCGTCGTCCGGGGTGAGGACCGCGAGACCGTCGCCCACGCGGAGGTCGAGGCGGTCGGCCGCGCGGCTGGCCGAGGCGCGCGCGGCGGCCTTCGCCAGCCTCTCGGAGCGCGGCTCGCTGGCG
>CAZPWK010000074.1:0-11374 GCA_964590285.1 uncultured Acidobacteriota bacterium | reverse complement strand
TCTCGAAGCGGATCGCGTTGATCAGCTCGTTCATGAAGTGCTCGGTCGAGATGTACCGCATCCGCATCGCGCCCCGGCGGCTCAGGCGGTTCCCGATCGCCTGCATGAGGTGCGTCTTGCCGAGGCCCACTCCCCCGTAGATGTACAGCGGGTTGTAGGCGCTGGTCGGCTGCTCGGCGACGGCCATCGCGGCGGCGTGGGCGAACTGGTTGCACGACGAGACGACGAAGGTGTCGAAGGTGTACCGCGGGTTGAGCCAGGGGCCCCCGCCCTCGGACTCGCCCGGGCGGCGCTCGGCGGCCGCCGGCCTCCGCGCCGGGGCGGAGGCCGGCCGCGCGGCCTCGGGCGGCTCGGGAAGGAACCGCACGGTCATGCCCGGGCGCTCGATCTCCTTGAGCGCGTCCTGGATCAGGGCGAGATAGTTCGTGTTGAGCCACTCCGCGAACCACGTGTTCGGGACCCGGACGGCGAGGGTGGCCCCGTCCTCGCCGATCTGTTCCGTCGGCCGGAACCAGGTGCTGAAGGAGCGCGAGTTGACCTTCGTCTCGATCCTGCCGAGAACGCGGTCCCAGGTGTTGCGCGTCGTCGCCTCGAGCACGTCCCTCTTCCCCCCCCTCGAGCCGCAAATCCCCCGATCCGTCAACGGATCGGCGCCGCCGCGACCGCCTATTGGTGCACAGGTTTTCCACAGGTGTGGAAAAGCGGCCGCCGCCGCAACTCACGCTCCCCCCGCGAGTTCCCGGCCGGGGCCGCTCCGACGCTGTAGACATTATGTAAACTCGAGGCCGGGCGGGCGCACAAGCATCGCGAAGCCTTCATGTCGAGAAGCTCCCCCGCTCCGGAACCCGCCGGTGCGACCCGAGCGAGACGATGCTCGCCGCCCGCGCCGGCGTCTCGATCTTCGGTTTTCGTGGACCCGTGCCGACCGTGGCGTACCACGGCGCGCGGAGACTACCACAGCGACGAACGGGGTTTCAACACGGTCGCCAGCGACGCCGGCGGCCGCCCGCTTCGCCCCCGCCTTGACAGCCCGGATGCGGTTCCCTAACATGCCGGTTTTCGTCGGGCAACAAGATCCGAGGGTTCCGCACAATGAAGCGCACGTTTCAACCGAACAACCGGAGGCGCAGGAAGACCCACGGTTTCCTGGTCCGGATGCGCTCCAAGGGGGGACGCCTTGTCGTGTCCCGGCGCCGAAGGAAGGGGCGCAAGCGCCTCGCGGTCTGAGACGGGGTCCGGGAGCCGGAAGTTCCCGCGGTCGCTCCGGCTCACGCGCCGGCGGCAGTTCGCGACGGTCTACGAGAACGGCCGTCGCGCCGGCTCCTCCTCCTTCACGCTCTTCGCGCTCCCGAACGACGTCGGCCACTGCCGCCTGGGCATCACGGCGACGCGGAAGGTCGGCTGCGCCGCGGAGCGCAACCGGATCAAGCGCGTTCTCCGGGACATCTTCCGGCGCCGTCGCGGCGAGCTCGCGCCGGGGCTCGATCTCGTCGTCAACGCGAAGCGCGGGGCGGACGAGGTGCCGGCGGCCCGGATGGAGAGCGAGTTCCTCGCGCGCTTCGAGGATCTCGCGCGCCGGTTCCGGACGTGAGGACGGCGGCGAGGATCGTCTCGGGATCCCTCCGCGCGTACAAGGCGTGGATCTCTCCCGCCCTTCCCAGGGCGTGCCGCTTCCACCCGACCTGCTCCGAGTACGCGGCCGAGGCGGTCGACGCGCATGGCGCCGCCCGCGGCCTGCTGCTCGCGCTCCTGCGCCTCCTGCGCTGCAACCCCTGGTGCCGGGGCGGCTTCGACCCCGTGCCGTTCCCCCGCCGGCGCTCCGGCTAGGGCGCCCTCGCGGAACGAGACCTAATGGAGAAACGTGCCGTCCTCGCGATCGCAATCTCGGCCCTGATCCTCTTCGGCTGGCTCTGGCTGTTCCCCCCGCCCAAGCCGGAGCCGCGGCCGGCCCCGCCGGCGCCCGCGGTCGAGCCGGCGACGCCGGCCGCGCAACCCGCCGAGGCGGCCCCCACCCCGCCGCCTGCCGAGGCCCCGGAGGCGGCGGTCGCCTCGGACGCGCCCGAGGAGGCGCGCGTCGAGAACGGCAAGATGTCGGTCGTCCTGACGAACCGGGGCGGTCGCGTCCGGTCGTGGACGCTCGCGGACTACCGGGACTCCGCCGGGAAGCCGCTCGAGCTGGTGCCGGCCTTCGCGGTCCGCGAGGACCTGCTGCCCGCCGCGGTCGACCTCGACGACGAGGCGCTCGCGGCGAGGATCAACTCCGCGCTCTTCCGGATCGAGCGCGAGGAGGTCGGGGACGCGGGGGGCGGCGTCGAGCGCGTCGTCCTGCGCTGGGCGGACGGCCGGGGGCTGAGCGTCCGCAAGGAGATGACGTTCCGCCGCGGCGAGTGGCTCGTGGAGGTCCGGCTCGACGTCACCGACCGGGGCCGGCGGCTGCCGGCCCGGCTCGCCTGGGGGCCCGGGTTCGAGGCGCTGGACCCGAAGTCGGGATCCAGCCAGATCCACTACACCGGCCAGGTCGTGATCGACGAGGCGCGCAGCGTCACCCGCACGCGGCGGGTCAAGGAGACCGCGGTCTACCGCGAGACCGGCCGTCTCCTCTGGGCGGGGCTCGACGAGCAGTTCTTCGCGGCGCTCGTCCTGCCGGCCGGCGGGAAGGGCGACGTCGTCGTGCGGCCCGTCGCGGTCGCCCCCGAGCCGCCGCCGGGCGCAGCGCCCGACGCCCGGCCGCCGAAGCCGGTGACGCAGCTCGTCGTCGCCGTCGGGATCCCGCCCGAGGGAGCGCGACTTTTCGTCGGGCCGAAGAAGTACGGGCTGCTCCGGGAGCTCGGCCACGACCTCGACGCGGTCGTCTGGTTCTCGTCCTACTCTCTGATCTACTGGCTGGCGAAGTACCTGTTCCTCGCGCTCCTGTGGATCCACGAGAACGTGGTGTCGAACTACGGTCTCGCCATCGTCCTCGCCACGGTCGCGCTCCGCCTCGTATTCTTCCCGCTGAACCAGTACTCCATGGTCCAGATGCGGAAGATGCAGACGCAGATGCAGCGCATCCAGCCGAAGATCAACGCGATCAAGGCGAAGTACAAGAAGATGAAGGACGCCAAGGACCGCGGGAAGATGAACGAGGAGATGATGGCCCTCTACCGCAAGGAGGGGGTCAACCCGATGGGCGGCATGTCCGGCTGCCTGCCGATGTTCCTGCAGCTCCCGATCCTGATCGCGTTCTACAACGTCCTCACGGTCGCGGTCGAGCTGCGCGCCGCGCCCTTCTTCGGCTGGATCGGCGACCTGACGCTGAAGGACCCGCTGTACGTGACTCCCCTCCTCATGGGGGCCACGATGTTCCTCCAGCAGAAGATGACCGCGACGACGGGGGGCGACCCGCTCCAGCAGCGCATGATGCTGATGATGCCGGTCGTGTTCACCGTGATGTTCCTCAACCTGCCGAGCGGACTGACCCTATACTGGTTCGTCAACAACCTCCTGGGGATCGGCCAGCAGTGGCTCGTCAACCGCCACACCGGACGGCTCGAGGCGGCGGGCGCGGCTTGATCGGGGGGCCGGAGCGTTGGATCGCGTCGTGGCGGCCGCGGAGCGGGAGTTCGAGGGCAGGGACCTCGAGGAGGCCGTGCGGGCCGCCTCGGACGCGCTCGGGCTGGCGCCGGAGGCGCTTCGCTACGCGGTCGTGGACGAGGGGCGGCGGGGCCTGTTCGGCCTCGGGTCGAAGAGGATCCGCATCCGCGTCCGACCCGGCCCCGAGCCCGGGGACGGCGGCGCCCCGGAGGTTTCGGCGGAAGCCGCGGCCGAGGTCGAGGCGTCGGTCCGCCGGATGCTGGAGCTGATGGGGCTCGACCTCCGCGTCGCGGGCCGGGCCGAGGACGCGTCCGTCCGGATCCTCCTCGACGGCCCGCACCGCGATCTCCTGACGCGGAAGGAGGGCGAGCTCCTCGGGGCCCTCGAGTTCCTGCTCAACCGGATGGCCCGGCGCGCATGGCCGGGCGCCGGGCACGTCGTCGTCGAGTGCGAGGGGTACAAGGACCGGCGCGAGGAGGACCTGGCCGAGCTCGCCCGCGAAACCGCCCGGCAGGTCGGGCGGACGGGGCGGCCGGCGAGGCTGCCCGCGATGAACCCGTACGAGCGGCGCGTCGTGCACGTCACCGTCCGGGAGTTCCCGGACCTGACGTCCCGCTCGAGCGGCGAGGGGTTCCTCAAGCAGGTCACCGTGTCCCCCGCCCCGCGGCGCGAGCGGGAGTGACCCGGCGCGCGGGGCCCCGAGGGCGTCGGGGGGCCGCCCGGCCCGGAGCGCTCGTTCCGCCGTGATGCACGATCTCGACGCGACGATCGTCGCCGTCGCCACGCCGCCCGGGCGCGGCGGCGTCGGCTGCGTGCGCCTGTCCGGGCCCCGTGCGGCGGAGATCGCGCTCGGCCTCTTCGCCCCGGGCCGCGCGGGCCCGCCGGAGCCGGGAGGGCCCCCGCGGTTCGGGCGGTTCCTCGGGCGCGACGGGAAGCCGGTGGACCACGGTCTCCTCGTCCTCTTCGCGCCCGGGAGGTCGTTCACCGGCGAGGCCTCGGCGGAGCTCTGGCCGCACGGAAGCCCGCCGGTGCTGGCGCACCTGGTCGAGGCGGCGGTCGCGGCGGGCGCCGAGGCGGCGGGTCCCGGCGAGTTCGCGTATCGCGCTCTCCGTCGCGGCCGGCTCGACCTGGCGCGGGCCGAGGCGGTCCGCGACCTGGTGGCGGCCCGCACGCTCCACCAGGCGCGCATCGCCCTCGCCCAGGCCGAGGGGGAGCTGTCGCGGCGGCTCGGGCCGCTCCGCGAGGGGCTGGCCGACCTCGCGGCGCGCGTCGAGGCGGCGGTCGAGTTCGCCGACGAGGCGGAGACCCACCTACCCGAGAGCGAGCTCGCGCGCGGCGTCCGGGAGGCGGTCCGCGAGTGCAGGGCGCTCCTCGGCGAGTTCCGCGCGGGGAGGATCGCGCGGGAGGGGGCCGTGGTCGCGATCGCCGGCGCGGCGAACGTCGGGAAGTCGACGCTCTTCAACCGGCTCCTCGGCCGGGACCGCGCGATCGTCTCCTCGCGTCCGGGGACGACGCGGGACGTGATCGAGGAGACGCTCGATCTCCGCGGGATCCCGGTCCGGCTCGTCGACACGGCGGGGCTCCGCGAGGTCGAGGACGACGTCGAGGAGGAAGGAGTCCGGCGCGCCCGCGAGGCGGTCGGCTCGGCCGATCTCGTGCTGCTCGTCCTCGACGCGACGGCGCCCCCCCCCGCGGCCGGCGCCGGGCCTCCGGCCGGGCCCGGCGCCGGCCGCGCGATGCCGGTCCTCAACAAGTGCGACCTGCCGGGCGCGCGCGGCGCGGCCGCCCCGGACGGCTCGATGCGCGTGTCCGCGCTCACCGGCGAGGGGATCGACGCCCTCCTGGACGCGGTCCGGACCGCGCTCGCCGGCGCCGGGCCGGTCGAGCATCCGGTCATGAGCGACGCTCGCCACGGGGCGGCCCTCGAGGGCGCCCTCGCCGCTCTCCTGGCGGCCGGACGGGCGGAGGCGGCCGGGTTCTCCGAGGAGCTGGTGCTGGAGGACCTGCGCGAAGCGTTGCATCATGTGGGCTCGATCACCGGGGA
Source organism: uncultured Acidobacteriota bacterium (assembly GCA_964590285.1). Lineage (GTDB taxonomy): Bacteria > Acidobacteriota > Polarisedimenticolia > Polarisedimenticolales > JAIQFR01 > CALMJU01. Next base: position 5,757 of record CAZPWK010000074.1, on the reverse strand, counting down.
GCTCACGCCCGACGCGCTGTACGAGAGGATCTTCTCGACGTTCTGCATCGGGAAGTAGCGCCGGGCGCCCCCGGGCTCGCGGGGTGGAAGGTGGGGACGGAAAGCGGGCTCCCCCGCCGCGCCGACGTCGTCGTCGTCGGCGCCGGGCACGCGGGATGCGAGGCGGCGCTCGCCGCGGCGAGGATGGGGCGGTCGGTCGCGCTCGTGACCCTCGGCCGGGAGTCGGTGGCGCGCCTGTCCTGCAACCCGGCGATCGGCGGGCTCGCCAAGGGCCACCTCGTCCGCGAGATCGACGCGCTCGGCGGGACGATGGCCCGCGTCGCGGACGCGTGCGGGATCCACTTCCGCCTCCTCAACCGGAGCCGCGGGCCGGCCGTGCGCGGGCCGCGCGCCCAGCAGGACCGGCGCCGATATCACCTGGCGATGCTGGACGAATTGCTCGCGACGCCGGGGCTCGCGCTCGTCGAGGGCGAGGTCGAGGCGATCGTCGTCGAGGGGGGCGAGGTGCGGGGCGCGCGGCTCGCCGGCGGCCGCGAGATCGCGGCGGGCCGCGCGGTCGTCACCGCGGGCACGTTCCTGCGCGGCCTCCTGCACGTCGGCGCCCGCAGGACCCCGGGCGGGCGCGCGGGCGAGGCGCCCGCCGAGGCGCTCGCCCGCTCGCTCGCCGCCCTCGGCTTCCGGATGGGCCGCTTCAAGACGGGAACGCCGCCGCGGCTCTCGCGCTCGAGCGTCGATCTGTCCCGCTTCCGCGAGCAGCCGGGCGACGAGAGCCCGGTGTTCTTCTCGGAGACGACCCGGTCGGCGGCGCTCCCCCAGATCTCCTGCCGCATCGCCGAGACGAACGAGCGCGTGCACGCGATCGTCGCCGCCAATCTCCACCGCTCGCCGCTCTACACCGGGGCGATCGGCGGACGCGGGCCGCGGTACTGCCCGTCGTTCGAGGACAAGGTCGTCCGCTTCCCGGACCGCCCGCGGCACCCGATCTTCATCGAGCCCGAGGGGCTCGACGACGACCTCCTCTACCTGAACGGCTTCTCGACGTCGATGCCGCCGGACGTGCAGCTCGACGCGGTCCGCGCGATCCCGGGGCTCGAGCGCGCGGAAATCGTGCGGCCGGGCTACGCCGTCGAATACGACTGGGTGGATCCGACGGAGCTCCGGCCCACGCTCGAGGCCAGGCGGGTCCCGGGTCTCTTCCTCGCCGGCCAGATCGACGGGACGACCGGCTACGAGGAGGCGGCCGCGCTGGGCCTCCTCGCCGGGATCAACGCCGCGCTCCAGGCGTCCGGCGAGCCCCCGCTCGTCCTCCGCAGGGACGAGGCGTACGCGGGAGTCCTGGTCGACGACCTCGTCACGCGAGGGACCGCGGAGCCCTACCGGCTGTTCACCTCGCGGGCGGAGTGCCGGCTCCTGCTCGGCATCGACACGGCGTCGAAGCGCCTCCACCCGCACGGGCGGCGCGTGGGTCTCGTCGGCGGCGCGCGCGCGGAGGCGGTCGCGGAGCGCTGGCGGAGGATCGAGGAGGCGCTCTCTGCGCTGGAGGCGGAGCGCTTCGTCCCGGACGGGCCGACGAGGAGGCGCCTGGCGGGGCTCGGGATCGGGCTGGAGGCGCAGGCGAGCGCCGCCGACCTGCTGCGAAGGCCCGAGGTGGACCCCGAGAGGCTCGCGGCCGCGAGCGCGATCCTGGCGGGGCTCGAACCGCGCGACCGGCGCGTCGCCGCCGAGGCGGTTCGCTACGCCGGCTACGTCGAGCGGCAGCGGCGCCTCGCGGAGCGCGTCGCGAGGGCCGGGGCGCGGAGGATCCCGGAGGGGTTCGTGTTCCGGGGGCTGCCGGGCTTCTCCCGCGAGATCGTCGAGAAGCTCGAGGCGGTCCGGCCCGAAACGCTCGGCCGCGCCTCGCGGATCGACGGGATGACGCCGGCGGCGCTCGCGCTCCTCGCCGTGCACCTCGAGCGGGCCGCTCCGGAGGCCCCGGCATGACGCCGCGCGGCGAGCCGTTCGCCGCGTTCCCGCTCGAGGAGGCGATCGCCTCCCGCGCGGCCCGGTGCGGCCTCGATCTGTCGCGCGAGGCGCTCGCCGCACTCGCCGCGCACGCGCGGGCCGTGATCGCGGCGAACGAGAGGCTCCACCTGACGACGATCGTCGAGCCCGAGGAGTTCGTCGAGCGCCACGTCGGGGAGTCGCTCGAGGGCGCGGCGGCCCTGCCGGCCGGGATCTCGGGGCGCCTCCTCGACCTCGGCAGCGGGAACGGGTACCCCGGGCTGCCGATCCTGGCGGCGCGTCCCGGCCTCGATGCGGTCCTCGCCGAGGCGTCGGTCCGCAAGGCGGAGTTCCTCCGCGACGTCGTGAGGATGGCGGGCTTCGCGGGCGCTCGCGTTCTCGCGCGGCAGGTCCAGCGCTCGCCGGACGTCGCCGATCTCGCGCCGTTCCGCGCGATCGCGACGAGGGCGGCGGGCGGCTGGGCCAAGGTGCTCCCCCGCCTCGCGTCCGCGCTCGCGGAGGACGGCGTCGTGCTCGTGTGGGCGGGCGAGGAGGTCGAGGCGATCCGGGGCCGGACGGTGTGGCGCCGCTACCGCCTGGACCGGTCGCGCCCGCTTCCCGGCCGCGAGCGGTCGTGGGTGTGGACGTTCCGGCGCAGCCTGCCGGGGGACTCGAACCCCGGCTCCCCTCCCCGCGACCCCCGATAAGCGAAACTAAAGCGAACATCGTCCTGCGGCTCCCCCGCCTCGGGTCGTGTTCCACGTGAAACATCTCCCGCCGACTCCGGCGGCGTTCCACGTGGAACGTCGCCCGTCGTCCGGTTCGCGATGCGGCCCGCGACGGCTCCCCCGCCCCGCCGTTGACGGATCCGCGCGGAGCGTGGACAATCACCGCGCGGCGAGGCGAGCTTCCGGGAGGCTCCGTGGGCAAGGTCTTCGCGATCGCGAACCAGAAAGGGGGCGTCGGCAAGACGACGACCGCCGTCAGCCTGGCGGCGGCGTTCGCGATCGCCGAGCGGGAGACGCTCCTCATCGATCTCGACGCCCAGGCGAACTCCACGCGAGCGCTCGGGCTCGACGAGGACTCCGAGCGAAGGTCGGTGTACGACGCGATCTCCGGAGAAGCGTCCCTGGAGGAGGTATGGACGCCGGTCGATGGCCTCCCCCACCTGCGACTCGCTCCCTCGGAGCGAGACCTCTACGGCGCCGAGGTCGAGCTCGTGGACGCCGAGGAGCGGGAGTTCCGGGTCCGAAAGCTCCTGAACGGGACGAGGGAACGATTCGACTTCGTGCTGATCGACTGCCCTCCTTCCCTGGGTTTCCTGACGGTCAACGCCCTGACCGCGGCGGACGGTGTGCTGGTTCCGGTCCAGGCGGAGTACCTCGCGCTCGAGGGGATCTCCCAACTGGTGGACACGATCGGCCGGGTGCGTGCGGCGCTGAACCCGTCCCTCGAGATCGCCGGGATCGTGTTGACGATGTACGACGAGAGGACGAACCTGTCTCGCCAGGTGCTCGACGAGGTCCGGAGCGTCTTCGGCGACCGGGTGTTCCGAACGGTGATCCCCCGCAACATCCGCCTCGGCGAGGCGCCGAGCCACGGGAAGCCGATCTTCCTCTACGATATCCGTTCGCGGGGGTCCGAGGCTTACCTCAATCTTGCCAAGGAGTTACTGGAACATGAACCGCAAGGCGCTGGGTCGCGGACTCCGTAGCATCCTCCCCGACGCGCCCGCCCCGCCGGCGAGCCCTGCCGCGCGGGCCCCGGCGCGCGAGGCGGCGCCGGGCCCGCTCGAGGGGCCTCGACCGCTCGACATCGACCGGATTCGACCGAACCGGGCGCAGCCCCGGCAGCGGTTCGACGAGGAAGCCCTCGAAGGCCTCGCCCGGTCTCTCAAGGAAGACGGCGTCCTCCAGCCGGTGATCGTGCGCCCGCTCGAGGACGGTTTCTTCGAGCTCCTGGCGGGAGAGAGACGATGGCGGGCCGCCCAGCGGGCCGGTCTGCTCCGGATTCCGGCGATCGTGCGCCCGACCGAGGACGGCGCGGCGCTCGAGATCGCGCTCACGGAGAACCTCCAGCGCGAGGACCTCAACCCGATCGAGGAGGCGGCCGGATACCGATCCCTGGCGACCGCCGGCATGACCCAGCAGCGGATCGCGGAGAGGTTCGGGAAGCAGCGGGCGACGATCGCGAACACGCTCCGCCTCCTGACGCTCCCGCCGTCGGTCCAGGAGCGGGTCCGCCGGGGAGAGCTCAGCGCGGGCCAGGCGCGGGCGATCGTCCCGCTGACCCCGGCGTCGGAGCAGGAGCGGCTCGCGGAGCGCGCCGTCCGGGAAGGGCTCTCGGTGCGCCAGATCGAGCGGATCGTCGAGCAGGCGAGCCCGCAAGCTCCCGAGACGGGGGGCCCACGGGCCACGAGAAAGCGGGATCCGAACGTCGTCGCGGCGGAGCAGGCGCTCCAGCGCGCGCTCGGCACCCGGATCCGGATCTTCGAGGGGCCGAAGGGGGGGCGGATCGAGCTCCACTTCTTCAGCCCCGAGGAGATGCAGCGGGTCTACCAGATCCTGATGGACGCGGCGAGGAAGCAAGCGTGAGCGCGGGGGATTGAAGCCCGGTGGCCGCGGAACGTCGCATGCCGACCTTTTGGTCGGCGGGAGAGCGTTTGCCGACATTCTAGTCGGCGTATCGACGAGCGCAGACCGTTTTGTCTGCAAATGGACGACGGCCGACCGATCGGTCGGCAGGCCCTCCGGCATCGAGCGGCTCTCGCGGGCCGCGCGGCACCGGGGGGCGAGGAGCTGAGGATGTTCGGGAGGCGGAGCGCGCGACCGAAGTCGAAGACGCCGGCGAAGCGGGATCTGCCGCGAGACGTGCTCGGTTTCCTCGGGGAAGGGGACTCGATCGAGGGGAAGATCGAGCTCCGGGGAGGACTCCGAATCGACGGGCGGATCGTCGGAAGCGTCCGCTCGCCGTCGACGCTCGTCATCGGGCCGAGCGGGGAGATCGTCTCCGAGGACCTCGAGGTCCGGGGGCTCTCGGTCAGCGGGCGCGTGCGAGGGAGCCTCCGCGTCGAGGACCGGCTCGAGATCCATCGAGGCGGCCGCGTCGAGGGAACGGTGGAGATCGGACGCGCGGGTCTCGTCATCGAGCCGGGAGGAGGCTTCGAGGGGACGGTGCGGATCGTCGAGAGGAAGGGGCCCGACGAGCCGGGCGGGGGAGTTTCTTGACGCTTTCGAGAACGCTGTGATAATTTCCGATATCTCCAACAAGAGACGGGCTTTGCCTCGCGACGAGCGCCCGGCTCGGGGCGGGGGAGAATTCGTCGCCGGACATCCCGGGGTCGAGGAAGCATGAGGGACCGGACCCTCGCAGTGCGGTACGCGCGGGCGCTCTACGCGGCGCTTCCCGGCCCGGACGCGGCGGAGCGGGCCGGCGAGTTCCTCTCCGCCCTCGCCGCCGCGACGGTGGACTCGGCGGAACTCCGGGACGTCCTCCTGAACCCCGCCGTGTCCCGCTCCGACCGGAAGGCGCTGCTCCGGTCGCTCGCGGACTCCCGGGGCGCCGATCGCGAGGTCCGGAACTTCCTGTCGGTCCTGGTCGACCACGGCCGGGCCGGGGCCCTGCCGGCGATCGCCGAGGCCTTTCGCGCGCTGAAGGACGAGGAGTCGGGCGTCGTGTCGGCGACGCTCACCACGGCGTTCGCCCTGCCGGCGAGCATCGAGGAGCGCGCGCGCCTCGCGCGCGAGAGGGTGTCCGGCGAGAAGGGGCGCCCGACCT
>CAZPWK010000073.1:0-11390 GCA_964590285.1 uncultured Acidobacteriota bacterium | reverse complement strand
TGTCGTGGAAGGCGTTCACCTTGCGGCCCTGGGCGCCGATGATGAAGTCGTCCATCCCGACGATGCGCACGCTCTCGCCCGCCTTCTCCGGGACGGTCGCGAAGGAGTGGCTCGACTCCCCCCACAGGTACGCGAGGACGCCCTGCTCCGGCGTCAGCCGGTGCGCGAACGGATATACCGTGTTCCGGCGCGTGATGAACGCGAACACGAGGCCGTCGAGCTCGTCGAGCGAGGGCAGGTTGATCGAGTCGGCGCAGATCGACGCGAGGCGGCCGCCCCGCCTCACCTTCAGCTGGCGGCGGTCGAGGACTCCGCGTCCGTTCTCGCCGAGGCGCTCGTCCAGGAAGTCGATCTTCCCTCGCGCGTCCACCATCAGGTTCTCGAGCAGGGCGGTGCGGTGGGACAGGGCGTGATGCATCGCCTCCTGCAGGGTCGGCTCGACGTCGGTCTTGACGTAGAACCCCTGCTCGGTGCCGAAGGCCGAACCGTCGCGCTTCAGGAAGACGATGTCGTCCTGCGCCACCCAGGTGCCCTCGCCGCGCTCCGCGTCCAGGCCGAGCTGGTGGCAGGACCAGGTGCTCTTGCCGGTGGCCGTGAGGCCGAACAGGAACACGCCGTAGGTCTTGAGCTTGCCGGTCCGCGCGTCCCGGGCCCGGACGACCTTCGTGCCGGCGTGCAGCCCCAGGTTCCCGCGCTCGTCGGCCCGGAACATCCCCTGCCGGAGGAACCCCTTCTTGCACTCGCCGGTGTAGTCGGTGGCCAGGGCGACGTTGATGTCGTGCTCCGGGAGCGTCAGCACCTGCATCCTCAGGCGGTGCTCCTCGGGGATGTGGATCATCGTGAACTCGGGGCCGGGGCGGGACGACCGGACGTCGTTCATCGTCTTCGCCCACATGTAGGCCAGCCGGTAGTTCTTCGGGTCCGACACGGACACGTAGATGTTGCAGATCGGGTTGAACTCCCGGTTGTCCCCCATCTGCCGGCGCACGTGGACGAACGGAAGGGTCCTCATGAGCTGCAGGACCTTGTGGAGCTGCTCGGGGGCCTTCCGGACGATGTCGAGCTGGACGTCGGACGGGCAGGGCAGAACGACGCCCGGGCTCCCCAGGTAGACCGTCCGCGCCGCCATGCGGGAGGAGATCGCCGAGTACCAGACGCTCGACCCGTTGGCCGTCCGACGGGCCGTCGCTAGGGCCTTGCGCCGCAAGGCCCACATCGAGGGGCGCTCGATGTTCCGGCCCGCGAGGCACCCGCGCAGGTTCTCGGCGAAACGGCGGTAGACGTCCGGGTCGTAGGGGCCGCTGGCCATGCCTCACCTCACCCCGCGAGAGCGCGCGGACGCGGAGGATATCCCGCTCGCTCGGCAGGGCGCAACCTCGGAAATCGGCGGCAGCGACCGAATTCCCCGGGGCCTTGAAACCGCGCGGGGGTTTGGCATAGGGTATCGGGTCCGCCTTCCAAAGCGGAGGAGGCCGTCATGTCGTCGTTCATCCCGTGGATCGTCGCCGCCGCAGTCGTCGTCTGCCTCTTCGCCCTGTGGGCGTTCAACTACCGGAAGGTCGGGCCCAACCAGGTCCTCGTGATCTCGGGCCGCACGACCACGGTCACGGAGCCCGACGGGCGCCAGCGAAAGGTGGGCTATCGCCTGCAGGTGGGCGGCGGCACGTTCGTGATGCCGTTCGTCGAGAGGCTCGACTCCTTCCCGATCGAGGTCTTCTCCCTGTCGATCCGCTGCCCCGAGGTCCTCTCGGCCCACGGGATCCTGATCTCGGCCGAGGCTCAGGGGCAGGTGAAGGCCGCGAGCGACGAGGCGCTCCTCCACCGCGCCGTCGAGAACTTCCTGTCGAAGGGGGCGAGCGGGATCGTGGACGTCTCGCAGGAGGTGCTCGAGGGGCACATGCGGGGGATCCTCGGGACGATGACCGTCGAGGACCTCTACGCGCAGCGGGAGGAGTTCGCCCGCAAGGTCCGCACGATCGCCGCCGAGGACTTCGCGCGGCTCGGGCTCGACCTCGTGTCGTTCGCGCTGAAGGACTTCTCGGACGAGCAGGGGTACATCGCGGCCCTCGGCGCCCGCCGGATCGCCGAGGTGAAGCGCGACGCGACGATCGCCCAGGCGGAGACGGAGCGCGACGCCGCGATCAACGCCGCGATGGCCCGCAAGGAGGGGGATGTGGCCCGGCTGAAGGCCGAGGCCGAGCTCGCGCAGGCGACCCGCGACTTCGAGATGCAGCGCGCCGACTTCCAGGCGTCCGTGAACGCGAAGCGCGCCCGCGCGGACGTCGCGTACGACCTCGAGCGCTCGAAGCTCGACCTGGACCTCAAGAGGCAGGAGTTCGAGGTGCGCCTCGCGGAGAAGGAGCTGGCCGCGAAGGTCGAGGAGCGCGAGGCCCTGAGGCGCGAGAAGGAGCTCGAGGCGAACGTCCGGAAGCCCGCCGAGGCGATGCAGTACCAGGCTCGCCTCGAGGCCGAGGCCGACGCGTACAGGAAGGAGCTCGAGGCGAAGGGGAAGGCCGCGGGCATCCGCACGATCGGGACGGCGGAGGCCGAGTCCGCGCTTGCCCGAGGCAAGGCGGAGGCCGAGGCGATGCGGGCGAAGGCGACGGCCTGGAAGGACTACTCGGAAGCCGCGCTGGCCGAGATGGCGATCCGCGCGCTTCCCGAGCTGGCGAGGGCGGTCTCCGAGCCGCTTTCGAAGGTGGAGAAGATCGTGATGGTCGGCGACGCGAGCGGCGCGCCCAAGATCACGGGGCAGGTCGCCTCCGTGCTCGCGCAGCTCCCGACCGTCGTGGAGAACCTGACGGGGATCGACCTGAAGGAGATCCTGACCCGGGGGGCGAAGAAGGAAGAGCCGAAGGCCGGGCGGTAAGGAGGCGGGTCGATGCTCTCCGATCGGGTCAACCGGATCGCCCTGTCCCCGACGCTCCGCATCGCCGCGAAGGCGGGCCAGATGAGGGCGCAGGGGATCGACGTCGTGGACTTCTCGGTCGGCGAGCCCGACTTCCCGACCCCGGAGCCGGTCAAGCGCGCCGGCAAGGCGGCCATCGACGCGAACTTCACGAAGTACACCGCCAACGACGGGATCGCGGAGCTGAAGGCGGCGATCTCGGAGAAGCTGAGGAACGAGAACGGCCTCGCGTACTCCCCGGACGAGATCGTGGTCTCGCCCGGCGCGAAGACCTGCCTCTTCCACCTGGCGATGGCGCTCTTCGGGCCGGGGGACGACGTGCTGATCCCGTCCCCCTACTGGGTCAGCTACCCGGACCAGGTGGCGCTCGCGGGAGCCAACGCCGTCTTCCTCCCGACGCGGGAAGAGGACGGGTTCCGCCTGCGGGCGAAGGCGCTGGAAGCTGCGGTCACGCCGAACACCAAGGGGCTGATCCTCAACTACCCGTGCAACCCGACCGGGGCCGCCTACTCGAGGGAGGACCTCGAGGCGATCGCCGACGTGTGCGTTCGCGAGGACCTCTGGGTTCTCTCCGACGAGATCTACGAGAGGCTCCTGTACGACGGCGCCCGGTTCGTGTCGATCGCCTCGCTCGGGGAGAAGATCAAGAAGCGGGCGCTCGTCGTGAACGGGTTCTCGAAGGCGTTCTCGATGACCGGCTGGCGGCTCGGGTACGCGGCGGGCCCCCGCGAGGTGATCCAGGCCTGCGCGAAGATCCAGTCGCACAACACGTCGAACGCCACCTCCTTCGTGCAGAAGGCGGGGATCGTGGCGCTGTCGTCGTGCGGCATGGAAGTCGAGCGGATGAAGCAGGAGTTCGAGCGGCGCCGGAACGCGATCGTGTACCGCCTCCGCTCGATGCCGGGCGTCTCGTGCCCCGAGCCGAAGGGGGCGTTCTACGCCTTCCCGAACGTCTCCCGCTACCTCGGCAAGGAGTTCGGCGGCGCCTCGATGCGCAACACGTACGGCCTCGCCTACTACCTCCTGAAGGAGGCGCACGTCGCCGTGATCCCGGGGCAGGCGTTCGGATCCGACGAGCACATCCGCTTCTCGTTCGCGCTCTCGATGGACCGCCTGGAGGAGGGGATGCGCCGGGTCGAGAAGGCCCTGGCGCGGCTGGAGGAGCCGAAGCGGCTGCGGCCGAGGGCCCTCAACAACGTCGTCACGAAGGTCAAGAAGCCGGTCGAGGTGCACTCCGTCGCGATCGTGGGCGCCCGGAACGCGGCCCTCGCCGAGGCCGAGGCGCACCTGTCCCCGGACGGGTACTTCGAGTGGAACGCGGCGATCGGGGGGATCGTCGTGCAGCTCCGCACGAACTCGCCGCACCTCGCCGACTTCTACCAGGAGAACTTCTGGCCTGCCTCGCTCGATCGGGACCTCGAGCCCCACGCCGTCGTCTACGCCGTGAAGGACGTTCCCGGCCGGGAGCCGCAGGCGCTCCTGAGCCTCGACACGGCGACCGGCTTCCTGCTCAACAGCGCGTTCTACGGGCAACTGCGCTCGCTGGCGCTTTCCCTGGCGTCCGACGGGGCCGCGCGGACCTCGGGCGCGCTCCTCGCCCACGCCGCCGCCCTCGAGACCGACCGCGGGGGCGTGCTGGTGTGGGGCGAGCCCGGGTCGTCGCGCACCGCCGTCCTCGCGGCGGCGCTCGGCCTCCCGGGGGTCCGGCTGGTAGGCAGCGAGGACGTCTTCGTGCGGCCGTCGCCGGACGGGCCGGCGGCGGAGCTCCCCGAGAGGAAGCTCTACCTCAAGGCGAAGTGGATCCGGCACCTGGCCGAGATCGGGAAGCTCCTGGACCGGACGAAGCTCGAGAACTTCGTGGTCGAGCGAGAGCAGTGCCACGCCGACCACCCCGACGGCGAGTGCCCGCTCGACCGGGGGGCGGCGGTGTGCATCGCCGCCTCGACCGAGGGTCGCGCGCTCGTCGACCCGTCCTGGCTCGGCGGCGGGAAGCGGTCGGCCCGGAGGACGCAGCTCAAGGCGTGCATCTTCCTCGCGAAGGACGCCGTGCTCCCCGCCTCGCAGCGGCTCGCGCCCCGCGACGCGGCGAGGAGGCTCGCCGAGGGGAGCCTGCCGGGGAGCCGGGGCCCGTCGGCGCCGTTCCTCAACCCGCACCTCGCGGGGACCGACACCGCGCGCGCCGAGGCGATGCTCGTGCAGTACGAGAGGCTGTTCGCGGTCGCCCCCTGTCACGCCGTGAACTCGGGAGTGGGCTCCGCGGAGACGGTGGCGAAGAGGCTCCTGGAGCTCGTGGAGTAGGCGGCCTCCGGCGGGAGAGACGGGGCGCACGATGACCGACCGGACGGAGGGCGCGCCCGATCGCCTCGAGATCCTGTCCCCGTGCCCGCACTGCGGCGGGGCGAACTCCTGGCGGCTGCTCCAGACGCTCCTCCACTGCGCGTACTGCGGCTCGGCGCTCTGGTGGCCTCGGCGCCCCGACCGGCCCGGGCTCCTCGTCGCGGAGGACGCGATCGGCGGCCCGGAAGGGATCCTCGAGGTCCTCTCGACGCTGGACGCCGTGCGGGAGAGGGCCCGGATCGCGGGGTTGCGGGCTCCGGTCGGGGGTGACGACCTCGCGTTCCGGCTCGACTCGCAGGACGACCCGACGCTTCCGGCCCTTCGCGAGATCCAGGCGCGGCGGCGCCACCTGTTCGCGATCCACGAGCACCGCTCCCTCCTCGCGCCGTACCTCCTGACCGCGAGCACGCTCGTGTTCCACGCTCTCGGGCGGTCGCGCGCGGCCGGGCGGAAGGAGCACCGGAGCCTCTTCTTCGCGTGCGAGGAGATCGCTCCCGCCTATCCCGAGCCGTGGGATTTCCGCGACCGCGGCCTCTGGGTCGCCCGGCAGCGGTTCCGCCCTCTGGACGAGGCGGCGCTCTCGCGGGGCCCGATGCGGATGCGGGAGGGCGGGTGCGAGCCGGAGGAGATCCTGAGGCCCTGGCGGAGCCGCCGCCAGCTGCTCGAGCCGGACATGGACCCGATCCGATTCGACGCCGAGGTGTTCGAATCCGATCGGTTCTGGGTCTGGCGGCCGTTCCACCTGGTCCGCGCGACGAGCCCCCTCGAGGCGGAGTGGCTGCTCCTCGACGGGCAGTTCGCGACGGTCGCGGGCCGCCCCGGACCGGACGAGGTGCGGCGGATCCTCGACGGCTCCTGGGAGACGTTCCCGGCCTCGGAGGCCCGCGCCGCGGGCCCCGTCGCGATCCCGTTCCGCTGTCCCGAGTGCGGGCGGGACGTCGCGCTCGACGAGGCGGGGGACTGGCAGATCTGTCGCGGCTGCGGGCGGGTTCTCGAGCCGGGGGGGCGCGGGCTCGAGGTCGTGCCGTACCGCACGCTCGACCGCGGGCAGGTTCCGTGGTGGCCGCATCCCGCTCCCTGGGCGACCGCCTGGCTGCCCTTCTGGAGGTTTCGGGGGCGGTTCCGTCTCGGCAGGGAGTCCTACGACGATCTCGCCGCGCTCTCTCTCGCGCTGGTCCCGTCCGCCGGCGCGAGGCCCGTGGCGTTCCCCCCGTCGTGCGGCGCGTGGCTCCTGCCCGCCTTCGACGTTCTCACGGCGGACGGGCACGACGCCTGGGCGTTCGAGCTCGCGGCCGAGCTGACCGCCCTGGCGCTCGAGCCTCGGGAGGCTCGCCTCGGCCTCGAACAGCCGGTCGGGCCGAGGGACGCGGTCCTCCCTCCCGCGCACGCGGCCGGGCCGTTCGCGCGCTCGATGCCCCGCCTGGCGCTCTCCCTCCTGCCGGCCGCGGTCCAGGCGCGCCTGAACCCCGTCGTCCTCCGGAAGCTCGAGGGGGCCGCGTTCGAGGCGGAGGGCGCCGATCTCGTCTTCGTGCCCGCGCCGGTCGCTTCGGGACGCGAGAGCCGGGTTCTCGGCCCGCGCCGGTCCGTGCTCTGGGAGCGCTTGCGCGACCGGTCGTGGCCCCCCGACGCCTGCCGCTCGGTCCGTCGCTGGCTCGGGAAGGCGAAGGGCGAGGAGGCCTCGAGGAGGGCGCCCCCCGGCGTGCCGAGGCTCCGGACGGACTGACCCCGAGAGGCCGCGATCCGTCCCGCTCCCCGCGGGCCCTCCGGCCCTTGACATCGAGAAATTAACTATGTTTAACTAAGTTATCTGGAGGACCTCGCCGATGGGACGACGGGGCAGGCGGCCGGGACCGGAGCCGAAGGCTCCCGAGGACCGGCGCCGACTCCTGGTCGGCGTCAAGGTCTCCGCCAGGGAGCTGTCGGCGTTCCAGGCCGCCGCCGGGCCGGTCCCGGTCGCCACCTGGATGCGCGGCCGCGCGCTCGAGGCGCTCGAGGCCAGGGCCGCGAGGGAGGCGCTCGACGGCTACGTCGCGCAGGCGCGGGCGCTGTCCGACCGCGCGGCGGCGACGCTCGCGGAAGTCGACCGCAGGATCGGCGAGCGGATCGCGGTCGTGGAGCGGCTCGTTCGGAAGACGGAGGGGAGCCGCCCGGCGAAACCGACGAGAGGATCCGGCACGGCGCCGGTGGACGGGACGAAACGGAGGACGTGATGTCCGAAACGCTGACGACCCCGTGGAGGCTCGACGCCCTCTTCAAGAGGGCGGAGAAGTCGCGGGAGGAGGCCGAGCGCTGGTTCCGCTTCCAGAAGCGCTTCGACGCCTCGCGGAGGACGGAGCGCGACCTCGTCTCGAATCGGGTCGAGGCGTCGCCTCCGCCCTGGAGGGACGGCCGCGTCGAGCCCTGAGGGGGCGGCTCGGAGCGTCTGGTGCCGAAGCCCGGACTCGAACCGGGACGGGCTAGGCCCACTAGATCCTGAATCTAGCGCGTCTACCAAATTCCGCCACTTCGGCCCGCGGTGCGGCGATAAACTAGCAACCGGGCGCCGCCGGTGTCAAGGACGGCGCGGCGCCGCGGCCGCCGGGCGTCGGAAGGAAGCATGAAACACGACCCGCAATCGATGCCCGACGATCGCGCCGACGCCGAGGCCGCGATCCTCGAACACGTGAAGGGGGACGGCTACGAGCCGCTCCCGCTCCGCGACCTCCTGGACGCGATGCGGGTCCCGCGGCGCGCGAAGCCCCTCTACCGGCGCGCGGCGAGTTCGCTCCTCGAGAGCGGGAGGATCGCCCGGGTCCGGGGCGGGCGCCTCGGGGCGAGCGAGGAGCGGCTCGCGCGCGGGCGGATCCGGGTGCATCCCAAGGGGTTCGGCTTCGTCCGGCCCGAGGAGCCCGGCCCCGACGTGTTCGTCCCCCCGCGGCGTCTCTCCGGGGCGAGGCACGGCGACTCCGTCGAGGTGCGAGTCACCGCGACCGACCGGGACGGGCGGCTCGAGGGAGAGGTCGTGGCGGTCCTGGAGCGGCGCGGCCGGCACGTGCTGGGGGTCTTCCGGGCCCGCGACCGCGGCGGGCTCGTGGAGCCGTTCGACCCGGAGGCGCCCGGCCCGATCGCGGTCCCCGGCGCGTTCCGGATGGGGGCGGCGGAGGGGGACGCGGTCGAGGTCCTCGTCCTTCGCCCCGGCGGCCGCGACGAGCGGCCCGAGGGGAAGGTGGTGGACGTCCTGGGGCGCCTCGGGCGCGCGGGCGTCGACACGGCGGTCGTGATCCGGCGCCACGAGCTCCGGACCCGCTTCGCCGACGAGGCGAGCGAGCAGGCGAGGCGCCTTCCCGGGGCGGTCCCCGCGGAGGAGGCGGCCGTCCGGGAGCGGTTCGACGCCCCGGCGCCGGTGACGATCGACGGCGAGACCGCCCGGGACTTCGACGACGCGGTCGCCGTCGCGGAGGTTCCCTCGGGGTTCCGCCTCTTCGTCCACATCGCGGACGTGGCGCACTTCGTCGAGCCGGGCTCGCCCCTCGACCTCGAGGCGCGAGCGCGGGGCACGAGCGTCTACTTCCCCGACCGGGTCCTCCCGATGTTCCCCGAGAAGCTGTCGAACGACCTGTGCTCGCTGCGTCCGGACGAGCCGCGTCTCGTGCAGTCCGCGATCCTGGACTTCGACCGCCAGGGCGAGCCTCGCGGGGTCCGGTTCGCCGACGGCGTGATCCGCTCCGCGGCGCGCCTGACCTACCGGCAGGTCGCGTCGGCGCTCGAGGGGATCCCGCCGGAGCCCCCGGTGCCGCGGCGGATCCTCGCGATGCTCCGGTCGGCGGACCGGCTCCGCGAGATCCTCGAGCGGCGGCGCGTCTCGCGCGGGAGCATCGACTTCGACCTCCCCGAGCCGAGGATCCTCCTCGACGTCGAGGGGGTCATGACGGGGATCGCCGTCGAGCCGCGCAACCGCGCCCACCGGATGATCGAGGAGTTCATGCTCGCGGCCAACGAGGCGGTCGCGGGCCATCTGGAGAGGGCGGGATCGCCCTGCCTGTACCGGATCCACGAGCAGCCGGATCCGGTGAAGGTGGAGGCGCTCGCCGAGTTCGCCGCCGCGCTCGGCCATCGCCTGGTCGCCGACCCGGAGAAGGTGCGTCCGGAGGACGTCCGCCGCCTCGTCGAGGCGGCCGAGGGGCGCCCCGAGCACGCGGTCCTGAGCCAGGTCGCGCTCCGGTCGCTCAAGCAGGCTCGTTACAGCGCGGAGAACGCGGGCCACTTCGGCCTCGCGTCCCCGGTGTACGCGCACTTCACCTCGCCGATCCGGCGTTACCCCGACCTCGTGCTCCACCGGCTGCTCCGGGCCCAGCGGCGGGGCGACCGGAAGGGGATCGCGCGGGCCGGCGAGGGTCTCGAGGAGGTCGCCGCCCTTTGCTCGAAGCTCGAGCGCGAGGCGGAAGCGGCGGAGCGCGAGCTCCTCGAGTGGAAGAAGATCTCGTTCATGAAGGGGCGCGAGGGAGACTCCTTCGACGGGATCGTGACGGGGGTCGCCCGCTTCGGCCTCTTCGTGCAGCTCCGCGAGACCCTCGCCGAGGGGCTCCTGCGGATCGAGAGGCTGGGGGCGGACCGTTTCGAGTTCCTCGATCGCCGCATGGAGATCCGGGGGGAGAGGACCGGACGGGCGATCCGGCTGGGGGACGCGGTGCGCGTCGTCGTGGACCGCGTGGATCCGGTGCTGCGCCGCCTCGACCTCTCGCTCGACCCGTCCTGGGTCCCCGCGGCCCCGGTCCGATCGCAGGGAGCCGCGGCGCGCGGCGCGCGGCGGCGGGGTCGCGCGCGGGGGGGGCGCCGTTGAGCCCGGAGGCCCCCTGGTACCGGCTGCTCGACCACGCGGGGGACATCGCGCTCCTCGTGCGAGCGCCGAGCCTCTCCGCCCTCTACTCGGCCGCGACGCGCGCCCTGTTCGACGTCATCCTCGACGTCGGGACGGTGGAGCCGAGGGATCGGGTGGAGGTGCGGATCGAGGACGCCGCCGACGCCGAGGACCTCCTCGTCCGGTACCTGTCCGAACTGCTCTACCTCCACGACGCCAGGGACTGGCTCTTCCGGGAGGCGGAGGTCCGGGAGGCGGACGCATCGAGTCTCGTCGCCGACGTGACGGGCGAGCGGTTCGACCCGGTCCGGCACTCGATCGCGAGGCAGGTGAAGGCGGTGACCTACCACGATCTCATGCTCTCCGAGGACGCGGACGGGTTCACGGCGCGCCTCGTGCTGGACCTGTGAGGGAGGCGCGCGTCCCCGGGGGCCCCCTCCGCGCCGGCTGGGTTATAGTCGGCGCGGGAGCCGGGGCCCGCGCCGGGGAGCGGGCCGGTCGCGGAGCGGTTCGACGAGCCGGAGGGTTCCCTTGCGAGAGTCCCGCCGGAACGAGGTCCTCGGCCTGCTCGCGCTCGTCGTCCTGACGGGCGGGGCGCTGGCGGCCGGAGCTCCCGCGGCCCGCGCCGCGCCGAAGAGGACGTTCCCGAAGAAGCCGTGCCTCGAGTGTCACCAGGAGTTCGGCCGGGACCTCGCGCGGCTCGCCAACGTGCACCCCGGGATCCGCGACTCCCGATGCGAGGACTGCCATCTCCGGCATGGGATCGTCCCGAAGCTGATCCTGAAGCAGGAGGGGAGCGCGCTGTGCCTGTCCTGCCACGACCCGGCCCGGATCGGCCTCGCCAAGCCCGAGGTGCACCGGCCCGTCGCCGATCGCAGGTGCTCGGCGTGCCACGACCCCCACGGCTCGGCCTTCCCCCATCTCCTGAGGCGGCAGGGGAGCGAGAGCTGCTTCGAGTGCCACGAGCGGGGTCCCTTCGAGCGGCCGGTCGTCCACGCGGCGCTCCGCGAGGACGGGTGCGGAGCGTGTCACGTCTCCCACGGGTCCGATCACGAGGCGCTCCTGACGAGGCCGGCGGGGGCGCTCTGCCTCTCCTGCCACGAGCCCTCCGGGGGAGACTTCCGGAAGGCGCACGGAGGGTATCCGGTCGAGAGGTCGGAGTGCTCGAGGTGCCACGACCCTCATGCCTCCGCGCGGGAGGGGCTGCTGAAGGAGAGCGCGCATCCCCCGGTGGCCGAAGTCTCGTGCGACGCGTGTCATGCGGGCCCGGGCGGGGAGAGCCCGTTCGGATTGGTCGCGGAGGGCGCG
>CAZPWK010000072.1:0-11685 GCA_964590285.1 uncultured Acidobacteriota bacterium | reverse complement strand
GGACCCAGCGCCAGCAAGGCGAGATCGTCGAGGTCGACATCGGCGGCCGCGCCTTCGAGGTGCCGATCGCGGACGTGGTCGACGACCGGCTGGTCCGGCACGTGAACAGCGCCGCGGTCGAGGTCGTCGGCCCCAAGCTGTTCCGGATCTTCGAGCGGGCCGGGGACGAGTTCTCGCCTCGCTACAAGCACGTCGTCGAGCCGTGGGTCTCGTACGTGTACCAGCAGGCGTTCGACCGGAGCTCGGAGATCCTCCCGTACGACGACGTCGACTCGAGCCGGGGCGCGAGCAACCAGCTCACGTACGGGCTGAGGACGCGCCTCTTCGCCCAGCGCCCGCGCTCGCTCCCGGAGCCCGCGCCGGGGACGGGCGAGGCGGTGCTCCTGCCTTCCGAGGGCTCGTCCGCCCCGAGGGCGGCCGAGGAGGGCGGCGACGGCGCCGGGACGGAGACGAGGGAAGCGAAGGCCGCGATGGAACCGGTCGAGATCGCCTCGCTCGAGGTCCGCCAGAGCCGGTCGTTCGGGCGGGACCTGACGGTGCGCGACGTGGACGGGGACGGCGTGCTCGAGCGAAGCCGCTTCTCCGCGATCGAGACGATCGGTCGATTCAACCCGACGCGGACCACGAGCCTCGACCTGCGCACGAGCTACGACGTCCTTCTCGGCAAGACGACCTCGTTGAGCCTGTCGGGGAACCTTCGGGGAGACTGGTCGAGGACCGGCTTCTCGTTCGTCCGGACCGCGGGCGCGACGGCGAGCGCGTCGAGCACGACGCAGGTCCGATTCTCGGCCGGGATGGACCTGATCGGCAGGAAGCTCCGGATCGACGTGGACGGCTCCTTCGACGTGGACGAGCGCCGGTTTCCCGACCAGCGCTGGATCCTGGAGTACTACACGCAGTGCTGCGGGTTCCTCGCGGAATGGTTCCGCCGGGACTACCTGGCGAACGACCGCGGGGAGTTCCGCTTCACGGTGGACCTCCGCGGCGTCGGCAAGCTCCTGGACGTGCACCCGTGAGCCGGCCGCGGGGCGGCGGCGAGCGGCCGCTCGCCGGCTTCGTGTAAGCTTTCGGGCGCCGCGCGGCTCGCGCGCGGCGGACCGGGCCCTCAGGAGAGCGGCGTGGGAAGGGTCGCGACGGAGCTCCGGCGGAAGTCGGCGTACATGGCGACGGGGCTGGCCGCGCTCCTTCTGCGCTGGCTCTCGCCCCTCGAGGCCGCCGCCGCCGCCGCCGCCGCGTTCGTCCTGTGCGGCGTCCTGGCGTGGGTCCGGGGCCGGCGCGGCGGACCGATCCCCGGGGACGGTGTCCGCGGCGGGTCCGCCGCGCTCCTCACGTACTCGCTCGCGGTGCTCGGCCTGATCCTCGTCTTTCGCTCGAGGCTCGAGCTCGCTGCGGCCGCGTGGGCGCTCACGGCCATCGGCGACGGGATGGCGACGGTCGCCGGGTTGACCCTCCGGGGCCCCAGGCTCCCCTGGAATCCGGCGAAGACCTGGTGGGGCTTCCTCGGCTTCGTGCTGTACGGGACTTGCAGCTCGGCGCTGCTCGTCCGGTGGGTGCAGCACGGTAGGCTCGACGGCGGGGGGGCGATCGGGCCGTCCTTTCTCGGGTTCCCGTCGGCGCCGCTCTGGTCCGATCTCACCTTCCTCGTCCTCGGCTGCGCCGGAGCGTCGGTCGCCGCCGCCCTGGCGGAGTCCCTGGACGCGGGCGTGGACGACAGCCTCCTCGTGGCCGCCGTGGGCGGGGCGTCGATCTACGCGGCGACCCTCGTGGAGCCCGCGCGGCTCCTCGCCGCCTGGGATCTCCTCCCGGCGGACCTGCCGAGGGGGGCCGTCGCGGCGGGGGCGCTCGCGGCAGCGCTGCTCGCGCTCCGAGCGGCGCGAGTCCCCGGGGCGGCCACCGTCTGGATCTTCGGGACGCTGCTGTGGTGGCTCGGGGGGTGGCGGGCGTTTCTCCTGCTCGCGCTCTCGGCCGCGATCGCGGCCGCCTGCGCGAGGCTCGGCGGGTGCGGTGCCGCCGACGATCGGCCCGCCGGCCTGGGGGCCTCGGCCGTCGCGGCGCAGACGGCCTCCGGGGCGGTCGCGGGCGTCCTGTTCGCGTTTCTCGCGGAGGCCACGCCGCACCGCGCCGCGTTCGTCGTCGCGCTCGTCGCCGCGCTCGCGGCGACGGCGGCCGGGTCCGTCGCGTCGGCGTTCGGCCGGCCAGGGGCGTGCCGCCGATTCCTCCTCCCGACGTTCCGGCGGGCGCCCGCCGGCGACGGGGGAAGAGTCTGCGTCGAGGGGGCGCTCGCGGCGGTCCTCGCGGCCGCGGCGATCGGAGGGGTCGCGTGGGGGGTCTCCCTGGCGCCCGCGGCGGGGCTGTGGATCGCACCGGCGGGGGCGATCGTCGGCCTCGCGCTCGAGCCGGCGCTCGTCTCCGCGCGGAGGAGATCGCCGAGCCCGGGTCGGGAGCTTCCGGGGCTCGTGGGAATCCTGGCCGGCGCCCTCGCGGCCGTTGCGCTCGCCTCGCTCGCTCGGATCTAGTCCCGGGAGGAGGCCGGGGGCACGCGCGCCACGACGACGCGCGCGGGGCGCAGCACCCGGTCGCCGAGCAGGTAGCCCGGCCGGACCGTCGACGCGACCGTGCCGTCGAGGTTCTCGCTCCCCGCGTCCACGACGCGGATCGCCTCCGCGAAGTTGGGATCGAAGGGCTGCCCGTCCGGTACGAACCGCGCGACCCCGCTCCGCTCGAGCGCGGCCACGAACCGGTCCCGCGCCAGCGCCACGCCCCGGGCGAGGGGCGCGGCCTCCGGGACGTCGGCGACGTGGGCGAGAGCGAGATCGAGATCGTCCACGGTCTCGAGCAGCTCCGCCACGAGCGCGCCGAAGCGGGTCTCGGCCTTCCGTTCCACGTCCCGCGCGAGGCGCGCGCGAAACGCGTCCTGCTCGTCCCGGGCCTGGCGGTACGCCGCGACGTACTCCTTAAGCTTGCGCTCCGCCTCCTCGGCGCGCCGCCGGCAGGCGTCGACGACCGTCGGCTCGAGCGAGGGGGCCTCGCTCCCCTCGCCGTCGGCGTCGCCGGCCGCGGCGCGAGCCCAGTGGCGCCGGTCCTCGACCTTGAGCCCGGGGCGGCGGGACTCGTCGTCTCCGACGCGGTCCTTCATGGCTCCTCGACCCCCGATCTCGCCGCGCGCCCCGGTCAGCGGCCGGTGAGCCGCCGGATCCGCTCCTCGATCGGCGGATGGCTGCTGAAGAGGTTCGCGAACGCGCGCCCCGAGAGCGGATTCACGATGAAGAGATGGCTCGTCGAGGGGCTCGTGGCGAGGGGCATGCGCCGGGCGGCTGTCCCGAGCTTGTCGAGCGCGCGCGCGAGGCCGTACGGGTTCCCCGCGAACCGGGCGCCCGTCGCGTCGGCGGCGTACTCCCGCGACCGCGAGACGGCCATCTGGATGACCACGGCCGCGATCGGCGCGAGGATCGCCATCGCGAGGAGCCCGAGAACGCCGCCCCCGTCCCGGTCGTCTCTTCCGCCGGCTCCCCCGAAGATCGCCGCGAACCGGGCCATGCTCGCCAGCATCGTGATCGCGCCCGCGATCGTCGCCGCGATCGACGCGATCAGGATGTCCCGGTTGCGAACGTGCCCGAGCTCGTGGGCCACCACGCCCTCGAGCTCCTCGTCGTCCATCATCCGGAGAAGGCCCGCAGTGACGGCGACCGCCGCGTGGCTCGGGTTCCTGCCGGTCGCGAACGCGTTCGGCGCCTCCTGGGGGAGGACGTAGAGCTTCGGCTTGGGAAGGCCGGCGCGCGCGACGAGCCGGTCGACGATCCCGTGGAGACGGGGCTCCTCGGCGGCGCTCACGGGCTTCGCCCGGTGCATCGCGAGTACGATCCGGTCCGAGAACCAGTACGCTCCGAGGTTCATGATCCCGGCCATGCAGAGCGCGAGCACCATGCCGCCTCGGCCGCCCAGGGCGCCTCCGCAGAGCACGATGAGCCCGGTCAGAAGGCCGAGCAGCAGCACGGTCTTGATGTGGTTCGTCGTGGTCATCGCTCCACCTTCCTCACTTCACGTCCACCTTGACGCGGCCGATCTCCGAGGCCTGTTTCTTGGGCAGGGAGACCTCGATCACGCCGTCGCGGTGCGACGCCTCGATCCCCGGACGGTCCACGCTCGGGGGGAGCGAGATCCTGAGCGCGAACGGTCCCTGCGGCCGCTCCGCCCGAAGGTAGCTCTCGCGGCCCGGCCCCGGGTCGCCCCGTCGCTCCCCCCGGAGGACGAGGTCGTCGCCCGAGACCTCGATCTCCACGTCCTTCGAGGCGACTCCCGGCAGGTCCGTGCGCAGCACGAAGCGCGAGGCCTCTTCGAACAGGTCGACGGGCGGTCTCCACCCGCCCGCGGCGAGCGCCTCGGCTCCCCCGGGGCCGCCGGAACGGGAGAGGGCCTCGTCGAAGAGGCGGTTCATCCGCTCCTGGAGCCCCACGAGATCCCGGATCGGGTCCCAACGTTCGATCGCCACGGCTCGTCCCTCCCTTGGCCGTTCCGATTCTACCCCGCGCCCCCGCCCGGGGCCTTCGAAAGGACGATGCCCTCGTCTCCCGCGTCCGCCCGAACGACGTCGCCGGGAGCGAACGTCCCGTCGAGCAGGCGAAGCGCCAGCGGATTCAGGATCATGCGCTCTATGGCGCGCTTGAGCGGGCGAGCGCCGAACGCCGGGTCGTACCCCGCGTCGGCGAGTCGCCTCCGGGCGGGTTCGGTGACGACGACGTCGATGCGGCGCTCCGCGAGCGTGCTGCGCACCCGCTCGAGCTGGAGATCCACGATGGCGGCCAGGTCCTCCCGGGACAGCGACCGGAAGACGATCACGTCGTCGAGCCGGTTCAGGAACTCGGGCCGGAACGCCTCCCGAAGGGCCCGCTCGACGTGCTCCCGGATCCGCTCGGGATCGTCTCCGGCGTGGTCGAGGATGTACGACGAGGCCAGGTTCGACGTGAGGATCAGGATCGTGTTCCGGAAGTCCACGGTCCGCCCGCGGCCGTCGGTCAGCCGCCCGTCGTCCAGGACCTGGAGCAGGACGTTGAAGACCTCCGGGTGCGCCTTCTCGATCTCGTCGAGGAGCACGACCGAGTACGGCCGTCGCCGCACCGCCTCCGTGAGCTGGCCTCCTTCCTCGTGCCCGACGTAGCCGGGAGGCGCCCCGATCATCCGCGCGACGGTGTGCCTCTCCTGGTACTCCGACATGTCCAGCCGGATCATGGCGCGCTCGTCGTCGAAGAGCACCTCGGCGAGCGCCCGCGCCAGCTCGGTCTTCCCGACGCCCGTGGGGCCGAGGAAGATGAAGGAGCCGATCGGCCGGCTCGGGTCCTTCAGCCCCGACCGCGCGCGGCGGACCGCCGTCGCCACCGCGGACACCGCGTCGTGCTGCCCGACGACGCGCCGGTGGATCTCCTCCTCGAGGTGGACGAGCTTCCGCATCTCCCCCTCGAGCATCTTCGACACGGGGATCCCGGTCCACTTGGAGACCACCTCCGCCACGTCCTCCTCCCCGACCTCCTCCTTGAGCATCGCCCCGTCCTTCTGGAGCTCCGCGAGGCGCCGGTTCTCGGCTTCGAGCTCGCCCTCGAGCCTGGGCACGTCGCCGTAGCGCAGCTTCGCGGCCGTCTCGAGCGCTCCCTCCTTCTCCGCGCGCGCGGCCTCGGTGCGCTTCCTCTCGACCTCCCCCTTGACGCTCCGGATCCTCCCGATCGCCTCCTTCTCGGAGCCCCACCGCGCCTTCATCCTCGAGTGGCGCTCCTTCAGCTCGGCCAGCTCCGACTCGAGCCTCTCGAGCCGATCGATCGACGCGGGGTCGGTTTCGCGCTTCAGGGCCTGCCGCTCGACCTGGAGCTGCGTGATGCGGCGCTGAACCTCGTCCACCTCCGCCGGCACGGAGTCGATCTCCATCCGGAGCCGCGCGGCGGCCTCGTCGACGAGATCGATCGCCTTGTCGGGGAGGAAGCGGTCGGCGATGTACCGGTGCGAGAGGGTGGCGGCGGCGACGAGCGCCGCGTCCTGGATCCTCACGCCGTGGTGGACCTCGTAGCGCTCCCGCAGTCCCCTCAAAATCGAGATCGCGTCCTCGACGGAGGGTTCGCCCACGAGAACCGGCTGGAACCGTCGCTCGAGCGCGGCGTCCTTCTCGACGTGCTTCCGGTACTCGCCGAGGGTCGTCGCGCCGATGCACCTGAGCTCGCCCCGGGCGAGGGCGGGCTTCAGGAGGTTCGCGGCGTCCACCGCCCCCTCGGCCGCTCCCGCGCCGACGAGCGTGTGCAGCTCGTCGATGAAGAGGACGATCCGCCCCTCCGAGTCCTCGATCTCGCGCAGCACCGCCTTCAGGCGGTCCTCGAACTCCCCGCGGTACTTCGAGCCCGCGATCAGGGCGCCGAGGTCGAGGGCGACGAGCGAGCGGTCTTTGAGCGTCTCCGGCACGTCCCCGTCCGCGATGCGGCGCGCGAGCCCCTCGACGACGGCGGTCTTTCCGACCCCGGGATCGCCGATCAGCACCGGGTTGTTCTTCGTCCTCCGGCAGAGGACCTGCATCACGCGGCGGATCTCCTCGTCCCGGCCGATGACCGGATCGAGCTTCCCCTGGCGGGCGAGCTCGGTCAGATCCCGCGCGAACCTCTTGAGCGCCTGGTACTTGTCCTCGGGGGACTCGTCCGTGACGCGGGCGGTGCCCCGGACGTCGCGCAGGGCCTTGAGGAGGCCGTCGGGGGTCGCCCCGAGCCGGCGCAGCACCTCACCCGCCTCGCCGGACGCCCGGGCCATCGCCAGGAGGAGGTGCTCGGTCGAGAGGAACTCGTCCTGGAACTCCCCCGCGGCCTTCTCCGCGTCCCGCAGCAACTCCGAAAGGGCGCGGGACATCGCGACGTCGGCCTGCCCCTCGATCCTCGGCAGGGTCGCGAGCCGCTCCTCGGCCGCGGCCGCGACGGCCCGCGGGTCGGCCCCCAACCTCTGCAGGATCGGGCCGACGACCCCTTCCTGCTGCCGGGCGAGCGCCAGGAGCAGGTGCAGGGGACGGATCTCGGCGTGTCTCCGTTCGCGGGCGATCTCCTGGGCCGCCTGCATCGACTCCTGCGTCTTGATCGTCAACCGGTCCGCTCGCATTCTCGTCCCCTCGCGTTCGGGCCACCCGACCGCGGCCCCGTGGCGAGCTTGCTTTGGGATTGCGGAGCGGGTTTGTCAAGAGATCCGCGGAGCGTCAGCGCTTCTCGACCGCGCACCGGATCCTGAGGCCCGGGACGTCCTCCCCCGGGAATCGAACCCGGCGCAGATCGTCGTCGGAGAGGGCCTCGAAGAGGTTTCCCGAGAGCGTGACTCGAACGCGCCCCCGCGCCGCTCCGTCCGAGATCGCCAGGGCCTGCGGCGCCGACAGCGAGAAGTCGCCGCTCGCCGGGTCCTGCGTGTGAACGCCCAGGACGGCCAGCACGAGGGTCCCTCCCGACGCGCTCTCGAGGGCCTCCTCGAAATCGAGCTCGGGAGGGCCCGGCAGCCGGAGCGCGTCGCCGGAGAGCGGGACGCCGGTCGGGCGGCCGCCGAGCCGTCGGGCGTACTTGAGGCCGAGCACCGGGGTCACGAGCCGCCCCCTTTCGACGAACGTCGTGGGCGCGGCGGGTACCCCTTCGAGGGTGAACCGGTACGAGCCGGCCTTCAGGGGCTCGAGCGGTTCCACGCGGATCGAGAGGTGCTCCCGGAAGGCCTGCGCCCCCGAGCCGAACGCTTCCGCGGGGAACCGGCTCTCTCCGTGGGCGACGGCGGCTCCGTCGAGGTTGTGAAGGATCGTCCGGAAGACGAACGAGCGGACGACCGCGGGATGGAGGATCGCGGTCCGGCCCGGGACTTCGCCCGGCGGAGCCGGCCGGCGCAACCGGGCGGCGACGTCGGCGAGTCGATCGAGGCGCGCCTCGAACTCGGAGTCCTCCTCCGGGGCGCGCGCGACGCGGCCGTCGCCGATCTCGCCGTCGAACGTCGCGTGCCATCCGGCGAGCGTCGACTCCGACGACGCGTCGAGCCCCGCCGACGTCAGGATCCTCGCCTCGATGTGCGTCGCGTCGAACGACGCGCTCCAGGTCCGGAACCCGCCTCGGGCGAACCGCTCTCGGATCGCTCGAAACCGGCTCGCGAGCGGGGCGGCGTCCCCGGCGGCGATCCGCGCCGTCTCCGGGTCGAACAGGGCGACGTCCGGCATCGTCGCGGGCGGCGCGACCTCCGCCGCATCGCGATCCTCGCGGGCTGCGCCCCGGGATCGCTCGATCGCCTCCCGGAGGCCCTCCTCGATCGCCGTCCGGTCGAGGTCGCCCGAACTGACCTTGCCGTCCTCCCAGACGAGGAGCCAGCGGGCGGAGAGGGACTCCGCGATGTCGAGGGGAGAGTGGGGGCCTCCGGTGTGCCCGTCCTTGGCGCCGATCGAAGCTCGGCGGGACTCCGCCACGTGGAGCGACCACTCGCGGACGCGGACTCCACCGGGCCCGGCGGACTGCACGGCGTCGACGAGGCGGCCGAGCGTCGCGTCGGGCGTCACGGGCACCCGTCCCTTCCGAAACCTCCCGGTCGCTCGGAGCGCCGCATCACGATCCGCCGAGCCGGAAGGAGGGATGGGGGTCGAGCACCAGGAAGAAGTGGCTCCCCCCGCTCGACGGGACGCTCTGGCCCCACTTGCCGCAGGTCCCGATCGCGTCGAGGAGCAGCGGCCCGAAGGCCTCGCGGACGGCGCCCAGAGCGCCGAACATCGAGCCCGAGAAGATCGCCGGCTTGCAGAGGACCTCTCGTTCGCGGCCGATCCGCCGGATCGCCTTGCACTGGAAGACGAAGTCTCCGGTCGCGGAGTTCGCCTGCCCTCCGGTGTAGCCCGTGAGCCAGGAGACCGAGGCATGCCTCCGGAACACTCCCGCCGACGACAGCAGATCCCGGAGCTCGGCGGCCCCGTAGTCCTCGAACGCGCCGGGCGCGGGGAGCGCGCCGGCGATCTCGATCCGGATGTTACTCATCCGGGGAAGCGGCGCCGATCGGTACGACTCGGCGCGCTCGGAGCCCTTGGCGGTGACCCCGGCCGCGGCCGCCGACCAGGGATCGGCGAGCGCGTCGGCGAGCACTCCCCGGTCGACGATCGTCGCCCGCTCTCGCGGGAGCCCGTTGGGCCCGTAAGGCTGCCACGCGTGGTCTCCCGGGATCGGCTCGTCCACGATCGACACCCGGTCCGCGGCGACCCTCTCCCCGGCCCGGAATCGCCCGTCGCGTGCGAGCACGGACGAGCGGAACCCGTCGGCCTCGGCCGCGTGGCCGAACGCCTCGTGGGCGAGCCCCTTCGCCAGCGTGTAGTCGATCACCAGGGGATGGGCTCCCGCCGGGTGGACGGGAGCGTCGGGAAGCTCCCTCGCGAGCCTCGCCGCCGCGACGGCCCGACGCAGGAACAGGGCCACCGATCTCTCGTCCCACGGGATCCGCGGATCCGGGCCGGCGATCGCGGCGCCGATCGAGTGCCGCGACCGGTCGCCGCCGGTCGTCGCCGCGACCCGGAGCACCGAGCGGGGCATCGCGTACAGCACGTCGGTCCCGTCGGAGCGGAGCACGCGCCACGCGTCGAGATCCTGGAGCCAGCTCAGCCTAAGGCGGACGCCCGGTTCGGCGGCGGCGATCTCGCGCTCGATCTCCGCGAGCCGAGCCGCGACCTTCGGCGGCTCCGTCTCGTCGAACGCCTCGATCCCCGCGGGAACCGAGCGCCCGACGGCGACGGGGAGCTCCGCGTCCGCCGCCTCCGCCACGCCGAGCGGTCCGCTTCCCCGGGCCGCGGCCGCGGCGCGATCGAGCAGGCCGAGTGCGGGGCCGGGGTCGAGACCGTCCCGGCTCGCGAGGGCCATCCGGCCCTCGGCGGTCCGGACCTGCACGCCGTGGCCCGCGAAGACGCCGCTGGCCGATTCCTCCGTTCGCCCCTCGCGGACCGTCACCCGCAGGACCGAACGGACCTGCGCCCGCCAGATCGCGAGGACCCCGGCGCGCGCCGCCCGCGCCGCGATCTCGGCGCCGAGCCCGTCGAGCTTCTCGAGACGTTCGATCACGGTGCCCGAACGTTATCCCCGGCGCCCGCGCCCGGCAAGCGGGCGGGCGCGCGTCCGGTCAGTCGAGCTCGATCGCTCCCGAGGCGCAGTGCTCGACGCAGATCCAGCACCCCGTGCAGGCCTCCGGCTTCAAGATCTCGGTGCGCCCGCCCTGGTGCGCGAGGACGTCCTCCGGGCACACGGTCGCGCAGACTCCGGTCGCCTCGCAGAGGTCGTAGTTGATCGAGACGGCCATCGTGCTTCCTCCGTGCGGGCTAACTTAGGCGCTCGGGACCGCCCCGGCAACCCGTGGGGCCCCGTCCTTGAAGCGGTTTCGAGGGGCGGTGTAGCATGCCCGTTCACGGCGGTCCCGGAGCTCCTGATGGCCGAATCCATGCGCGAGCGGCTCGAGCGGGCCGAGGAGGCGAATCTCGCTCCCTGGGCCTCGCGGTCGGCCGGGGCGACGCGGCGTCTCCCCGTGGAGAACGAGGGCCGGGCGTTCGACTACAGGACCGAGTTCCAGCGGGACCGGGACCGGATCGTGTACAGCCGCGCCTTCCGGCGGCTCCGGGAGAAGGCGCAGACCGGGATCCTGCCCGCCTACGAGGACCACCGGCGGAACCGCCTGACCCACACGCTGGAGGTCACGCAGCTCGCGCGGACGATCGGACGGGCGCTCCGCCTCAACGAGGATCTCGTCGAGGCGATCGCTCTCGGCCACGATCTCGGCCAGCCCCCGTTCGGCCCCGCCGGCGAGCGGGCCCTCGACGACCTGATGTCCGGGCGGCTCGACCGTCGCGGGGGCCCCGGTCTCGGGAACGTCGGCGGCTTCCGCCGGACCTGGCAGGGGATCCGCGTCGTCGACCGGCTCGAGAAGCGCTACGACCACCCCGGACTGAACCTGACGGACGAGGTTCGCGAGGGGATCCTCAAGTCGGCGGGGGACGACTCGGCGCCGCCGGAGCCGGTCGAGGGGATCCGGCCCGGACTCCCGCCGTCGTTCGAGGCCGAGGTCGCGGCCCTCGCGGACCGGATCGCCTCGGCGCTGCACGACCTGGACGACGCGCTGCAGGCGGGGGCGGTCGACGTCGCGCGGGTCGAGCGGCTGCGCGCCGTGGAGGCCCTGAGGCGAAAGCTCGGGCCGCGCTACCGCGCCCGCGCGGGGCGCTTCGTCAAGGCGAACGCGATCCACCGAGGCCTCACGCACCTCCTCGTCACCGGGGCGACCCTGGCCAGCGGCGCGGCGCTCGCGCGGTGGGCGGAGCGCCGCGGGATCCGGGACCGGGAGTCCTTCCTCGAGGTCCGCGACCGCGAGGCGCCGCGGGGTCTCGTCGGCCTCCCGCCGGCGGCCCGCGGCCTCCTCGAGGACCTCGAGGAGTTCCTGGATGCGAGAGTGCGCCGGGGCCGCGAGGCGGACCGCGTGGACGGCTGGGGGCGTCGCGTCGCCCTCGGGCTGTTCATGGCCTACTGGGCGGACCCGACGCTCCTCGACGACCACGTGCTCCTTCGCTACAAGGAGGCGGCCGGAGTACGATACCTCAGGGACCTTCCGCGGGAGGAGGTCGAGCGGGAGATCGCGGCGCGGTACCGGAGGGATCCGCGCTTCGCGGAATGGATGCAGACCGAGTACAACCTGGTCCTC
>CAZPWK010000071.1:0-11713 GCA_964590285.1 uncultured Acidobacteriota bacterium | reverse complement strand
GCCGCCCCCATCCCCCGTCCCCCCGAAGAAGGCGAGGACTCTCCTGATCTCGATCGTTCTCGGGCTGGGGCTGGGCGGGGCGATGGCATTCCTGCTCGAGCACATCGACAACACCGTCAAGAGCGAGCAGGACGTCGAGCGCGCGGCCGCCCTTCCGGCGCTCGGTCACGTCCCCTTGTTCCAGCCGCTTCGCGCGGTTCCGGCCGATGCCGGGCGCGAGCAGGATGCGAAGCCCTTGAAGGTGGATCTCGCGAGCCACCTCGACCCGCGCTCCCCGTTCGCCGAGTCGTTCAAGAACCTCAGGACGTCCCTTCTCCTCGCCTCCCCCGAGCGCCCCCCGCGCTCGATCGTCGTCACCTCGGCCGAGGCGGGCGACGGGAAGTCCACCGTCGCGCTCAACCTGGCGATCGTGCTGACCCAGCTTGGACGGCGCGTGCTCGTCCTCGACGGCGACCTGAGGCGCCCGCGCCTTCACAAGATGCTCGGTCTCCCGAACGAGGTCGGCCTGTCGAGTCTCCTGTCGGGGAACGCCGAGCCCCAGGACGCGATCCAGGAGACCGTGGTCCCGAACCTCCGGGCGATCCCGTCGGGACCGATCCCGCCGAACCCGAGCGAGCTCCTCGGATCTCCCGCCCTCGACCGCCTGATGGAACGCCTCTTCGACGAGGAGCGGTTCGACCACGTCGTCGTGGACTCGCCACCGTCGGTCCAGGTCGCCGACGGGATGATCCTTTCCTCCCGCCTCGAGGCGACGATCCTCGTCGTACGCGCCGGCAGGACCGCCAAGGCGTCGCTCGCCCTCGCCGCCTCTCGCCTCCGCCAGGGCCGCGGCCGCGTCGCGGGCGCCGTCCTGAACGCGATCGCCGAAACCGGCGGCTACTACTACCGCTACCGGTACTACCGGCACTACGGAGAGGACGGCGAGGTCGTGCGGAAGCGCGCATCCTCGGACCGCCGGAGATCTCGGGAGCGGGAGGCCGGGCAGGCGTAGCGCCCGGCCGTTCCGCAGGCGCACCCGGATTCCGCACCCCGGCCCCGTGCGGGCCGTAGATTCCGGGCGGGTCCCTCCCTCGTGCCCGGCTCGTCCCGGCCAACGCGCTTTCGATCTCGCTTGACAAACGCTACCATCCGAGGTAACACTTCCAGTGGGCAAGATCCGCCGGAACGGCTACGTGCTGCTGACGTGGATCAGCGACCACGCGCCGCGGCACGTTCACGTCTACCGGAACGGAGGGTTCGTCGTGAAGTGGGACCTGGAAAACGGGCGCCCGATGCGCGGCGACGCGCCGAGGGAGCTGATCGAGATCATCGCCGATCTGGAGCGTGAGGGCCTGCTGTGAAGATCCGCTCGGTGTCCGCGAACTCACGGAGCAAGAGCATCGGGGTCCGGACGGCGGCGAAGGACCTCTCCTACCCGTTCGCGAAGCTCGACCCCGCCCCCGGCCCCGCCGACCGCATCCGGGAGGTCTTCGTGGACGAGGAGATCGCCCGCGAGGGCTTCTCGTATGTTCTCGAGTCGGGCCGGGGAGGCACCGTCCACGTCGAGCAGGTCCTCGAGTACAACCGGGACCCCGGATTCCTCCGGGACGCCCTCCTCTACAGGCTGACGCTCGAGGCCGCGAAGCGCGTCGAGGCGAGCCCGGTTTCGCGCCGCGAGATCGTCCGCCGCCTCGGCACCTCCGCCGCCCAGTTCTACCGCCTCCTCGATCCGCGGAACCTCCGGAAATCGGTGGACCAGATGCTGCGCCTCCTCGCCGTGCTCGAATGCGAGGTCGACCTGGTCGTGCGCGCCCGGAGAGCCGGGACGGGATCCGGCGTCGCCCGGCCCGCGCGGTGACGGGGCGGAGCGCGGCCATCCCGCGCCGCACCCGAGCGAGGACGATTTCGCCCGCGAAGGAATGGCCGGACTTGCTGGTAAACTCCCCCCGATGCCCCTCGAGACCGCACGCTCGGCCCTGAGGTGGGCGCTCCTCGCGCTCCTCGTCCTCTCCCCGCTCCCGTTCGGGGCCGTCACCCCCTGGGCGGTGCTGACGATCGAGCTTGCCGCCGCCGTCCTGGGCGCCGGAGCGGTCGCGATCCTCGCGAGGGACCCGGAAGGCCTCCCTCGCCGCGCGAGGTGGATCCTCTACTCCGCCCTCGGCGTCGTCGGGATCGGGATCCTCCAGCTCATCCCGCTCCCCCACGCCTGGACACGCCTCGTCGCGGCCCCGACCGCCGCCGCCCGCGAGGAGGTGGAGCGCCTCCTCCCCGAGCTGGCCACGACCCTCGCCCCGCAAAGCCTCGAACCGCCCGCGACCGCCGACGCCCTGATGCGCTTCGTCGCCTACGTCCTGATCGGCCTCGCCGCCGCGGTCGCGATCCGCACGCCGGAGCACCTGAAGCACGCCGCAATGGCGATCGCCGCCTCGGGCGCCTTCCAGGGAATCTACGGTGCCGGCGAGTACCTGACCGGCCACCAGGAGATTCTCGGTCATGCCAAGAAGTACGGTCTGGACGAGGCGACCGGGACCTTCGTCAATCGGAACCACTTCGCCGCCTACCTCGCCATGAGCCTCCCCTTCGCCCTCGGCCTCGTCATCGAGTCGTGGGAGCGTTTTCCGAGAACGCGCTCCTGGCGCGAGCGGTTCCTCGGCGCCTGGGAGCCGGAGGGCAGGAGGCTGCTTTGCGGCGGATTCGCCGCGGCCGCGATCTGGGCCGGCGTGATCCTGTCGTACTCGCGCTCCGGCCTCGTCGTTGCGATCCTCGCGACGGGACTGATGGCGCTCGCGTTGTCGAGGAAGCGTCGCGCCGTCTGGCTCCTCCTCGCCGTCCTGGCCGCCCCCACCCTCCTCCTGCTTTGGCAACAGGTCCGCGCTCCCGGCGAGCGCTTCGTCTCCGGGAGCGAGTCCCTGCCGACTCTCAACGACCGCCTCCCGACGTGGCTCGCCTCCGCCAAGATGATTCCCGACTACTGGATCCTGGGCACCGGCCTCGGCACCTTCGAGCCCGCGTTCGACCTGTACCGCCCGGCGGAGATCCGGGGGCGGTGGGATCATGCGCACAATGATTGGTTGGAGGGGAGCGTGGAGGGAGGCGTCGCGATGCTGGCGATCCTCGCCGCCGCTGGAGCCGCGCTGGTGGCGGCGCTCCGTCGACGGGGCGAGGCGACTTTCTCGCGCCCGTTGCCGCTTTCCGCAATCGTCTCGCTCCTGGCGGCGATGGCGGCCGCGTTCGCGGACTTCCCGCTTCGCCTTCCCGCGATCGCCTTTCTCCTCAGCGTCGTCCTGGCGGCAACGTCGGCGCTCGCGCACGGCTCCGCGCGCGAGCCGTCATCCGCCGCCGTGCAAGACTTCGCGCGGCCCGCGCCGCGCGCTCGATAGCGGCGAAGAAAACGGGCTCGCATGAGCGCCTCGCCTCCCCGTCCTCTCGGCCTTCGAGCCAACGTCGCATGGACCGCCCTCGGCACGGCGGGCTACACCGCCGCCCAGTGGGGCGTGCTGGTCGTCACCGCGAAGGTGCTCGACGTCGAAGCGGTGGGCCGCCTGGCGCTGGCCCTGGCGCTGACCGCGCCGGTCTTCATGTTCGCGAATCTGTCGCTGAGAAACGTCCAGGCGGCGGACGCCGTATCGAGGTTCCGGTTCCGGGACTACCTTCATCTCCGTCTGGTCCTGTCGCTGACGGCCGTGGCGGCGATCCTCGCGTACCTCGCGGTCGCTTCCCACGGCCCCGTCACGACCTCGGTGATCGCGCTTCTGGCCTTCGCGAAGGCCGCCGAGTCCCTGTCGGACATCCACCACGGACTCTTCCAGAAGATGGAGAGGATGGACTGGATCGGTCTTTCCTTCCTGGCCAAGGCGGCCCTCACGCTCCTCGGGTTCCTCGCCGCGGCCTGCGTCACGAGGAGCTTGCCGTCCTCGGTCGCGATTCTGCTGGCGAGCTGGTTGGCGATCCTCCTCGGGCTGGACGTCCGCCTGGCCCGGCGTTGTTGTCACGAGCCGACGGCGGCGGACAGCTCGGCGCCCCTGTTCTTCCCGGCACCGCTCCGCGACTGGGACCCTTCGAACCTGAAGGCCCTGGCGACGCTCGCATGGCCGCTCGGCATCGTGGCCACCGTCAATTCGCTGACCGTCAACACGCCGAGGTACTTCGTCGCGAGACACTGCGGCGACGCCGATCTGGGAGTGTTCGCGGCGATCGCGTACCTGATTTCGGCGGTCGGCCTGGCCGCGAACGCGGTGGGGCAGGCGGCGACTCCGCGCATGTCCCGGCTCTTCGCCTCGGGAGACCGGAGACCGCTTCGCGTTCTCTGGCTCCGGCTTCTGCTCTTCGCGGCGGCGTTGGGGATCCTCGGCGTCGCCGTCGCCGGCTTCCTCGGGCGCCCCATCCTGTCCTGGTTCTACGGCCCGGAGTACGCGGCGAGGAAGGACGTGTTCGTGCTCCTGGCCGTCGCCGGCGGCCTCGCCCATCTCCAGTCCATCTGCTGGTACACGATGACCTCCGTGCGGGAGCTGCGGATTCAAATGCCGATCTATGTCGCCGCCTTCTCCGCCAGCGTCGGATTGTCGGCTCTCTTGGTGCCGAGTCTCGGGCTCCGAGGAGCCGCATACGCCGTGATCGCATCCCACGGAATCGGATTCCTGGGCGGGCTCTCCGTCGGGATGCGTGCCCTGTCCCGGATGCCCGGCGAACGCGGCCGAGAGCCCGAGCCGCCCGACGAAGGCCGCTCTTCGTGGAACCGATGACTCTTACTCTGCCTCCCGCTCTCGGAGTCGCGAGTTGAACGGGGACGACCGCGCGAAGAGGGACCCGACTCTCTCTCCGGGAGCGGACGGCGTCTGCGCCGGCCGATTCAGGCCCGCTTCGGATCTCGCGCGCGGCGGCACGGCGATCTCGGCGGCCCTCAGCGCGGCGATCCTGGCGGCGATGTGTCTCGTCGCTCCCGCCTGCATCCACTGGTTCGCCGTCCCGGTCCTGCTGTGCGGGACCGTGATCGGAGTCGACGCGCTCCACTGGTGCCGGGGGAGATACGACATCTTCGATCCCCGCGGGGTCATCGGTGTCGTCGGGTACTACGCCTTCTTCATCGCTCCCCTGCTCCACGTCGCGCTGGACTCCTGGATGAGGGAGATCAACGAGAACGTTCCGTGGAGAGAGTGGCTCGGCGGAATGGCGATTCTCAACGTCCTCGGCCTGCTGGTCTACCGATGGGTGACCGAGCGCGCCCGAGACGGGATCCGGAGACGGAAATCGGACGAGCGGCGAAGCCTTCACGTGGGATGGTTCCTCGCTCTCGTCGGGGTCGCGGCCGTCGCCAGCGGCGTCGCCCAGTTCGTCGTCTACGACCGCTTCGGCGGGATCCTGGGATACATCCTCGCCTTCGAGGCAAGAGACATGGCGTTCCGCGGGATGGGCCTGCTGTTCACGCTGTCGGAAGGCCTTCCGATCCTCCTGTTTCTCGGGTACGCCGCCGTCGTGCGGTGGAAGAAGCTGTCTCCTTCCTGGGCGACGCTGCTGCTCGTCCTCCTCGCGGTCTTCGTCCTGCTCCTTCTCTTCGGGGGGCTACGGGGCAGCAGAAGCAACACGGTCTGGCGACTGTTCTGGGCCGTCGGGGTCGTGCATCTCTGGATCCGTCGGATTCCGCGCTCCTTGGCGATGGTCGGCATACTGCTGCTCGCTGCCTTCCTGTACTCCTACGCGTTCTACAAGAGTGGCGGCATGGAAGGCCTGGCCGACCTCAGAGATCCCGATGCGCGGGTCGTCTTCGAGGACCGCATGCAGCGCGGAGTGAAGGACATGCTGCTCGGCGATCTCGGCAGGGCGGACGTGCACGCCTTCCTGTTGTACGCGTTGTGGGGCCCCGACCGCGACTACGATTACGCCTTGGGGAGAACCTATGTGGGAGCCCTGGCGCAACTGATCCCGAGAAGCGTCTGGCCCGACAGACCGCCCACGAAGGTTCTCGAAGGGACCGAGATCCAACGGGGTCGAGGTTCGTTCCGAGGATCCGAGGTCCTCGGTCTGTACTCGACTCGCGTCTACGGGATCACCGGGGAGGCGATGCTGAACTTCGGTCCTCTCGCCGTCCCGTTCGCCCTCGCTCTTCTCGGGCTCGTCGTCGGCATCCTCAGCGGGCTGCTCGATCGGTGGGCGTACGGCGACCCGCGGCTGCTCCTGTACCCGTTTCTGGTGAATCTCTGCCT
Source organism: uncultured Acidobacteriota bacterium (assembly GCA_964590285.1). Classification (GTDB taxonomy): domain Bacteria; phylum Acidobacteriota; class Polarisedimenticolia; order Polarisedimenticolales; family JAIQFR01; genus CALMJU01. Next base: position 5,534 of record CAZPWK010000071.1, on the reverse strand, counting down.
GGTCCTGCTCGTCTTGGATTCTGACAACGCACTCTTCTTCGTGGTGAAGAACGGGATGATCCCCGGTCTCATCCTGGCGCTCTCGACGACGATCGCATCGGGACGCCGGACGGGGCAACCGTGGACCGATGCGCCTGCGAAGCGGCAAGAGTCACCGGCCTAGGAGCGCGCGCTTCTCCCCGCGATCTCGCCTTCCCGCGAGCGACGCGTGCACGTTGTTCTCATGCTGAAGACTCGCCTCGACCGCAGATGCTTGATGGGTCGCAGCGAAGACCCGAGTCTACATGCAAGTTTGGGACCCCGTCGACATACGATGTGGCTTATGATTTCCTTTCTCGTCAATCGATGCCTCGTCATTCTCGTTGGGGACTCCTACAATGTCGGGTGTTGCGTTGGCAAAGAGGGTCTTCTGCCTGCCACACTGCTTTTCACAAGCTCCAGAAAGAGTTCCCGCTGCATGATGCACGGTGACCCTTGCGTATGAACGTTCTTCTGACCTCCGAGAATCGATTCGACCGCGCACCGGACGGCTCCGTCTGGAGCGCGGGGCCATTTGCGTACGCTTTCTTTGCCCGATACCGAGAAGTGTTCGATGAGGTCCGTGTCGTTGCTCGCGTCCGACAGGTCGGCGAGCCGTCCGTGCATTCGCGGCGCGCGGATGGTCCCGGCGTGTGGTTCCACGATTTCCCCCATTATCGAGGTCCATGGCAGTTCGCGAGGCGCTATCCGGCGATTCGCGCTTCCGTTCGTGCCGCGCTCCTCGAAGACCACGCCATCCTTCTCCGCGTACCCTCGGCCATCGGGTCCGTCGTCGCAAACCGGATCCTCGGGTCCGGTCGTCCGTTCGGCGTTATCGTCGTGGGCGACCCCATGGATGTGTTCTCTGCGGGTTCGGTGAAGAGCCCGCTACGGTTCTGGTTTCGCTGGAGGTTCGCGCGCAATCTCCGACACCAGTGTCTCGAAGCTTCGGCGTGCCGGTTCGTCACCGAGTACACGCTGCAGCGACGGTACCCGCCCGGTCCAGCCGCGTACGCAACGCACGGCTCGGACGTGGATTTGCAACCCGAAGCGTTCGCAACTGGACCTCGCATTGGCGGCGTTCCGCTGACCCAACCCAACATCGTCACCGTCGGAACCCTTGACCAACTGTACAAGGCGCCCGACGTGCTGATCGACGCGGTCGCGGCATGTCGCGACCCCGGGTTCCGTGCCCGCCTCACCTTCATCGGGGACGGACAGTATCGTGGCGAGCTGGAGAGTCGAGCTTCCCGGCGTGGCATCGGCGATCGCGTGCGTTTCCTGGGGCAGATGCTGCCGGGTGAGCCGATCCGAAAAGCCCTGGACCTGGCAGACCTCTTCGTGTTGCCGTCCAGACAGGAAGGCTTGCCCCGGGCGATGATCGAGGCGATGGCTCGGGGCCTACCCTGCCTGGGCTCGACGGTCGGAGGGATCCCGGAATTGCTTCTTCCGGAAGACATGGTCCCTCCGGGAAGAGTTCTGGAGCTCGCGCGGAAGATCCGCGAGGTCTCGGGGGATCCGGCGCGCCTGGCCGCGATGTCCGCGCGGAACCTGGACAAGGCGAGGGAATTCGGGGTCGAGGTACTCAGGGCGCGGCGGCGCGTCTTCCACGAGTACCTTCGCGACAGGACCGTCGAGTGGCGCGACGCCCGCGGAGTCGGCCGGGGCTGAGTGAGGGTTGCCGACCTCACGACCGATCGCGGAGAATGGGGCGAGATGACGCGCGCCCGCCTCTGCTTCGTCACGGCCGTGCCGATGACGGTCACGGCGTTTCTGAACGCGCACATCGAGCGGCTGGCGGACGATTTCGAGGTCTTCGTCGTTTCCGACTTCTCGGGCGACGAGAACGGAGTCTCCCCGCGGGCGACCCGAATCCAGGTTTCGATCCCGCGCGAGATCTCCGTCGGACGCGACGTCGCGGGGCTGCTGGCTCTGATCCGGACGTTCCGGCGGCATCGCTTCGACATCGTGCACTCGATCACGCCGAAGGCCGGCCTGCTGTCCGTATCCGCCGGATTCCTCGCTCGCGTGCCCGTCCGGATTCACTGGTTCACGGGCCAGGTATGGGCGACCCGACGCGGCCCGGCGCGGACGGCGCTCAAGTGCGCGGACCGCCTGCTCGCCGGGCTGGCGACGCATCTGCTCGCGGACAGCAGGTCGCAACGCGATTTCCTGGTTTCCGAAGGCATCTGCCCCGCGCGCCGCATCGGCGTCCTCGGAGACGGCTCGATCTGCGGCGTCGACGGGCGACGCTTCCGGCCGGACGCCGAAGCGCGCCGAGCGCTCCGCGCCGAGCGCGAGATCCCGGACGACGCCGATGTCGTCTTGTTCGTCGGCCGATTGAACGCCGACAAGGGCCTGCGGGAGTTGGCGCAGGCCATGCTGCGCCTCGACCGGGAATTCCCCTCCACGCACTGGCTCCTCGTCGGCCCCGACGAGGGCGGCATGGAAGCTCACGTTCGCGGCGTCGCCTCGACGTTGGGGCGGCGTCTGCACTTCCCGGGGCCCACTCGGGAGCCCGAGCGTTTCATGGCGGCGGCCGACGTCTTCTGCGTTCCAAGCCACAGGGAGGGGTTCGGCATCTCGGTCCTGGAGGCCGCAGCCGCCGGCGTCCCCGGAGTCGCCACTCGCATCTACGGGCTGACGGACGCCGTCGAGGACGAAGGGACCGGCCTTCTGGTGCCCCCCCGCGACCCCGCGGCGCTCGCCGATGCGATCGCCGCGCTGCTCCGGGATCCCGCGCGCCGCCGCGCGATGGGCACCGCCGCCCGGGAGAGGGCACTGAGGTCGTTTTCGAGCGAGCGCATCGTCGGCGAACTCGCGGAGTTCTATCGGCGCATCCTGTTCGCCCGGGGCTCGTCGTGATCCGGCGAACGTTCGACGTCCTCGTCGGCGGTGCGGCCTTGCTGCTCCTGTCGCCGGTCCTGCTCGGCACGGCGATCGCCACGCTCGTGTTCCTCGGCCCGCCGGTTCTTTTCGCGAGCGTGCGCCCCGGCCTGCGTGCCCGTCCGTTCCGCCTCTACAAGTTCCGCACCATGACCGACGATCGCGACGCGTCGGGCAACCCGCTCCCCGACTCCTCCCGCCTCACCCGCCTCGGCCGGTTCCTCCGATCCACGAGCCTCGACGAGCTGCCCGAGCTCTGGAACGTCCTGCGGGGCGACATGAGCCTCGTCGGGCCGCGGCCTCTCCTGATGGAGTACCTGCCGCTGTACACTCCGGAGCAGGCGCGTAGGCACGAGGTCCGGCCGGGGATCACCGGGTGGGCGCAGGTGAACGGGCGGAACGCGCTGACGTGGGAGGAGAAGTTCGCGCTCGACGTCTGGTACGTGGACCACCGGAGCTTCCGGCTCGACGTGACGATCCTCGCGCGCACGGTCGTCCAGGTCCTCGGTCGCAGGGGGATCTCGGCCGACGGGCACGCGACGATGCCGCCGTTTTCCGGAACGAAGAAGGAGGACGCATGACCCGACAGGCGGGCCGGAAGGTGCTGGTCGTCGGCGCGGGCGGGCACGCGAAGGTGGTCGTCGCGACGCTCAGGGCGGCGGGATGGGAGATCGCGGGGGTCCTCGACGACGACACCGGGAAGAAGGGAAGCGTGCTCCTCGGGGCTCCGGTCCTCGGATCGCCCGCGGACCATCTGCCTTCCTCGGGCCTGCCGGCCGTGATCGCGATCGGCGACAACGCGGCGCGGCGCGCGGTCGCCGAGCGCTTCCGCGGCGCGACGTGGTGCGCCGTCGTTCATCCCACCGCCCACGTCGAGCCGTCGGTTTCGCTCGGGCCCGGGGCCGTCGTCTTCGCGGGCGCGGTGATCCAGCCGGACGCGCACCTCGGCGCGCACGTCATCGTCAACACCGGGGCGACGATCGACCACGACTGCGCGATCGGCGACTTCGCGCACGTGGCGCCGGGCGTCCACCTCTCGGGCGGCGCCACGATCGGCGAGGGCGTGCTGCTCGGGATCGGATGCTGCGTCAAGCCGGGAGCGTCGGTCGGAGCCTGGGCGACGGTCGGCGCGGGCGCGGCCGTCGTGCGCGACGTCCCCGAGGGCGCCGTCGCCCTCGGCGTCCCCGCCGCCGCCCCCACGAATCGAGACTGAGCCGGCTCCGCGTTTCCTTGCGGCGGCCTCTTGAATTCTTGCTCCCGCCCCGTATACCCCTCCAGATTGCGCGCGGTTTCGGCCGCTTCGCGGTTCTTTCGGCCCGCCGAGCGGCAGGAATCGCGAAATTCGAGAGAACCTCAAAATCCCTCGTCATCGGGCGGGGGTCACCGAAAGGAGCGTTCAAGAAGCTGTCGCTGAGAATCGTCGGGTCCACGCTGCTCGTCGCCGTCTGCGTCCTCGGGATCCTGACCCTGGTCCATCAGGACGCGCAGGCCGCGCGGCCCCTGTACTCCTGCTGCCAGTACGTCGTGAGAGACGCGGGGGGCGTCCGGATGGCCAAGGGCGTCTGGTTCGACGGGAAGTGCCGTTGCGCCGTCTTTTACCTCGAGGACAACCCGAACAACTGCCCGCTCTACTGCCCGTGGCCCCTGTGATCGTTTCGCGATGGAGCGGGGCCCCTTCCCGGGGCCCCGTCACGATCCCGATCGCCGGCATTCCGGTCGAGGAGCCGCCGCCATGAAGATGTCGCTGAGAATCCTCGGGTCGATCTCCCTTGCCGTCGTCCTGGCCCTCGGGACCGTGGCCATGTTCCATCAGGACGCCCAGGCCGCGCGAAGGGACTACGCCTGCTGTCATTTCCCGGTGGACTACGACCAAGCCGGGCATCCGATCCTGGCCCTGGGCGTCTGGTTCGACGGGAAGTGCCACTGCGTCATCACCAGCGGCAACGACAACCCGAACGGATGCGTTCTCTATTGCGGGCTCGAGCTCTGAGGTCGCGGGAACCGGCGCCGAGGCGATCTGCGTGTCGATCCCTTGACGGCGGGGACCGAGGAGGCCTGAGGCTTTCCCCTCCGCTTTGGCCTTGAAAAATGGGCTTTTCCCCGTATACCCATGGGGTCACCCACGGACTAGCGAATCCTTCGGCACGAGCCGAAGAAGATCGAAAGGAGCGCATCTCATGAAGTCGTCGTTGCGGATCGTCGGGTCGACGTTTCTTCTCGCCGTCTGCGTCCTCGGGGTCCTGGCCCTCGTCCATCAGGACGCCCAAGCGAAGCAGGACTACGCCTGCTGCACGTATCCGGTGATGACGGTCCGGGGCGAGCACGTCCTGGCCCTCGGAGTCTGGTTCGACGGGAAGTGCCGTTGCAGCGTGATCAGCCCCGCCTACAACCCGAACGGCTGCCCTCTCTGGTGCCCAATCCCGAGGTAACCGTTTCGGGGACGAGAGGGCTCGGCAAGAAGAAGCGGGATCGGACGGGGCTCCCCTTCCGGGGGCCCCGTCCCCGTCCGGTAGCCGGCATCGAGGCCGGGGAGGCGCCACCATGAAGCGGTCGCTGCGCGTTGTCTGCTCGCTGCTCCCGGTCGCCGTCTGCGTCCTCGGGATGGCGTCCCTCGCCGGCCAGGAACCGCG
>CAZPWK010000070.1:0-11717 GCA_964590285.1 uncultured Acidobacteriota bacterium | reverse complement strand
CCGCGCCCCGGTAGACGATCGTGCTCCCGAAGGCCTTCCGGAGCCCCTCGGCCCGGACGACCACGTCGCCCGACCGCGGGGCCGGCGGGAAACCGAACCGCACGCGCCTCGCCCGGCTCGGGGCCTCGATCCTCTCGATCTTCTCGAGCGCCCGGAGGCGCGACTGGACCTGCCGGGCCTTCGTCGCCTTGTAGCGGAAGCGCTCGACGAAGCGCTCGACGCGGGCGATCTCGCGCGCCTGCGCCCTCGCCTCCTCCTCTCGCGCCGCCTCCCTCGCCTCGCGCTCGGCGAGGTAGTCGTCGTAGCCTCCGGGGAAGTCGGACAGCCTGCCCCGGTCGAGCTCCACGATCCCGCGGACCATTCGGTTGAGGAAGTAGCGGTCGTGGGAGACGACGACGAAGGCGCCCGCGAACGACTCGAGGAACTCCTCGAGCCAGGCGATCGCCTCGAGGTCGAGATGGTTCGTCGGCTCGTCGAGGAGGAGGAGATCGGGCGCTCGGAGGAGCAACCGCGCGAGGACGACGCGCATGCGCCATCCTCCGGAGAGGCGCGCGAGCGGCTCGTGGAAGCGGCCGCCCTCGACGCCGAGGCCGGACAGGATCGCCCGCGCCCGGGCCTCGAGACGGTCCCCCCCCAGGGCCTCGTACCGGTGGCGGAGGTCGCCGTACGCGGCCGAGATCCGGTCGAGATCCGGGTCCCCCGGCGACGTCCCGGCCATGCGCCGCTCGCACGACTCGATCTCGTCCTCGAGGCGCCGCACCTCGGGAAAGCCGTCCAGGACGACGGAGAGGACGCTCCCGCCCTCGACGGTCTCGACCTCCTGGGGCAGGTAACCGACCAGGAGGCCGCCCGGCCGGCGCACCTCGCCGGCGTCCGGCGCGTCGAAACCCGCCAGGATCCGGAGGAGGGTCGTCTTGCCCGCGCCGTTCGGCCCCACGAGACCGAGGCGGGCCCCCCGCGGGATCATCCAGGAGAGCCCCTCGAAGAGGACCCGGGCCCCGAACTGCCGTCGAACGCGGTCGAGGTGGATCATGCGGACACGCTCCCCGCGCGGGTCCGGTGACACCGCGCCGTGAGCGGGCTATTGTAAAGGACCGGCCCCAGGCGCCTCCACGATCGGCGCGGCGGGCGGCGACGAGGCACGGTGCGACGACGACGGGATCCTCTCCTCCTCGGGGGCGCTCTCGCGCTCGTTCTCGCGCTGTCCGCGCCCGGGTGTCCGGCGCGGCGCGCTCCCGCCGAGCCGCCCGTCCCGCCCGCCCGGACGCGGCCGGTGAAGGTCGCGCTCGTCCTGGGCGGAGGCGGGGCCCGCGGCTTCGCGCACGTGGGGGTCCTGCGGGTCCTCGAGCAGGAGCGGATCCCGATCGACCTCCTGGTCGGCACGAGCGCGGGGAGCTTCATCGGCGCGATCTACGCGGACACGCGGGACTCGTTCGAGCTGGAGTCCGTCGCGTGGTCCGCGAGCAAGGAGGATCTCTTCGACTGGTCGCTGCTCGGCTCCGCCCGCGGGCCGGTGACCGGGAAGGCGCTCCGGGCCTTCATCGGCCGGCACGTCCGCGCCCGGACGATCGAGGAGCTCGCGATCCCCTTCGTCGCCGTGGCGACCGACCTGGTCACCGGCGAGGAGGTCGTCCTGGACCGGGGGCCGGTGGCCCCGGCGGTGCACGCGTCGAGCGCCATCCCCGGAGTGTTCCGGCCGGTCGACCTCGGCGGGCGCACGCTCGTGGACGGAGGCACCGTGGACCCGATCCCGGTGCGGCCGGCGCGCGAGCGCGGGGCGGACGTGGTCATCGCGGTGGACATCGGAAAGGAGATCCCGGGAGAGGAGCCGGGGAACTTCGCCTCGATCTCGCTGCGGAGTCTCGCGATCCTGAAGCGCGAGCTCGGACGCTACAAGGCGGCCGAGGCCGACGTCGTCATCTCGCCGAAGGTGGGCGACACGAGCCCCTTCGACTTCTCGAAGAGGAAGGAGCTGATGGCCGCGGGGATGGCCGCGACGCGCGAGGCCCTTCCCGCGATCCGGGACGCGATCCTCCGGGCCTCGCTCCGTCCGGCCTCCCTCCCCGCTCACAGCCAGTAGCGCACGAGCCGCGCGAGCCGCTCCCGGAGCCGCTCCGAGCGGGGGCGGCGCCGCCACTCCTCGAGGGTCACCTCGCGCGCCGCCTCGAACTCCCGCTCGAACGTCGCGAGCGCGGTCTGGGCCGCCGCGGCCTCGAAGACGTTCACGGCGATCTCGAGGTTGTGGCGGAACGAGCGGTGGTCGAGGTTCGCGGACCCCGCCAGGAGGACCTCGTCGTCGAACACGGCGACCTTCGCGTGGAGGAACGTCCCGCGGGCCTCCCGGATCCGGACCCCCTCGTCCAGGAGCCTCCCGTAGCACGCCCGGCCCGCCCACCGCACCATCGGCACGTCCGAATCGCCGGGCAGAAGGAGCTCGACCCGCACGCCGCGGCTCGCGGCCCGCGCGAGGGCGCGGCGCAGAGGGCCCTCGGGGGCGAAGTACGCGTTGGCGAGGAAGATCCGGCGCCGGGCCATGCCGATCATCCCGAGATACGAACGCCTGAGGCCCCGCCGGCCGAGAACCCCGGTGCCCCCGACGACCTGCACCCCCGCGCCCCCCGCGTCCTGCGGGACCGCAAAGAGACCGGCGGCGTCCTCCGGCCGGCCGCCCGACCGGATCCAGGTGCCGAGGAAGAGCCGGACCATCTCCCGGGCCGCCGGCCCTTCGATCCGGAGCGTGAGATCGCGCCAGGCTCTCTCGCCCCGGAACTCCTCCGTGTACTCCTCGGCGAGGTTCGTCCCGCCGACGAACCCGGTGGCGCCGTCCACCAGCACGAGCTTGCGATGATCGCGACGGTTCGGATACCAGGACGGCGCCCAGGGAGCGAGCGGGTGGAACCATCGCACCTGCGCGCCCGCCTGCTCGAGCGAGGCCATCAGGTCCTCGCTGCCGAGGCTGCCGAACGCGTCGACCAGGATGCGGACCGGGATCCCGCGCAGCGCCTGGCGGCGTAGCCTTTCGGCGAAACGGCGGCCGACGCGATCGTCGGCCCAGGTGTACATCTCCACCGCGATCCCGGCGGCGGCGGCCTCGATCGCGTCGAGCATCGCCTCGTACGCCGCGCGCCCCTTTTCGAAGACCTCCACGCGGTTTCCGTAGACGACCGGGGCTCCCCCGCGGCGCACGATCCGATCGAGGAGGCCGCGCCGGCGGACGAGGCGGCGACGCCGGTCGGCCCCCCTCCCGGGCGCCCTCCGGAGATCGGGGGTTCCCTTGCCTTCCATGGACGATCCCGCCGGGGCGCGAGGCCGCTTTGGCCGCCGCGGACGGCGGGCATTATATTCGCGCCTCGACAGCCGGCGCGGCGCCGGCGCGGAGGGCGCTTCATGCGTCGACGCTCGCTGCTCGGGATCGCGCTCGCCGCGCTCGCGGCGGCCGCCCCGGGGGAAGCCGGGGCCGTCGTCCACAGCTACCGGATCGAGGTGCCGGAGGGCGAGGATTCGGCGTTCGAGGTCGAGCTCCGCGCCGAGCACCCCGGCGTGCTCCTCGTCACGGCGGAGTGGGCCGGTCCGCGAATCCTCTCGTTCCGGCTCGAGGGCCCGGAGGGGTCGTCCGTGCGGGAGCGGCGCTCCGGTCCGTCGCCGCAGCGCCTCCTGGCCGAGGTCACCGCGGAGGTCCTCGCCGGCGGCGGCTCCTTCCGGCTCGGGATCCGGGCCCCCGCGGGCCGCGGGACGGCCGAGGGCACCGTGACCGTCGAGATCCCGGACGCCCCCGAGGTCGCCGCCGAGCGGGAGAGGGCCGCGGAGCCCCCGCCCCCCCCGCCTCCGGTCCCCGATCCTTGGACCCTGCCGGCGGCCCCGCCGGCCGGGGCGTCGGAGGAGGTGACGCGAATCCACGAGTCGACGGAGCGGTTCCGCAAGCGGGTGCTCGACGACCGCGGCGACTTCGCGTTCGACGCCTGCGCGTACCGGCAGGAGCTCCTGCGCCGCCTCGCGGAGTGGCGGGACGCAGCCGCGGCGGGCGCCTCTCCCCTCTCCGAATCGTCCGGCCGCTACCTCCAGCGGCTGGCGGCCATCGGCGACGAGGTCGAGGGGCTCCGGACGTCGACGGATCCGCTCCTCGCGGGCCCCGCGCCCGCCGATCCGCTCCGGCGAAAGGCCTGGCTCCAGCTGCGGCAGGAGCGGATCCGCCCTCTCGAGCGGGAGCTGGACGCCCTCGTCGAGGCGCTTCGCGGGGGCCACGCCCCGGACCTCGAGGGCGAGACCTGGCTCGCGAGGCTCCTCGCATGCCTCACGGCCTGCGAGCGACACTTCGAGGGACGGGCCCTGGAAGAGGACGGCGAGGCGGCGAACGCCGATCTCGCCCGAGCCCAGTGGGACTCGATCCTGACCGCCCTCGAGGCGCTCGATGCGGTCGCGGCGCTCCCCGCCGCGAGGCCCGGCGTCCCGCGCTGAGCGGGATCCGGGTCCCCGCGGAGGCCCGCGGCCCGGGCGCGGCGGTTGACGGCTCCGCGGGGGCGGCGTACGTTGCGGCCGGATCGAAGGGCAGCCCGTGCGGAAGGGGGGCGCCCCGGGTCGCTGCCGGGGGCCGCGTCCGCGGGACGGGAGCGTTTTCGGCGGGGTGGCACGATGAGGAGCCGGGTCGCGGCCCTCCGGGTGAGGCCGGAAGGCATTCTGGACTCGATCGAGCGGCTGTGCGCGCTCGGGGGGCTCCGGGAGGCGCTCGCCCCGGACCGCACGACGATCCTGAAGGACAACATCTCGTGGCACTTCCCCTTTCCGGGGGCGAACACGACCCCGTGGCAGCTCGAGGGAACGATCCGGGCGCTCCGCTCCTCGGGGTTCGCCGATCTCGCGTGCGTCCAGAACCAGACGGTGGTCACGAACGCGTTCAAGGGCGAGGACCTCAACCGCTACGTCCCGGTGCTCGAGCGGTACCGCGTCCCGGTCCGGTACAACTTCCGCGAACGGGACATGCGGTGGATCGAGTACCGCCCGAAGTCGCGCCTCCGCGTGCTCGACCGCGTGTTCCCGGAGGGGATCCGGATCCCCGACTACTTCGAGGGCAAGAACGTCGTCCACCTGCCCACGGTCAAGTGCCACATCTACACGACGACGACCGGGGCGATGAAGAACGCCTTCGGCGGCCTCCTCCACGACCACCGCCACTACACCCACTCGTGGATCCACGAGACCCTCGTCGACCTCCTCGCGATCCAGCGCGAGATCCACCCGGGGATCTTCGCGGTGATGGACGGCACGACGGCCGGGAACGGCCCGGGCCCGAGGACGATGATCCCGGTCGTGAAGAGCCTGATGCTCGCGGGGGCGGACCAGGTCGCGATCGACGCCGTCGCCGCGAAGCTGATGGGCTTCGACCCGATGGGGATCGAGTACCTGCGGCTCGCGCACGAGGACGGCCTCGGGGTCGCGGACCCCCGGGACATCGAGATCGCGGGCGACGACGTGTCGGGCGAGTCGTGGGGGTTCCGCGTCGGCGACAACGGCGCGAGCCGGGTCGGCGACCTGCTGTGGTTCTCGCCCCTTCGCCGGTTCCAGAAGCTCTTCTTCCGGACCCCGCTCGTGCACCTGTTCATCCTCGGCTCGGAGATCTACCACGACTGCTACCGCTGGCCGCTCCGGGAGCGAAGGGTGTTCGAGCGATGGTCCCGCGAGACCGAGTGGGGGGCTCTCTTCGCCCGCTACGGCGGCGGGCCCCTGGCGGAAGCCGGGAACGCACCCGGAGCGGGTCTTTCGGAGAGCGGATCCGCCGACCTGCGCTGAAGCGCGGCCTCAGAAGCTCAGGGTGCCCGCCTCCGGGCGGAGCGTCGCCGCCTCGTTCTGGTGCAGGAACCCGTCGATGGCGTGACGGTCCTCCGGGCCGAACCGCTCGAACTCCACCCCCATCCCGGGGGGGCGCAGGTCGCCGAGCCCCTGCGGGGCGGAGGGGGGAACCGTCCGCACGACCCTGCCGATGACGTGGACGTTGCCGTCGGCGGTCGGGAGGGGGAACGACAGCGCGCACCGCATCCCGATCTCGATCGGAACCGGAGTCTCGACGAAGACCCCGCTCGGCGACAGGTCCCTCGTGAAGCCGACCAGGAGCGGCTTGGGGCCGTCGAAGTACACCGGGGCGCGCAGCGGGACCCGCGGCCGACGGAGGTAGCACCAGACCCGGTTCCGCCCGAGATCGCGGGCCTCGTCGAGCGCCTCGCGGGCGCGGGCGATCAGGTCGAGGCCGTCCTCGGCGTCCGCGGGGAACGAAGCGGCTCCGAGGCTCAGCGTCACCCGCACCGAGGACTCCGCGCGGCGGGCCCCGAGGAACCGGAAGCGCTCCACCGTGGAGCGCAGCCTCGCGGCGAACTGTCGGGCCTCCCCCCGCCCGGCGTCGGGGAGGAGGATCGCGAAGTCGTCCTCGCCGAGGCGCGAGAGCCGCCGCTCGTCGTCGACGCTCGCCCGGAGGATCCCGGCGAGCTTCAGCATCACCTCGTCGCCGGCGGGACGCCCGAAGCGGTCGTTGACCCGGCGCAGGTGGTCGACGTCCGCGAGCACGAGCGCGAGCGGCCTCGCGGCCCGCGCTGCCTCCTCCACCGCCTCGTCCAGGAGCGTCTCGAACGACGCGCGATCGAGGAGCCCCGTCATCGCGTCCCGCCGCCCGACGACGACCGCCGCCCCGGGGGCGCCCGAAAGCGTCAGCACGCGGAGCACGGTCACCGTCATCCGGCGGCCCGATCCGGGAAGCCGGGCGACCTGGACCTCGACGTCCACCGAGCGGCCGTCGCGGCAGCCGAGACGCATCTCGAGCCGCGACGGGGCTTCTTCCTGGACGTCGTCCTCCCTTCGCGGCGGCGCCGCGACGAGAGCCGCCACCCGGTCGTCCTCCCCCGCTCCGCCGAGCACCGGCGGGCGGGTGCGGCCGACGACCTCGACCGCCGGCCAGCCGGTCAGCGCCTCCATGCCCTCGTCGAAGCCGAGGACGGTCCCGCTCTCGTCGACGATGAACGATCCGTTGCCCGCCGCGCGCGGCCGCCGCCCGCCTCCGTGCCCGTGGGCTCCCCCCGTGGTCGTCATGACGATTCCCTCCCGCCGTGGCGGAAACTTAGGTTCCGCGCGGGCCGCGGGCAACCGGTGGACTCGAGGGACGGTTCCGGTTCAGAATCGCGGTCCCATGCGCGTGGCGAGGATCGTCGGGTGGGCCGCCCTCTCCCTGCTCGGGGCGATCTCCATCTCCGTGGTCGCCCTCGTCCGGGGGGAATCGATCTCGGCGGCCTGGATCGTGCTGGCCGCATTCTGCACCTTCGCGATCGCCTACCGGTTCTACTCCCGGTTCATCGCCGTCCGGATCCTCGCGCTCGACGACGCGCGCGTCACGCCGGCCGTGCGCCGGAACGACGGTCGGGACTTCGTTCCGACGAACCGGTGGGTCGTCTTCGGCCACCACTTCGCGGCGATCGCGGGCCCGGGCCCCCTCGTGGGCCCCACGCTCGCGGCGCAGTTCGGATACCTCCCGGGCACGATCTGGATCCTCGCGGGGGTGGTCCTCGCGGGCGCGGTCCAGGACTTCGTGATCCTGGCGGCGAGCCTGAGGCGCGACGGCAGGTCCCTCGCGAAGATGGCGCACGACTACCTCGGGCGCTGGGGAGCGGTCGCCGGCACCCTGGGCATCCTCCTCATCATGGTGATCCTGATCGCGGTGCTCGGGCTGGTCGTGGTCAACGCGCTGGCGGAGAGCCCCTGGGGGGTCTTCACGGTCGGGGCGACGATCCCGATCGCGATCCTGATGGGGGTCGTCATGCGCGGGGGCGGCGGGCGGCAGGTGGCGATCGCCACCGGCATCGGCCTCGCGCTGCTTCTCCTGGCGCTGGTGGGCGGGCGGGCCGTCTCGCAGCACGCGGACCTGGGGCCGCTCTTCACGCTCGGGAAGGAGCCGCTCGCCTGGGCGGTCATCCTCTACGGCCTGGCCGCCTCGATCCTGCCCGTCTGGCTCCTGCTGGCGCCGAGAGACTACCTCTCGACCTTCGTGAAGCTCGGCACCGTGGGCCTCCTGGCGGCCGGGATCCTCGCGGTACGTCCCGACCTCCACATGCCCGCGCTGACGCCCTTCGTCGACGGCTCGGGACCGGTCTTCGGGGGGAAGGTCTTCCCCTTCTGCTTCATCACGATCGCGTGCGGAGCGATCTCCGGCTTCCACGCGCTGATCGCCAGCGGCACGACGCCGAAGCTCCTCTCGCGCGAGACGGACGCGCGGATGATCGGCTACGGCGCGATGCTCCTCGAGGCCGTCGTCGCGATCCTGGCGCTCGTCGCCGCGGCGTCGCTCCCGCCCGGCCAGTACTTCGCGATCAACTCCAGGCACAGCGTCGAGTGGATCCAGGAGCAGGGGTTCCCCGTGACCTCGGACGAGATGCGGGATCTCGCCGAGCGCGTCGGGGAGAGGTCCGTCCAGGGTCGCGTCGGCGGCGCGCCCTGCCTGGCCGTCGGAATGGCGGAGATCTTCCGGAGGTTCCTCGGGGGCGAGCGGTTCGCGGGGCTCTGGTACCACTTCGCGATCATGTTCGAGGCCCTCTTCATCCTGACGACGCTCGACGCCGGGACCCGGGTCGGACGCTACCTGCTGCAGGACGCGCTGGCGCGCGCCGCCCCCCGGCTCGCGGGCTCGGAGTGGGGCGCGACCGTCGTCACGAGCGCCGTGTTCGCGGCCGCCTGGGGCTACTTCCTGTACGCGGGGGTCCTCGACCCGCACGGGGGCGTCTGGATCCTGTGGCCGCTTTTCGGGATCGCGAACCAGCTCCTCGCGGCCACGGCCCTGACGATCGCGGCGACGATCTTCTTCCGGACCGGACGGGGACGATGGGCCTGGGTCCCGATCCTGCCGCTCGCGTTCGTCCTCGCGACCACGTTCACGGCGGGCTTCCAGAAGATCTTCGATCCGGACCCCCGGATCGGCTTTCTGGCGCAGGCCGCCGTCGCCGGGCCGGGAACGATCGAGGCGTGGAACGCGCGGATCGACGCGGCGATGGCCGCGCTCTTCCTCGTCCTGGTGACGGCGGTCGTGCTGTCGGCCGCCCGACAGTGGGTCCTTGCGCTCCGGGGGAGGATCCCGATCGAGTCCGAGGCGGAACCTCCGCCGGGAGGCGGCACGGGCGGCCCCGCCTTCGGAGAGGTTCCCGCGATCGGCGGGAGGAACCGCTGCTGCTGAGGGACGGGGAGCCCCGAAACTCCCGCTCCCGAAGGAGGCCGAGATGCCGATCGGTGACCCGCTGGTGGCCGAGAAGCTGGAGCAGGTGCCCGCGATCCTGAGGGAGACCGGCTTCGACCTGTGGCTCCTGTTCGCGAGGGAGAGCCACACCGTACACGACCCCTGTCTCGATCTCGTCGTAGGGACCAACGTGACCTGGCAGTCGGCGTTCCTGCTCACGGCGCGGGCCGACCGGATCGCGATCGTCGGGAGCCTCGACAAGGCGAACCTCGAGGCGCACGGCCACTACCCGGAGATCGTCCCGTACGTCGGCGGGATCACCGACAGCCTCCGAAGCGCCCTCGCCCGGCTCGACCCGGGGCGGATCGCCGTGAACTGGTCGGTCGACGACGTCATGGCGGACGGGCTGACCCACGGGATGTTCCTGACGCTCGCGCGCTCCCTCGAGGGAACCCCGTGGGCGTCGCGCCTCGACTCGGCCGCGCCGGTCGTCGCGGCGCTCCGGGGACGGAAGTCCCCGACCGAGCAGGCCCGCATCGCCGCGGCGTGCGAGACGACGATCGGGATCTTCGATCGGCTGACGGCGCGCCTCCGCGCCGGGATGACCGAGAGGCAGGTCGCCGCCGCGATCCGGGAGGAGATGGAGAGGGTCGGCGGGCTCGAGCCGGCCTGGGACGAGGAGCACTGTCCCGCCGTCTTCACGGGGCCGGACTCCGCCGGCGCCCACGCCGGCCCCACCGATCGCGCGATCGAGCCAGGCCACGTGATGAACGTGGACTTCGGGGTGCGCGAGAACGGATTCTGCTCCGACCTGCAGAGGACCTGGTACTTCCTCCGCCCGGGGGAGACGCGGGCGCCGGAGGCGGTCCAGCGGGGATTCGACACGATCGTGCAGGCGATTCGCGAGGCCGCGCGGGAGCTCCGCCCCGGCCGGAAGGGGGGCGAGATCGACGGCGTCGCGCGCTCGTACATCACGTCGCGCGGCTACCCGGAGTACCCGCACGCCCTGGGCCACCAGATCGGCCGGACGGCCCACGACGGGGCGGGACTGCTCTGTCCCCGGTGGGAGCGCTACGGGAGCCTTCCGGATCTCCCGGTCGAGACGGGCCAGTGCTACACGCTCGAGCCGAGGCTCCCGATCGAGGGGCACGGGATCGCGACCTGCGAGGAGATCGTCGCCGTGACCGGAGCCGGGTGCGCGTTCCTCTCCCGCCCGCAGGACGCGATCTACCTCGTGCGCTGACCGGGGGCCGCCCGCCGGCGGATCCTCACGACGGGAAGACGAGCAGCGCCGCGCCGGAATGCACGCGAAGGCGAAGCGACGAGCCGGTCACGTTGCTCAGGCCGAGCGCGCCCGGCCGGACCCGCGACCGTCCGAGGGCCCACTTCGCGCCGGCGAGGGTGACCGTCGCGCCCCCTCCCAGGGCGAACAGGGAGAAGGGCCTCCCGCGGACCGTGACCGCGCGGCAGCCGCGAGCCGTCACCACGACCATCCCCCGGCCGGTGGGGATCAGGAATCCGGAGAACCACCGCGCCCGGGCGCCGATCTCGAGCAGGTTGGCCCACTCGTGGTCGAGACGGCCGCCGAGAAGCCCCGCGACGACGACCACCGAGATCCCGCGCGACCGGACCTCGCGGAGGGCCCCGCCGAGATCGGAGAAATCCTTGTCCCGGGGAAAGACGACGGACGGAACTCCTCGCGGGGCCCGGTCGGCGGAGTCCAGATCTCCCACGAAGACGTCGGGCGAGAGCCCCTCGGCGCGGCAGGTGCCCAGCCCGCCGTCCACCGCGACCAGGAGGCATCGCCGCGCCAGCTCCCCGGCGAGCGCGCAGGCCCGCCGCAGCTCGGCTCGCCGCGCGCCCTCGAGGACCAGCACGGCGCCGCGGGCCTCTCTCGGGGCGCCGGTGAACCGGATCCGCGACCGCTCCGCCGCCCCGACCACTCTTCCTCCTCGTCCGCCGCCGGCCCGCCGGAAGGCCCTTAGATACCTCTTGGCGGCGCCCGAGGCAAGAGGGTCCTGGAAGCCAGGATCGGCGCGCGACGGCAGCGGTCCCGAGCCGGCCGCAAAAAAGAAAGCCCCGAGGGGCCTTTCCCCCGGGGCTCTCTCGTCCGACCGATCCTCGGGCTGCTACGCCATCACCGGCATGACGTTGTCGGCCTGCGGGCCCTTCGGGCCCTCCTTGATCTCGAACTCGACTTCCTGGCCTTCATCGAGGGTCCGGTAACCCTCTGCTCGAATGGCGGAGTAGTGGACGAACACGTCCGGACCGTCCTCACGGGCGATGAAGCCGTAGCCCTTCGTGTTGTTGAACCACTTCACCTTTCCTCTTGCCACGATCGAAACCTCCTTGCTAGGACACCCTCGTCGGGGCGCGGAACTTCCGGCGCCCCGGGCGCGCCGCTCGGGGGCCCCCCTCACGAAAAGAGCCACCGGGAATGTCGTGCGCTCCCCCGGTGGCCCTTGCTCCTGCGACGGACCCCTTCCGCGACGAACCGTAGAGATTTTAGATCCGAATC
>CAZPWK010000069.1:0-11739 GCA_964590285.1 uncultured Acidobacteriota bacterium | reverse complement strand
GCGGTTCCCGGCGTTCGTCGCCATCTCGATCTCGAACGGCTTCCCGTCCCGGACGAGCGTGCCGTCGCCCGGCCGCGGCGCGAATCCCTGCTCCTTCAGGAGCCGCCGCGCCTCGGCGGGGTCGAAGGGCCACGGATCGAGGTCGTCGTCCGCGCCCCACCCGAACGAGAGGACGGGGCCCCGGGACACGCGGCCGAAGCCGTACAGCAGGTCGTCGACGATCGCCTTCCGGTCGATCGCCAGCGTCAGGGCCCGGCGCACCGCGGGGTCGTCGAGCGGCGCCTTCGCCCCGTTCCACCCGACGTAGTCGTACATCGGATAGTCGAAGGCGAGGAGCCGGGTCCCCGAGGCGGAGCGGACGCGGTCCGCCTCGCGGGGAGGCACTCCCTCGACGTAGTCCAGGCCGCCGGCGAGGAGCTGCGTCACCAGGCTCGATGCGTCCGGGACGACGCGGAACACGACGCGATCGAGGCGCGGCATTCCCTCGCGGAAGTACCTGGGATTGCGCGCGAGCGCGATCTCCTCCCCGGGCGCGTGCCTCTCGAGGAGGAAGGGGCCGGAGCCGACGCGCGCGAGCGACCAGTCGTGGCTTCGCCAATCGGGGAAGGGGACCGCGCCGAAGACGTGCTCGGGGAGGATCCCTCCCTCCACCGCGTCCGGGAACGCGTCCGGGTAGGCCCCGTCGAAGCGGAACACGACGGTGCGGGGGTCCGCCGCCTCGACCGAGACGACGCGCGCCTTGCTCCCGGCCCCGATCCAGGCGACGTCGGACGAGGTCTGCGCCCTCCAGGTGAAGACGACGTCCGACGCGGCGACCGGGCGGCCGTCGCTCCAGAGGGCCTCGCGGAGGCGGAACGTCAGGACGGTTCCGTCCTCGGAGAAGGCCCAGGACTCCGCGAGGAGCGGGTCCCACGAGGGGGGGTGGTCCCGGCCGTCCCCGAGCTCCTGGGCGAGCCGGAGCCAGATCCGGCGGTGCACGTTGCTCGCGAACGACTGGCGGGACAGGTACTCGTTCCAGCCGTCGACGTCGGAGATCGTGCCCAGGATCGCGGTGCCGCCCCTCGCGGGCGCGGCCGGCGGCTCCGGCGCGGGCCCTCCGCAGCCCGCGATCGCGGCGAGGGCGAGGGCCGCCGCGAGACGGGGCGGCGAGGGCGGAAGGATCCGCATCCTACGGCCGCTCCTTGGCGAGGCGGGATCGGATCGCCTCGAGGGGGTGGAGGTCTCCGGCGCCGATCCCCGGGCAGAACTCCCGGAGCTTTTCCCAGGAGGACCGGTTGCGCAGGTTCTCGCGCCAGAAGGGGAAGGTCCGGCACTGCCTCGGGCGCGCGTCGTACACGGCGCAGGCGGAGCCCCGAAGGAAGGGGCAGTCCGGGCCGTCCATCCGCAGGATGTCGAGGCCGTCCTCCTTCGCGCCGTGCCGCGAGAGGAGCTCGTCGCGCGTCAGGCCCAGGAGGGCGGCCAGGCGCTCGGCGTCGTCCCCTTCGAGGTAGACGTAGTCGCAGTCCCCGTGCTTCCTGCAGCAGGCGCCGCACTCGGCGAGGCACGCGAAGCGCAGCCCCTCCCGGTACCAGGGGAGGCGCGCGCGCGGCCGGGGGCGGCTTCCGGGACCGTCGCTCATCGGCGGGAGTATAGCTCGGCCGATGCGCCCGGAAGCCGGATCCGGAACGCGGTCCCACGGCCCGCCTCGCTCGACACCTCGATGGAGCCGCGGTGCGCCTCGACCGCGCGGCGGACGATCGCGAGCCCGAGGCCGGTGCCCGAGGACTTCGTCGAGAAGTACGGCTCGAACAGCCGCTGGTGGTTCGAGGCGTCGAGCCCCGGCCCGGTGTCGGACACCGAGAGGATCGCGCCCCCGGACCCGTCCGGTCCGGCGGTGAACGACAGCCTCCCTCCCTCGGCCATCGCCTGGAGGGCGTTCTCGACGAGGTTGACGATCGCGCGGGACAGGACGCGACGGTCGACCGCCACCGCCGGGGCCGGCGAGTAGCTCTCCTCGATCTCGATCCCCGGCGGCTTCCCGGCCCGGTAGGTGTCCACGATCTCCCGGAGGAACGCGACCGGGTCGGTCGGCTCCGGCCGGAGCGTGGGGAGCTTGGCGTACGCCGAGAACTCGGCCGCGATCTCCCGAAGGGCGCGCACCTGCTTGAGCACGGTGTCGAGGCACGCGTCGAGCTCGGGGGCGGGGGACGGCAGCCTCTCCGACAGGAGCCGCCTCAGGTGCTCGACCGAGAGCTGGATCGGCGTCAGGGGGTTCTTGATCTCGTGGGCGATGGAGCGCGCCATCTCGGCCCACGCCTCGAGCTGATTGCTGCGCATGAGGTCCGTGACGTCGTCGAGGAGGACCAGGGAGCCCGGGTCTCCTCCCTCGGGGTCCGGGAGCGGGACGCGCACGACGCGGAGCCGCACCGGCTTCCCCGACCGCACGAGGTCGACCTCGAACGGCTCTCCCCCCGCCGGGTCCTCGGTCGAGAGCGCCTCCGCCAGGGGAGCGAGGTCCGGGACGGCGAGGATCCACCCGATCAGCGGCTCCCCGATCCGGGGATCCTCGCCTCCCGGCGGGCCGAGCAGGGCGGCGGCCGCGGGGTTGCGGGTGACGATCCTCCCCGAGGCGTCCGTCGAGATCACGCCCGCCGTCGCGTGCCCGAGGAGCGCCTCCGTGTAGTCGCGCCGCCGCACGAGGTCCGCGCGCTGCTCGGCCAGGGCGGCGGCCATCGCGTTGAACCCCTCGACGAGGTCCCGGATCTCGTCCCGGCTGGTCGTTCGGAGCCTCGCGCCGTACTCCCCCGCGGCGATCCTCGCCGTCGCGCCGACCAGGTCGCGAACCGGGCGCGCGACCGTGCGCGAGAGGATCGCGGCCGCCGCGGCCAGGAGAGCGGCGAACAAAACGGTCGCGAGGAGGAGCGTCTCGGTCACCCGGGCGAGCGCGCGCTCCACCTCGCGCCGCTCCCGGACCAGGGGCACCGCGACGACCGAGCCCCGAGGCGACCCGGCGATCCGGATGCCGGCGTACACGGTCGGGATCGGGTTCGAGCCGATCTCGCTCGAGCGGAAGAGGTGCGGCTTCCCTCCCTCGACGACCTGCTCCTGCACCTCGCCGGGCAGCCGCGGCGGCAGGTAGCCCGACGCGAACAGCTCGCGTCGCGAGGTCGCGACCAGGGTCCCCTCCTCGTAGAGATGGATGTCCTGCCGGACGATGCGGCGGAGCCACTGGAGGATCTCGTCGTTGAGGACCGGGGAGCTCTCGCCGGGCTCGAGCGCGGCGTAGTCCTCGACGACGCGCCCGACGAGGGTGACCAGCTGGATCGCCGAGTTGGCGAAGTCGGATTCGGCCCGGTGCTCGACCGCCTGGCGCACGAGGACGGCGAGGCCGACCAGCGGGACCAGCGAGGCCGCGAGGAGCGTCACGACCAGCTTGCGCTGGAAGGAGGCGCGAACCGCTCCCGCCAGGGACGCCGCGCCCCCGCGCCTCAGGACCCCGCGGAGGAGGGAGGAGACGAGGAGCAGCCCGAGGGACAGCAGTGCGAGACGCACGAAGCCGCCGAGACGGTCGAGCCAGGTGAGGCGCGGGAGCAGCAGGAGGTGGAGACGGTCGCCGGAGGTCAGCGGAAGCGCCGCGAACGGCTGGCCGGCGATCTCGACGGGAAGCATCCGCCGCTCCAGGGCCCCCTCGCGGAACCGCGGGTCGGGCGCGGGGGGCTGGTGCAGCGTGGACACGAGAACGGCTCCGTCCCCGTCGTAGAGCGCGTAGTCGGGGACTCCGACCGGGTCCGCGACCGCGTGCGCGCCTGGGCCCAGGGCGGCGAGGAAGGCGGACGAGCCCGGGAGGAACGGGAGGTTGTCGGGCTCGTCGAGGACGTGGCCGACGACGAACCCCACCCGCGCCCCGCTCGGGTCGAGGACCGGCGCCTCCGCGTGGAGCAGGCGCCGGCGGATCGCCCCCTCGCCGGCGATCTCCTCGGTGCGCAGGGCGACCCCCGAGGGCTCGGCGGAGAGTCCCGGGGGGGGCTCCTCGAGAAGGGGCAGGTCGAACGCGAAGCGGCTGCGGGGATCGGCCGCCGCTCCGTAGAGGTCGAGAGAGGACTTCAGCCCCGAGTGGAAGAGATCGCCGTCCACCCAGAGCAGGTACGCGGCGTCCTCGTCGGGGCGGTCCTCGGGATGGGACACGGCCTCGATCGCCCGCTCGGACCGGGCGGCGGCGCGCACCGCGCCGAGGAGCGCGACCGCTCTGCGGGAGGACTGCTCGAGGACCTGCGGCGCGAACTCGGATCGGAGCCGGTCCCGCGCGAGACGGTCCGAGGTGCGGAGGAGGACCGTGCTCGCGAGCGCGGCGGGGATCAGGAGCGCGAAGGCCACCGCGGCTCGCGAAGCGGGAGGCGCGGACCGCCCGGGGGGGCGCCGGCGGAGCCCCTCGACGGCCGCGACCGCGAGCTCGGAGAACGCGAGCAGGAGGGCGCTGAGCCCCGCGAGGAGGAGGAACTGGCCGGGCGAGCGCGCGGGGACGTCGAGCCGCAGCAGGGGAGCGGCGGCGTTCTCGGCGAGGTCGGCCGACACCGCCGCGATCGCGAAGAGCAGGAGCGCCGCGCCCCCGCCGGCGAGCCATGCGGCGCCCGCCCGGCGCCGTGCGGGCGCCGCGCGGACGTACCGGCAGACGGCGGCGGCGGCGAGCCAGAGCGCGGCCGCCGTCAGGAACAGGTCCGCGGGAGAGCCGAGGAGCCCCCAGGCCGCCGCGGAGCCGTAGTCGCTCGCGGAGGCGATCTCCCTCGGGAGGAACCGGCCCGGGACGCGGGCGGCGAGCAGGATCGCGCGCGCCGCCGCGATCGCCGCGAGGCAGGAGACGACCCCCGCGCCCGACGCGCACGCTCGCCGCCAGTCGAAAGCGCCGAGCAGCAGCAGGCAGGCGAGGGCCGCCGCGACCGCCGCGGCCCGGCCGCGCCGCGCCGAGGCGACGCGCTCCGCCGGCGTCTCCTCGAGGGTCGCCGCGGCGACGACGTTCCCTTCGGGCGATCGGAGGGGCACGAACAGGCTCGCGGGAGGCCCGGGGCGAAAGTGCGCGTCCCGCTCGCCGAGCTCGACGGCGGAGCCCGCGCCGTCGTCGCTCGCGTCGACGAACTCCACGCGGCGAACGACACCCGAGGCGAGGGCGCGTGGAAGGAGCGAGGCGAACGACCGGCCCGCGCCCGGGGAGTCGAGGACGAAGGAGGCCGCGGCGCGGCGCCCGGACGCGTCGGGCGGCGTGGCCGCGACGAGCCTCGCGGTCAGCCCGTCCACGCGCGCGGAGAATTCCGGGACCCGTCCGGCGCGCGGCGCCGGGAGGGGCTGCGGCAGGCCGTCCCACTCGACGAACCGTCCCGAGGAGTCGGCGATCCCGACCCCCTCGATGCGGGCCCCGAAAGGCCCCGAGGCCGACTCGCGGCCGGCGCGGGCGGAGGAGAGCCGGAGCGCCTCGCGCGCGACGTCCGCGGCCCGGTCGAGCCCCTCGGCGAAGAAGCCCCGGATGCGCGAGGCGTCCTCCTCGAGGAGCCGCCGGACGTCGGAGGCGTCCCGCCGCAGCACCGCGCGGGCGCCGATCTCCCCCGCCGCCAGCACGAGGAGCGGCAGGACGAGGAGGAGCGCGAGCTTCGCGGTCCGCGCGTTCATGCGCCGGCCGTCACTCGAGCGTCTCTCGGATCTCGCGGAGCACCCACCGGTCGCCTTCCGGCTGGAAGGCGAGGTGGAGGCCGAGCCGCAGCGGGCGCCCCTGCCGGTCGTCGAGGACCGCGCGGCCGCGGGCGAGCGCGTTCGTCTTGCCGTCGGACTCCATCCGGAGGAGCTCGAAGGACCGGACCGAGCCCTGCGAGAGGAAGTC
The DNA here is from genome assembly GCA_964590285.1 of uncultured Acidobacteriota bacterium. GTDB lineage: Bacteria > Acidobacteriota > Polarisedimenticolia > Polarisedimenticolales > JAIQFR01 > CALMJU01. The sequence continues at coordinate 5,894 of CAZPWK010000069.1, read as the reverse complement.
TCCGAGAAGGGCCTCGACCTGGCTCGACGCGAACCAGCCCTCCTCCGGCACGATCTTCGGCAGCGAGAGGTGCACCTTGCCGTCGGAGGGCAGGATCGGGCGGAGGAGCGAGGCCTGACCCGCGGTCAGGGCCCTGCCGAACGCGTTCGCGGAGCGCCGGGCCTCGGCCTCTCCCGGATCCCCGGCGCGCGCGGAAACCGCCCCCCCCGCGACGAGGACCGCCGCGATCGCCACCCGCAGGACGGCGGCGGCCGATCGGCTCAAGTCGAGGCCTCCGAAACCGAGCATATCTCAAATCGGGGACGGCGACCGAATTCCATCGGGATTCGAGGGCGCGATTCGCGCCACCGAGCGAAATTCGGTGGCTGTCCCCGATTTTCCTCAGGGGCGGTAGGCGTCGAGGAGCTCCCTGGCGACGCTGCGGAGGAGGCTGACGCTGAACGGCTTCGTGACGAAGCGGTCGACGCCGAGCTGGGCGAGACGGTCCTGGTCCGCGCCGGCCCTGGCCGCGAGGCCGATGATCGGGATCCGGTGGCCGGGAAAGATCTCCCGGATCTTCTCCAGGAGGGAGGCCCCTCCCTCCTCGTCCGCCATCTCGAGATCGAGCACGAGGAGATCGGGCCGGCGGAAGCGCAGGGTTTCGAGGACGGTGCGAGCGGAGGTCGCGCGGATCACCCGGTAGTCGTCGATCGAGAGGAGGTCCTCCGCGAGGTCGAGCAGGACCCGGTCGGCGTCCGCCACGAGGATCACGCGCCGCTCGTGGCGCAGCACGGCCTCGTCGATGAAGACCCGGTTTCCGCCCCGCGCCTTCGCCTCGGCGAGCGCGTTCTCCGTGGCCCGGACGAGGTCGTCGGCGCTCCGGAGCGAGCGGTTGTCGGGATAGCTGGAGATCCCCGCCGAGACGCGGACCTTGAGGCTGTCCTCCTCGCGCCGCAGCACGATCTCCTCCGTCTGCGTCCTCACCTTGCTCGCGAACACCGCCGCGCCGCGATAGCGGTTGCCGGGGAGGATCGTCCCGAACGACTCCTCGCCGGTCCGCCCGAGGACGTCCTCCCTTCGCACCTGATGGCGGAGGACCTCCGCGACCCCTCGGATCACGGCATCCCCGGAGCTCTGGCCGAAGCGGTCGTTGATCCGCTTCAGGTGGTCGACGTCGAAGAAGACCAGCGACAGGGGGGTCCGGTAGCGCCGGGCGCGGGAGAACTCCTCCTCGAGCCGGTACAGCAGGTGGAACCGGTTGCAGAGCCCGGTCATCGGGTCCCGCGTGGCCGTCCGCTGGAGCTCCCGGCGGAGCCGCCCGATCTCCGCCGTCAGGCGGACGCGGACCCGGAAGTCCTCCTCGTCCACCGGGGAGCGAAGCGTCACCACCGGGCGGCGCGAGTCGGTCGGCGCGGGGTCCTCGACGGCGCCGGCGCCCCGCAGCACGTGGATCTGGGGGATCAGCGCGAAGATCTCCCCGGCGCGGAGCCGGCCGTGGAGGGCGGACGCGGCGGGGTCGGCGAGGTCGAGGTCGGTGACGACGAGATCGATCGCCTCGTCGTCGCCGCGGTCGATGAGGAACCCCTCGGTCCCGGCCAGGAGATACGGCTCCTCGCCGGCCTCCGCGATGATGCGGCAGAGGCGCTCGCCGGATTCGCGTTCCCCGGAGACTACGAGCACGTTCGCCCGTGTGGAACCCGATGGCATCGCCCGCACGCGCTCCCGGTTCGGCCCGGGGAGCGTGCGCTCCCCGGCGGCCCGAAAGGCGGAAAATATCGGTTCTTCCGGGAAGGGTCAAGGGAGGGGAAATGTCGTACCGTGCGCGGAGCCGGGGGAGGAGGACGTGCGCGCTCTCGGGCTGATCTCGGGGGGATGGGATTCCGACCTCGCCGCCGCCCTCGCGCGGGCGGCCGGCGCCGAGGTCGAGGGGGTTCACTTCGACCACGGCTTCGTTCGAGACGACCGGGCGGAGGCCGCGCGGAGGCCGCGCGGCTTCCCGATCGACATCGTCGAGGTCGCTCGGGAGTTCCTGCGGGAGGCGGTCCTCCGGCCGAGGTACGGACACGGCAGCGCGCTCAACCCGTGCATCGACTGCCGGATCTTCATGCTGCGACGCGCGGCGCGGATCGCCGAGGAGCGCGGGATCGGCCTCGTGCTCACCGGCGAGGTCCTCGGGCAGACCCGCATGAGCCAGCGGCGGGAGTCGCTCCTCCGGATCGAGGCGGAGTCCGGCCTCGCCGGGCGGCTGCTGCGGCCCCTCTCCGCCCGGCTGCTCGAGCCGACGCTCGCCGAGGCGGGCGGGGCGATCGACCGGGGGCGGCTCGGCGCGGTCCACGGGCGGGGCCGTCGCGATCAGGCCCGGCTGTCCCGGAGCCTCGGCCTGTCGCCTCCCCGCGCTCCCGGGGGGCCGTGCTGCCTCCTGGGCGATCGTGCGTTCGCGGCCCGCCTTCGGGACCTGCTCGCGCACGCGGCGGAGGAGGTTCCGCCGCCCGCCGCCCTCGACCTCCTCCGGCGCGGGCGGCACTTCCGCCTCTCGCATCGCGTCAAGGCGGTGGTCGCGCGCGACGAGGGGGAGTGCCGGCTCTTCCGCGAGCGGTACGCGGATCTCCCTTCCTGCCAGGCGGAGGACGGCCGCGGCCCGGTCGTCCTGCTCGACGGGGAGCCGGACGAGGCGGCCCTCGGCCGGGCGGCGGCGCTGGCGGTCCGCTTCGGCGCGCACCGGGGAGAGCCCGCCGCGGAGGTGCGGGTGCTCGGTGCCGGCGCCCGGGAGATCCGGGTCGTCGCGGTCCCCGCGCTCGCCGCGGACCTCGATCCGATCGGAGCGGCCGTTTCCTGAGCGCGCGGTTTCCTCGCGCCCCGGGAAGACGTGTGCTATAAATTCCGGCTCGTTCCGGCGGGATGGACACCGGAGGGGCGTTAACTCAGCGGTAGAGTGCCATCTTCACACGGTGGAAGTCGCAGGTTCAAATCCTGCACGCCCCACCAGGCCCGGAGCGATTCGGTCGGGCGGCTAGCTCAGCTGGGAGAGCACGGCGTTCGCAACGCCGGGGTCGAGGGTTCGAATCCCTTGCCGTCCACCATCTCGACGGGCGCGGTCTCCCGGCCCGCCGCGTCCGCGATGCTATACTCCGGTCCTCGCCGGGTTTCCCGGCGCCCCAGGGCGGTTTCATGCTCGTTCGCTGCCCGCAGTGCAAGGAGGAGTTCCGGCTCGTCGACTACGGTCCGGGCGAGCGCGTGATCCGCTACCTGTGCCCCGGATGCCGGGAGATCGTCCGGATCGACCTCGAGATGGACGAGGTGCGGAGCTCGTCGTCGTCGGGATCGTACCGGGCGATCGAGCGGCGGAGGACGATCCTCGTCGCCGACGACTCCCCGATGCTCCTCGAGACGGCGCGGGAGCTCCTCGAAGAGGCGGGCTACCAGGTGCTCCTGGCGGCCGACGGTCTCGAGGCGCTGCGCCTCGTCCGGGAGGAGCACCCCGACGCCGTGGTGCTCGACCTGCTGATGCCGCGGCTGACCGGCTTCGACGTGCTGCGCGAGATCCGGGCCGACGAGAGGATCCGGAGCACCCCGGTCCTCGCGATGAGCGGCGTGTACAAGGACAACGTGCTCGTGTTCCTCCAGCAGCTCGGCGCGAAGGGATTCCTCGACAAGAGCCGGATGCGGGAGTCGCTGGTCTTCCGGGTCCAGGCCATCGTCCCGGCGGCCGACGGCCCCTGAGCCGGCATCGCGGAGGATCCGTGCCCAACCTGGCGGTGGTCGGCGCCCAATGGGGCGACGAGGGGAAGGGAAAGGTCGTCGACCTCCTGTCCGGGAGCTTCGACGCGGTCGCGCGCTATCAGGGAGGGCCGAACGCCGGGCACACGGTGACCGTCGGAGGGCGCCGGCACGCCCTCCACCACGTGCCGTCCGGCGTCTTCCGCGACGGGGTCCGCGCCGTCGTCGGGAACGGCACCGTCCTCGACCTGGGCCGCCTGGTCGAGGAGATCGAGGCTCTCGCGGCCGCCGGCGTCGACCTTTCGGGGCGGCTCTTCGTCAGCGAAAGGGCGCACGTGATCCTTCCGCCGATGGCGCGCCTCGACGAGGTCGCCGAGGAGGCCGCGCCCGAGGGGTCCCGCATCGGGACGACGCGGAAGGGGATCGGGCCCGCCTACCAGGCGAAGACGGCGCGCGCGGGGGTCCGGATGGCGGACGTCTCGGACCTCGGCCGCCTCGAGGCGCGGATCGGCGGCCTGCTCGACGGGCCGCTCGGGCCGCTCTTCCGGGAGACCGGCGCCTGGGATCGCGCGGCTCTCGCCCGGGAGATCCACGCGCACGGGAGGAGGCTCGCGGAGTTCGTCGCGGACACCTCGTTCCTCCTGAACGCCTGGATGGACGAGGGGAAGCGCGTCCTCTTCGAGGGAGCGCAGGGGGCGCTTCTCGACCTCGACCACGGCTCCTACCCGTACGTCACCTCGTCGACCACGGTCGCCGGCGGGCTCTGCGGCGGCCTGGGCGTCTCGCCGACGCGGGTCGCGGGGGTGGTCGGCGTCTTCAAGGCCTACGGGACGCGGGTGGGCCAAGGGCCGATGCCGACGGAGCTCGAGGACGGCCCCGGGGGGATCGGCGAGAGGATCCGGGAGCGGGGACGGGAGTACGGGACGACGACCGGACGGCCGAGGCGGTGCGGCTGGTTCGACGGCGTCGCGGCCGCCTACGCGCACCGGATCAACCGCTTCGACTCGGCCTGCGTCATGCTGCTCGACGTCCTGGACGATTTCGACTCGCTGAAGATCTGCACCGGCTACCGGCTCGACGGGCGGGAGATCCGCGGCTTCCCCGCCTCGTCCGAGGACGCCGCGCGCGTGACGCCCGTCCTCGAGACCCTTCCGGGCTGGGGGCGCGAGACGTCGAACGCGAGGAGCTTCGACGATCTCCCGGCGGAGGCCCGGCGCTACCTGGCCCGGCTCGAGGAGGTCATCGGGACCGAGATCGGCCTCGTCAGCGTCGGCCCCGACCGCGAGCAGAGCATCCTGAGGCCCGGGACGTGGCTCGCGCGCGCTCTCGGGTCGTGAGGATCCCGAGGCCGCCGGCGCACGTCGTCTTCCTCGGCGCGGTCTTCGTCTCCGGGCTCGCCGTCCTCTCCGGATTCCGGACGGTCTTCTACCTCCTCGCCCGCGGCGCGGAGCCGGAGGTTCCGGCGGGGACGCTGGCGAGGGCGTTCGCGACCGGCGTGCGGTTCGACGCGGCGGTCTCGGGTTACCTCCTCGCCGCGCCGCTCGTCGTCCTGTCGCTCCTCGCGGTCTCGGGCTTCCGCTCGCGCGCGATCGGACGGCTGGCGACCTGGGCGCTCGGGGCGGGCTACGCCTCCGTCTTCCTGCTGGCCGCCGCGGACGTCCCGTACTACCTGCGCTTCGGGACGCGGGTCACCGTCGCCGCCCTCTCCTGGGCGGACACGCCGCGGTTCTTCCTCGACGCCACGCTCGCCGACCCGGCGCACTGGCCGTACGCGGCGCTCTTCGCCGTCGCCGCGGCCGGCTTCGGGGTCCTCCTGGGCGCGCTCCGGCGGCGCCTGCTGGAGAGGGAGGATCGCGGCCCCGCCCGGGGCGCGGCGCGCAGGGCGTCCGCGGCGCTGGCCTGGTCGCTCGCCGCCCTGGCCCTGACCCTCCTCGCAGCGCGGGGCCGCGTCGCGCAGAGCTCTCCGATCCGGACCGGGACGGCGTTCTTCTCGCCCCACCCCCTGGCGGGCCAGGTCGGCCTCAACGCCGCGTTCGTCTTCTGGAACCGCGTCCTCGAGGAGAGGGGCGGGAGCGCGAGCCTCGTCCCCGGGGCGTCCCCCGAAGAGGCGATCTCGGCCGCGCGCCGCGCCCTGGGCCTCGAGGCGCCGGCGAGCGGCTTGGCCTCCCCGATCGCGCGCCGGGTCGATCCGGGCGGGC
>CAZPWK010000068.1:0-11762 GCA_964590285.1 uncultured Acidobacteriota bacterium | reverse complement strand
GATGGCTCGAGAGGCCGAGGTAGTTGTTCGAGCAGAGGTTGAGGACCCTCCGCGGGGTCTCGCCGCTCGGGTACTCGACGAGGATCCCGGACGACTGGGGAGAGTGGATGTAGCGCTCCTCCTTGAAGAGGCCCTGGCCGCGGATGCTCTCGATCTCGCGCGCGAACGCCTCCCGCGCCCCGCCCGGGTACGCCATGGTCAGGCCTCCTTCCGGAACCGGGCGACCAGCTCCAGGATCCGGCTCACGGTGTCGAACGCCTCCGGCGTCGCGTCCCCGTCCGGGATGCTGATCGAGTACTTCTTCTCGAGGAACCGCTTCAGGCTCACCATGCTGAAGCTGTCCACGATGCCGCTGCTGATGAGGGGGGTGTTCTCGTCGAGCTGGATCTCCTCGGCCTCCTCGTCGTCGAGGTACTCCCTCCGGACGTAATCCAGGATCGTGTCCTTCATGAATCGTCTCCTCTCCGGACGAGCGGGGTCCCCCTCACTCGTCTTCCAGCGTGCTCGTGTCCCCGATCTCGGCGCCGGCCTCCTTGGCCTTGAGCATCCGGCGCATGATCTTCCCGCTGCGCGTCTTCGGGAGCTTCTCGACGAACTCGATCTCCTGCGGCATGGCGAGCGGCGAGAGGCGCTTCCGGATGAAGTTCATGATGTCGAGCTCGAGGTCCGAGCTCGCCTCGTGCCCGGGGCGGAGAGCGACGAACGCCTTGACGACCTCCATGTTGATCGGGTCCGGCTTTCCGATCGCCGCCGACTCCGCCACCGAGGGGTGCTCGAGGAGGGCGCTCTCGATCTCGAACGGCCCGACGAGGTGCCCCCCCGTGTTGATCACGTCGTCGTCCCGGCCCGAGAACCAGAAGTACCCCTCGGCGTCGAGGCTCGCGCGGTCCCCGCAGATGTACCACCCGTTGAGGAACTTCTTCAGGTACGTCGCCGTGTTGTTCCAGTAGGTCCGCATCATGCTGGGCCACGGCGGGCGGATGGCGATCATGCCGACCCGTCCGGGCTCCCGGATCGGCACCCCGGTCGCCGGGTCCACGACGGCGGCCTCGAGCGCCGGGAACGGCCGGCCCATGCTGCCCGGCTTCACCGGCATGCCGGGGAGGTTCGTGACCACGATCGAGCCGGTCTCGGTCTGCCAGAACGTGTCGTGGAAGTCGAGGCCGAACGCCTCGCGACCCCAGTGCACCGCCTCGGGGTTCAGCGGTTCGCCGACGGAGCACATGTGACGGAGCGCCGAGAGGTCCCGTTTCCGCGCCGGCTCGACGCCGTCCTTCATCAGCATCCGGATGGCCGTGGGGGCGGTGTACCAGACGGTCACCCGGTGCTTCTCCATCGTCGCGTACCATCGGTCGCTCGAGAACCCCGCGTCGAGCACGACCTGGGTCGCGCCGAGCGCCCAGGGCGCCAGGATCCCGTAGCTCGTCCCGGTGACCCAGCCGGGGTCGGCCGTGCACCAGTAGACGTCGTCGTCCCGGATGTCGAGCACGAGCTTGGCCGTCAGATACTGGGCGAAGATGCTCGAGTGGACGTGCAGGGCGCCCTTGGGCTTCCCGGTCGTCCCGCTCGTGTAGTGGAGCACGCTCGGGCTCTCCGCGTAGGTCGGGGCGGCCGGGAACCGGTCCACGGCGCGATCCGCCATCGAGTAGGCGACCTCTCCCTCCCGGAGCTTCCTCTTCGTCTCGTCGTGGTCCACGACGACGACGAGCCGGAGCTCCGGCAGCCGGTCGCGCACCTTCCGGACCTTGCCGAGGTGCTTGTGCTGGGTGATGCAGACCGCGGCCTTGCTGTCGTCCGCGCGCTGGAAGAACGCCTCCTCGCCGAACGCGGAGAAGAGCGGCTGCACGATCGCGCCGAGCTTCAGGATCCCCACGAAGCTGACGTACAGCTCGGGGATCCGCTCGAGGAACACGCACACCCGGTCCAGGCTCCCCACCCCGTGCGACGCCAGGAAGTCGGCCCATCCGTTCCCGAGCCGCGTCAGGTCGCGATACGTGTACCTGCGGACGTGCCCCTCGTGGTTCTCGTGAATCAGCGCGAGCTTGTCCCCCCTGCCGAGCTCCAGGTTGCGGTCGGCGCAGACGTGCCCCAGGTTGATCGCGCCCCCCTCGGCGAACCCGAGATCCCGCTTCGCGGCGTCCCAGGTGACCTCGCGCTTGAGGCGCTCGTAGTCGAATTCGTTGGCCAAGGCGTGCTCTCCTCGCGATCGAAGTGGACCGGAAGGGAAAAAGCTAGCACAGGGGGGAGCGGCGCGAAACGGGGGCGGGACGGCCCGCGCCCCCGGGGGGGGGCGGCGCCCGGATCCGCCTCAGTCGCCCTCGAGGCCCAGGTACTGCTTCATCTGGCCCACGAGATAGTCGAAGTGCTGCGGGTCCGCCGGGACGAGCCGGTACTCGTTGATCACACGGACCTGCACGCCGAGCCACTCACTCCAGCAGCGGGCGCAGACGCGCTCCTTGACGACGAGGCCGATCTTGCCGGGCAGCGGCGGCTTCTCGAGCGCCGGCGACTCCGCGCCGCACTTCGCGCAGGTGATCACGGCCATCGGCTCCCCCTCCGTCCCGCCGGGCCGCGCCCGGCCCGCGGGACGGCTACGTTAGAGCGTCCCGATCCGCGGCGCAAGCGGGTATCATGGAAGCGGGCCGCGGCGGCGCGCGGGCGAGGTGGAGATGGCGGACGACAAGAAGGAGATTCCGATCAAGATCCCGGACGACGTTCTTCGCGGGGCCTACGCGAACCAGATGGTCGTCGCCCACACCCGCGAGGAGTTCCTCCTGGACTTCATCAACCTCTTCCCTCCCGGAGGCGTGGTCACCGCGAGGATCCTGGTCAGCCCGGGACACCTGAAGCGCATGATCCGCGCCCTCGAGGACAACCTCGGCCGGTACGAGGCGAAGTTCGGAGCGGTCCCGGAGGCGGCCCCTCCCCACGGGGGAGCGCTCCAGAACTGAAGGAGCGCGTCCGCGGCTTCAGTCGGCGTCGGACCGGGCGGCCACCGGCGCCCGGCCACCGTCGGCGACGGCGAGCGCCCGGACGACGGCTTGGTCGAGCGAGGCCGGTATCAGTCCGGCCTCCTCCAGGAGCGCCGCTCGCGAGCCGTGGGAGACGAACGCGTCGGGGAGGCCCAGCCGGACAACGCCGTCGAGCGGGAGCCCCGCCGCGCCCAGCGCGTCGAGGACACCGTCGCCGAACCCTCCCGGCACGGCGTTCTCCTCGACCGTGACGAGGACGGGGCAGGAAGCCCGGAGCCTCGCCAGGACCTCGAGATCGACCGGTTTGACGAAGCGGCAGTTGACGACCGCCGCCTCGATCCCGCGGAACGCCAGGAGGCGCCTCGCCTCGAGCGCGGCCTCGACCGTCGTACCGACCGCCAGGAACGCGGCGTCGCGTCCCTCGAGGAGCACCTCCCAGGAACCGATCGGCAGTTGGCGGGGAGGCGAGGACGGGCCGCGGCCTTCCGGCGCGACGTCCCTCGGGAAGCGGATCGCGAACGGCGCCTTGTCCTGCGCGAGCCCCGTGAACAGCAGGTCGCGCAGCTCGCTCCCGTCCCTCGGCGCCGCGACGACCATTCCCGGGACGGACCGTAGGTAGCTCAGGTCGAGGGCGCCGTGGTGGGTCGGGCCGTCCGCGCCGACGAGGCCGGCCCGGTCGACCGCGAAGACGACCGGCAGCCCCTGCAGGGCCACGTCGTGCACGATCTGGTCGTACGCGCGCTGGAGGAACGTCGAGTAGATCGCCACGACGGGCCGCGCGCCGTCGCAGGCGAGGCCCGCGGCGAAGCAGACGGCGTGGCTCTCGGCGATGCCCACGTCGAAGAACCGGTCGGGATGCCGGTCCCGAAACCCGGTCAGCCCGGTCCCCGACGCCATCGCCGCGGTGATGGCCACCGTCTTCGGGAACGCCTCCGCCGCCTCGAGCATCGCGTCGCCGAACACGGCGGTGAAAGACGATCCCGGCGAGATCGCGGCGATCGGCTCGCCCGTCGAGCGGTCGAACGGCTGCACGCCGTGGAACGACTCGTCGTCCACCTCGGCGGCGGGCAAACCCTTCCCCTTCCGGGTCAGGACGTGAAGGAGCACCGGGCCCGGCCTCTCGAGGATCTTCGGGATCAGCTCGAGCAGGAGATCGAGATCGTGCCCGTCCACGGGCCCGAAGTAGTTGAAGCCCAGCGCCTGGAACAGCCCCCCGGGGGCCAGGGCGTGGTTCACCGCGGCCTCGAGCCTCTCCGCGATCTCGCGCATCTGGGGGCCCTTCGGGAGCCTGCGGAGCAGGTTCAGGCTCTCGTCGCGGATCCTCTTCAGGCGAGGGTTGGTCTTGATGCTCGTCAGATACTGCGCGATCGCGCCGACGTTCGGCGCGATCGACATCCCGTTGTCGTTCAGCACGACGAGGAGATTCCGCCCCGAATGCCCCGCGTTGTTGAGAGCCTCGTAGGCGAGCCCGCCGGTGATCGCTCCGTCCCCGACGACCGCCACGACGCGGTAGCGCTTCCCGGCAAGGTCCCGGGCCGCGGCCATGCCGAGAGCGCCCGAGATCGCGGTCGAGGCGTGTCCCGCGCCGAAGGCGTCGTACGGGCTCTCGTCCCTCCTGAGGAAGCCGGAGATCCCCCCCCGCTGGCGAATCGTCCACAGGGCGTCCCGCCGCCCGGTCAGGATCTTGTGCACGTAGGCCTGGTGGCCGGTGTCCCAGACGATCCGGTCTTCCGGCAGGTCGAGACACGCCTCGAGGGCGACCGTCAGCTCGACGACTCCGAGGCTCGCCCCGAGGTGGCCGCCCTTCCGGGACACGACGTCGATGACGAACTCGCGCGCCTCCTCGCACAGCGCCCGGAGATCGTCCCTGGACAATCGCTTGAGATCGGCGGGAGAGGACACCGTTGGGAGGACGCTCTCCGCCCGCGGCGCGGCCTCCACCGGGCCGGCCTCTCCGGGCTTCGCGCGCCGCCGGCCGCGGACGGTTCGCTGCATCGGGTCCCACTCCCTCGCCGGGCTTCCGGCCCGGCGCAACTCTAGCGAAGCCCGCCCGGGGCCGCCACGGCTCCCCGCGAGGACCCGGGTCGGCCGGCGATCTCGAGCATCCTGTCGAGCGCGAGCCGGGCGCCGGCGGCGACGTCGTCGGGCACCGTGACCTCGTGGACGACCCTCCCCGCGGCCAGCTCGTCGAGCACGAACAGGAGGTGCTGCGGGTCGATCCGGTTCATGGTCCCGCAGACGCACGTCCCCGCGACCAGCGGCAGGACCGTCTTGTCCGGGTGCGCTCGCGCCAGCCTCGCAACCAGGTGAAGCTCGGTCCCGACGCCGAGGACCGAGCCCGCCGGCGCGGCGGCGACCTCGCGGACGATGTCGGCGGTCGACCCGACCCCGTCGGCCGCGTTCACGACCTCGAGCGAGCACTCCCAGTGCACGAGGACCCTCGCGGCGGGAAACCGTCCCCTCAAAGCCTCGATCTGGGCCCGGTCGAACCTCGCGTGGACCCTGCAGTGTCCCTTCCAGAGCAGCACCGAGGCCGAGGCCACTTCGTCGATCGAGAGGCCCCCGGTCTCGCGCGCGGGATCCCAGAGCTTCATCCGGTCGAGCGGGATCCCTCTCCGCGAGCCGACGTTCCGCCCCAGGTGCTGGTCGGGGAGGAAGAACAGCGCCTTCCGGCGGCCGAGCGCCCAGTCGTAGACCGCTCCGGCGTTCGAGGACGTGCACACCGCGCCGCCCCTCCGGCCGACGAACGCCTTGACGGCGGCCGAGGAGTTGACGTACGTGATCGGGATCACGCCTTCGGGATCGCGCGCGGCCGCCATCTCCTGCCAGGCGACCTCGACCGAGTCGATCGCCGCCATGTCGGCCATCGAGCAGCCCGCCTCGCGGTCGGGCAGGATCACCCGCTGGCCCGGCTCCGCCAGGATCCGGGCGGTCTCGGCCATGAAGTGCACGCCGCAGAACACGATCCAGCGGGCGTCCCGGCGCGCGGCGGCCCCCTTCGCGAGCCCGTACGAGTCGCCGGTCAGGTCGGCGAAGCGGATCACCTCGTCTCGCTGGTAGTGATGCCCCAGGACGAGCAGGTCGTCGCCCAGGACGGGGCGCACCGCGGCGATCCGTTCGACGGCTTCCGAGTCCGTCAGGGACGCCCACGCTTCCGGCAGGGTCGTCATGCGGTGCGCTCGCGCCGGGAACCGCGGCCGTTTCGGCCGCCCGGCCGGTTCATTATAGTCACGGCGCCGAGCGGCCGCCGGCTGCGATCGCCGCGAGCACCTCCTCGATCGAGGCCCGGAGATCGACGAGCGACCCGTCGTTCCGCAGCACGCGATCCGCGAGCCGGAACGTCGCGAGCAGCTGCTGCGCGTCGGGGTCCCGCGAGTTCTCCTGCCGCTCCCGCAGGCGGAACTCTTCGAGGGTCCGCGGATCTCCCGGCCGGTTCCTGCGAAGCAGCCTCTCGAACCGGACCTCCTCGGGCGCGTCCACCGCGACCAGGACGAAGCCCTCGAGACGGCGAAGCACCTCGACCTCGGCCGGGTTTCGAATCGAGTCGACGACGTCGCGCCCCGCCAGCCTGGGGAGGATCCGCTCGGCGAGGACGCCGGGACCCCATCGCCGCCGCAGCTCGTTACCGACGAGGATGAGATGCTCGCGCGCCGTTCCGAGCCCCCGCGCGAGGGCCTCCTCGCGGACGACGTCGGAGAGCGAGTGGATGCGAAGGCCGCGGGATCCCAGAAAGGAGGCGACCTCTCCCTTGCCGGCCGCGTTCGGTCCCGTGAGCCCGATCAGCACGCCCGGCTTCCCGGGGCCGCCGCGCGGGAAGCGCGGTCATTCCGGCGGCGGGGCATCGTCCGTCGGGAGCGGCTCCGTCGAGAAGTCCGGGGTGGTTTCCTCGGGAGCCGGCGTCTCGGGCGTCTCCGCCGCGGGAGGCGCGGTCGGGACCCCGGCGGTTCGCGGGGAGAGCCGGGCGAGCCCGGAGCGGCCGCGCGACGGAGCTCGCACCACGACGGTCGACTGCTCCTTTCCCTCCGCGGGGTCGAACGCCGCGGAGGTGCGGTTCCCGACCGCTCGGAAGCGCCCCGCCGCGGTGTTCCCGCGGCCGGTGGGGGCCGCGCCGACGTCGGTGAGCAGGCCGGATTCCTCGCCTGCGGAAGGCCGCCTGCCCGGGTTCCGGTACCGGGACGGGACCGACCCCTGGCCCGACACCGTGAGATCCGGCGCGGGAAGGGCCGCCGTCTCGTCCGCGCCGGCCTCGCCGGAGCCGGCGGCGACCGCCTGGTTCGACGGGTGGTACGTCGGGTTCAGGTACACCTTGCGGCCGGCCGACTCGATCTTGTCGACCATGTACACCGGGAACCCCATGCGCGCGTCCGTGCCGAGGTCCACGGAGATCATGTCCTTCTCGATCCGGTGGGACCGGATGGGAAGGGACGTCCCGTTCGTGAAGTAGATCACCTCGTCGGCCGACGCGGCGGTCGCGAGCAGGACGGCGAACAGCCACGGGGACACCGCTTGCCACTTACGGCACATGGCCGACTCCTCTCCCCCGACGTGGCCGGATGGGGCCCTCGCGTAAGTGTACGCCGACCTCCGGAGGCCGGCAACCGCCTCGCCCCGAGGGCGGATCCCGGCGCCGGTTTGCGGGCGGGGCGGCCGGTCCTTACAATCCGGGCCATGGAAACGAGACGTCTCGTCGGAGTCCTCGCGCTGATCTCGGCCGCGTCGATCGCGACCTCGAACGCCGCGGCGCCCGAGATCCCGTCCGGCCCCGTCGTCAAGGTGGAGGTCGCGGTCCAGCCCGCCGCGGTCGCGCCCGGAGGCGAGGCCGAAGTCACGGTGAAGGTCTCGCCCCGGCCCGGCATCAAGCTGAACCGGTACCCCAGGATCCGGGTCGCGGTGCCGGGAGTCGAGGGGCTGGTCGCGGCGGCCGAGGGATCGGTCGGGAACGACGCCCCGCCGCCGCCGGACCGGCTGGAAGGGAACTACTTCGAGTCGGCGGAGCCTCTCCGCCTGAAGCTCCGGCTCGACGGAGCGGCGGCGAAGGGCAAGCACACGATCGAGGCGAAGCTCTCGTACTTCTACTGCGTCGCCGCGAGCGGCTTCTGCGCCCCTGCGAAGGAGATCCTGCGGATCCCCGTCACGGTCCGCGGACGATCAGACCTCGGCGAGCGATCCTGAGAGGGAGGACCCGGGCGCCGGCGCGCGCCATCGCCCGTGCGACCGCGGCCCGCCGCCCCTCGCGGCAGAGCGCGACGACGCAGCCGCCTCCCCCCGCGCCGCAGACCTTCGCGCCGAGCGCGCCCGCGCCCCTCGCCGCCTCGTCCGCGGCGAGCACGCGGCGCGTCGCGACGCTTCCGGCCAGGCCGTAGCGGAGCCTCCCCTCCTCTCCGAGGAGCCTCCCCGCCTCGTCGAGATCCCCCTCGCGAAGCGCCGCGCGCATCTCCCGCGCGATGCGCGCGATCGCCCGCATGCGCCGGCGGGAGCCGGAGTCCCCTTCCACCGTCCGGCGGAACATCTCCCAGTTGCTGAACCCCGATCCCCGGGGCTCGCCCGTGTACGCCAGCACCAGCCTCTCCTCGAGGCCCCGGGGAGGCGGGATCGCCTCGCGAGCGGTCCCGTCGAACCCGTGGTGGTACGCGGCCAGGCCGCCGTGGAGGGCGGCCAGGTAATCCTGGTTCCCCGTGGGGACGCCGATCTCGACCGCCTCGACGTTGCCGACGCGTCTCAGGAGGGCGGAGCGGTCGATCCGCTCGCCCGTGAAGCGCGCGAGCGCCGCTCCCGCCGCGACGCCGAGCGCGGACGAGCCCCCGAGCCCGGCGCCCGCAGGCGCCTCGGCCCGAGTCGTCAGCTCGAACCCTTCGGCCACGCCGAAGGCCGCTGCGAGCCGCTCGAGGAGCGCGAGCGGGCCCGAGGCGTCCTCGGGGCGGAGCGGAACCCGGAACCGCGCGCGCGCGCCGCGATCGCGCGAACGGATCGAGGCGAACGATCCCGCGAGCGGTCGCACGCGCGCCGTCGCCCGCAGCTCGACGGCGACGTTGACGGTGACCGCCCCGGGAACGAGCACGGTGAGGGGCCAGATGTCGAGCGTGCCTCCCGCGAGGTCGATCCGGGCGGGGGCGGAGGCCTCCACGACCCGCTTCATTCCGGGCCCTCGTCGGGGCTTCCCGCCGGGGCGCTCCCGCCGTTCCCGCTCCCGCTCGCGTCGGAGCCCGGCTTGCGGTGCTCCGCGAGCACCTCGACCGCCCGGTCCCGCGCGGACGGCGGCACGAAGATCCGGATCTCGCCGAGCCCGTCCACGGTCAGCGGCGAGACGGAATGGGGAATGTCGGAGACGACCTGGCAGGGAATCCCGTACGAGGCCAGGAGCCCGCGCACGATCTCCGCCTCGCCGTCGTCCCACGTCCGCATCAGCAGCACCCCCGAGTCACGGTCCGTCATGGCGCCTCCGGCTGCCGCGTATGCTACACCGCGGGAGCCCGGGCCCCCCGCGGCTCCCCCGGGTACAATCGGCTTTCCCGACGAGGTGCCCATGAACCGACGCCGTCTCCCGCGCATCGCGCTGCTCGCGTTCCTGCCCACCCTCGCCGCGGCCGCCCCGCCGGCGGACCCGGTCCGGGAGAGCGACATCGCCGCCACGGTCCGCTTCCTCGCGTCTCCGGAGCTCGAGGGGAGAGGGGCCGCCGACCGCGGGGGGGCGGTGGCCGCGGCCTACCTCGCCTCCCGGCTCGAGGCGATCGGATTCCTGCCCGCCGGCGACCCGGGGCCCGAAGGCCCCTCCTTCTTCCAGGAGATCTCCGGCGTCGAGGCCCGCCTCGACCGCCCGGGATCGTGGATCGAGCGGAGGGCCGCCGGGGCGGCGCCGCGCCGCTTCGCGGGCGATTCCGGGTCCTTTCTCGTTCTCCCCGACCGGGCGGAGACGGTCGAGGTCCGTGGAGAGGCGGTCTTCGCCGGGTTCGGGATCCGGGCGCCGGAGCACTCGCACGACGACTACGCCGGGCTCCCGGTCGCCGGCAAGATCGTGATCGCCTTCTCGGGAGAGCCCGGCGAGACCGATCCGGCCTCGAGATGGAGCGGCGCGCGCTCCACCCGCCACGCGACGACGGCGGCGAAGGCGGCGCTCGCGGGGTCGCTCGGTGCGGCCGCCCTCCTGATCGTCCCCAACCCTGCGGGCAAGGCGCCGACGGCCGTGGAGCTCCTTCGCGGCAAGGCGGACGAGATGTCGGGACCCTGGCTCGGCCTGGAAGGAGCCGCGCCTCCCCTGCCGACGGTCTTCCTGGAGCCGGAGACGGCCCTCGCGATCCTCGAGGGAAGCGGGATCGACCCGCGGGCCCCTTCGGCGGACCTCGAGGCGTCGAGGCCCGCCGGGAGGGCCCTCGCGGGGCTCGAGATCGCCGTGCGCCTCGAGGTCCGCGACCGGCGGCCCGTCTCGCTCCGCAACGTCGTCGGGCGTCTCGGGTCGGGGCGGGGCCTCGACGGGGAGGCCGTGGTGATCGGTGCCCACTTCGACCACCTGGGAATCGCGGGAGGCGTTCTGCACCCGGGAGCGAACGACAACGCCTCGGGGGTGTCGGGGCTCCTGGCGGCCGCCTCGGCGCTCGCCGCCGCGCCGCCCGCGGGAGAGCGGGAGATCCTCGTCGCCTTCTGGACGGCCGAGGAGCGGGGCCGGCTCGGGTCGTCCTGGTTCGCCGCCCGCCCGCCCGTCCCGAAGTCGCGGATCTCCGCCGTCGTCAACCTCGACGTGCTCGGCCGGTCGAACCTCGACCGTCCCGAGTACTCGAACGCGATCCAGCTGATCTACAGCGCCGCGGCTCCCGCGCTCCGCGACCTCGCCGCGCGGGCGAACGAGGGCGCCGGCTTCGACCTCCGCTTCCACCCGGCGCTCCGGTTCCAGCCGGTCGGCGACCACTACTCGTTCGCGGAGGCGGGACTCCCGGTCGTCTTCGCGTTCTCCGGCTACTACGACGAGTACCACGGCCCCGGCGACACCGCGGAGAAGATCGACGTCGCCCGCGTCGCCCGCACCGCCCGCCTGGTCGCCCGTCTGGCTCGCCTGCTCGCCGAGCGCCCGGAGCCGATCCGCCTCGACCCGTCGATCCGCGAGGCGCCGAGGCCGGACCCGTTCGAGCGCCCGGAGCACTGAGCCGCGCCCCGGCTCAGGAGGCCCCGGTCCCCTCCCCGCGGCGCTCGACGAAGCCCCGCTTCGGGGACGAGGTCGACACCTCGCCGAGGAGCCGGGCTCCGTCCGCGACGTCCAGGCGCTCGGCGGCGATGCGGCCCTCGATCCTCGCCTCGGCGCCGATCTCGAGCCGCCCCGACACCTCGACCGGGCCCTCCACCGTCCCCTCGATCTTCGCTTCCGCGGCCCGGACCGGGCCCCGGACGCGCCCCGCGGGCGCGACGCGAACCCGGCCCGCGGCCTCGAGCGTCCCCTCGAGAACGCCCGCGACGACCGCGTCCCCCGGCGAGACGACGTCTCCCGCGAAGATCGCCCCGGCCTCGAGGACCGTCGTCGAGGACGCCTCGGAGTCGAGGTCGTCCAGGAACCTCCGCCGCTTCCGGTTTCGAAACGCCGCCATCGCACCCTCCCGTCCCGCGCCCCATTCTACCGGCCCGCGGCCCCGCGCGCGCGGAGGGCGCCGGAACCCGCGTTTTCGGACCTTCCAAGGGGTTTGACCGCCGGTCGGAGCGATGCACTAGAATGACCGGTCCGGTCGCAGCGCGTCCGAACACACGAGGGGATCTCGATGGCGAAGCGAAGCGGGATCGTCAGGATCGAGGCGAACAAGTGCAAGGGCT
>CAZPWK010000067.1:0-11833 GCA_964590285.1 uncultured Acidobacteriota bacterium | reverse complement strand
CACGGCTGCAACTCGGTGATCGCCACCAAGATGGCGCTCGCCCACGCCGACTGGGTGGTCACCGAGGCCGGGTTCGGCTTCGATCTCGGCGCGGAGAAGTTCTTCGACATCAAGTGCCGCGCGGCGGGGCTCGACACCGCGGCGGTCGTTCTCGTCGCCACCGTGCGCGCGCTCAAGCGCCACGGCGGCGTGGCGAAGAAGGACGATCTCTCGCGCCCCGACCCGGCGGCGGTCGAGCGCGGCCTGGGGAACCTGCGCAAGCACGTCGAGAACATCCGGATCTTCGGCGAGCCGCCGGTCGTGGCGATCAACCGGTTCGCCTCGGACGGCGACGAGGAGATCGCCGTCGTCCGCGAGGCCTGCGCGGCGCTCGGCGTGCCGTGCGCCGTCGCCGACATCTTCGCCGAGGGCGGCGACGGGGGCCGCGACCTGGCGCGAGCGGTCGTCGAGCACGCCGAGAGGAGGGCGAGGCCGTTCACGCCGCTCTACGACCTCGGGCTGACGATCCAGGACAAGGTGAGCGTCATCGCGCGGCGCATGTACGGGGCCGAGACGGTCGAGTTCGTGCGGGCCGCGGAGCGCGACATCAAGGAGATCGTCCGGCTGGGCTACTCCGCCCTTCCGGTCTGCATGGCGAAGACCCCGAACTCGCTGACGGACGACCCGCAGGTGGTCGGCCGCCCCGAGAGCTTCGACATCACCGTCCGGCGCGTCGTCCTCGCCGCCGGCGCCGGGTTCGTCGTGCCGCTCCTGGGCGAGATCATCCGCATGCCGGGGCTGCCCGCGGAGCCCCAGGCGGAGCGGATGGACCTGGTCGACGGCCGCGTGACCGGGCTGCTCGGAGGGTGACGGGCGCCGGCCGCGAGGCGGAGCCGAGGCGGACCTTGCGGACGAGGCGTCCGCGGCCGCGATGTGAGAGATTTTGCGATTTCCGGTGGCGGGCGCTACCGGTCGGTTCCCGAGCGCCGTATAACCCGAGGTGGACGATGCCGCGGCGGGCCCGCACGCGCCGCGGCTCCAGACGCTCTTCGAAAGGAGGATGGGGAATGAAGTTCAACTGGAAGGTCCTGTTCGCGACGGCGCTCGTCGTCGCCGCCTGCTTCGGCGCCGCGGCGCTGTTCACGGAGGCCGAGGCCGGCCGCTGCCGCTGCCCGCTAATCTACGCTCCGGTGATCTGCGACGGGCACTACTACGTCAACTGGTGCTACGCGGAGTGCCACGGCTACACCGCGGCCGACTGCGTCCCCCAGCCGCTGTAGGGGCCCGGCCTGGCAGGCTCGACCGACTCCGGAGGCGAAGACCCACCTCGCACGGGGCCGCCCGCTCTCGGGCGGCCCCGTCGCGTCCGCGCCCCGCGCCTTCGGCCGTGATACGCTCCGGCCGTCCCGCGATGGAGGGGGGTGCCGCATGATCCGGAGACCGCCGCTCGCAGTCCCCCTCGCGATCCTGCTGTTCCTCGCGGTTCCCGCGACCCACGCCCCGGCCGAGGAGCCGGTCCCCGAGGCCGAGCGGTTCACGGGAACGCTCCTGGTCGTCAACGCGCCAGCCACCGGGGCCGCCCGGATCCGGCTGACCGTCGAGCGGTGGACGACCGAGGAGGAGCGGAAGAGGCTGGCGGAGGCGATTCGCGCCGGCGGCTCCGACGCCCTCGTCGAGGCCCTGGAAGACATGAAGGCCGGCTACGTGCAGATCGACAACAACCTGCGCCGGCCGGTCCGCTACGCGTTCTCGTGGGAGAAGGACGGCGGGAGGCTCGTCCGGCTGGCCACCGACCGGCCGCTCCATTTCGTCGAGCTCCGGAGGTCGGCGACGTCCCTCGACTACCCGATCGGGGTGGTGGAGCTGCGGCTGCCGCCCGGCGGAGAGGGGGAAGGCACGCTGCTCGCCGCCGCGCAGGTCCACGTCGGCGCCGACGGCCGCCTCGAGGTCAAGTCGCTCCCCTCGAACACGGGCCCGCAGCGGATCGTCGGCGTCCGGTCGGAGATCGTCCCGGCCAGGAAGAGCAAGAAGAAGTAGGCCGCCGCCCCTCCCGAGAGGAGGCCGCTCCGGGGATTCTCGCGCGTCCGCGCGGCTGTTAGAATCCGGACGGAGAGACGGACGGAGATCCGATCCGGCGACGCTCCGAAGGGGGGGACCGCTCGTGAGGACGATTCGTCTCGTCGTCGCCGGCGCGATCGCGGGCGGATGCCTCGCGATCCCGCCCGCTTCCGCGCAGTCGGTCGCGGAGGTCTTCCGCCAGGTCAAGGACTCGGTCGCGGTGATCCGCACGGTGCAGCAGGACCTCGCGCCGGGCGCGACGGCCGGCGAGAAGGTCAGCCTCGGCGGGATCGGCTCCGGCGTGCTCGTCGATTCCGAGGGCCACGTCCTGACCGCGGCGCACGTCGTGCAGACGGCGGAGCGGATCGAGGTCGAGTTCTCGACCGGCGAGACGATCGCAGCCGAGGTCGTCGCGTCGGCCCCGATGATGGACCTGGCGCTCCTGCGGCTCGCCGAGCCGCCCAGGAGGGCGAAGTCCTCCCGCGTCGGCGATTCCGACCTCGTCGCGATCGGGGAGCAGGTGCTCGTCGTCGGCGCGCCGCTCGGGATCTCTCACAGCCTGAGCGTCGGCCACGTGAGCGGGCGGAGGAAGGCGAACGTGCTCTTCGGCGGGCTCGCCGCGGCCGAGCTCCTCCAGACGGACGCCGCGATCAACCAGGGGAACTCCGGCGGGCCGATGTTCAACCTGAGGGGCGAGGTCGTCGGGATCGTCAGCAGCATCCTCTCCCGGTCCGGAGGATTCGAGGGGATCGGCTTCGCGGTCACGTCGAACACGGCCCGGCTTCTCCTCGAGGAGAGGCCGGCGTGGTCGGGGCTCGACGGCGTCCTCGTGACGGGAGATCTCGCCGCCATCCTGAACCTTCCGCAGCCGGCCGCCCTGCTCGTGCAGCGGGTGGCGGCGGGATCGCCGGCCGCGCGCATGGGGCTCCTCCCGGGCGTCGTCCGGGCGACGCTCGACGGCGAGGAGATCCTCCTGGGCGGCGACGTGATCCTCGGCGTCGGCGGAATCCCCCTGTCGGACCCCGACGGGCCGGCGCGAATCCGGAAGAACCTCGCCGGGCTCTCCGCCGGGAGCCGCGTGACCCTGTCCCTGCTCCGCGCCGGGAAGCCGTTCGAGCTGACGTACGTCGTTCCGGGCCCGTGATCGGGCGCGGGTGCGAGGTGGCCCCGTGCTCCGGATTCCGACCGTTCTCCTCGCGGCGGCTGGGCTCGCGGCTCTCGGGGCCGGGCCGGCCCTCGCCTCCGCTACGGTCGTCCTGACCGACGGCCAGGTGCTCGAGGGCGCGGACGTCCGCCGCGAGGGAGACCTCGTGACGCTGATCCTCGCCACGGGCGAGGCGCTGTCGCTTCCCGCGGCCCTGGTCGCCGAGATCCGCCTCGCGGGGGAGGGACCCTCGAGAAACGTGGCCCCGAGCGGAATCCGGACGCCCGAGGCCCCGGAAGTCCTCGCCGGGGTCCCCGTGGAGCCGGTCACCCCCGAGGAGGCCACGCGGGCGCTCGGCCCTCCCGCCCGGTTCCGGGAGGGCCCGATCCGGCCGGACTGGAGGCCCGAGGACGGGTTCGAGGGAACCTCCGCGGACGGCTGGAGCCCGTCGACGTGGGCCGCGAGCCCGGTCGATCCCTCGTGGGCGCCCGAGTCGGCCTACGACGCGCGCGAAGACGTCCTCGAGAGCGGTCGCGCCACCTGGCGGAAGAGCATTCTCGATCCGACCTGGAAGCCCACGGACGGCTTCCGGAAGACGCCTTCCTCCTGGATCCCGGTCCCGAGCCCTCGAGGCAGGCTCTGGGGGGTCGGCGAGGCGTCGACGGCCGCGAAGGCTCCGGCCCCGTCCTTCCGCGATCCCGGGTCTTGCGCGGCGGAGATCGCGCTCGGCCCGGCGACGGAGCCGGCGGCCGAGAAAGCGGAGGTCCGCGTCCGCAGGATCTTCGACGGTCCGATCGCCGCGCTTCCGATCCCCCTCTTCGAGTTCGAGACCGGCGCGGGCGCCGCGACCCGCCGCGGCGTCTTCACGCTCGTCGGCGGGTCCTGCTCGGCGCTGGCGGGAGACCTCGAGGCGGCGCTCGGGCTCCCGATCTCACGCGATCTCGCCGCCGGCCGGGCGCTCGCGGCGTACGACGCCGCGCTCGGCGCCGGGATCCCCCTCGATCTCGCGACGGACGCCGACCGGGTCGCCTACGCGTTCGGCGTCGTCGCGCTGGCCTCGCCCGAGACGACCGGCGGCTCCCGCTCCGAGATCCTTCTGCTCCGGACCCGCGCGGACCTCGAGACGGTCGGCGCGAGAGCCCCCGCCTCGTGCGCCCTCTCGAAGGGAAAGCGGAGGAAGGCTCTGCGCGAGGCGCTCCGCTCCTTCGCGCCGCCCGAGGTGCGCGAGGGGCGAGGCGGGGCGCTGGTTCGGTTCGAAACCTGGCTCGGCGCCGGCGGGAGGGTCGCCCGGCACGAGGTGCTCCTGATGCCCGGCGGGCGGGTGTCCGTCCACACGGTTCCGGTGTCCTCGCATGTCGGCAACCACCGAGACTGACGCGGCCGGGGAACGGCCGGGGGGCGCGGCGCCCGACGGATCGCGCCGCGGAGGGCGTCCCGTGAGATCCCGAACCGTCCGTCGAGCGTCGGTCGCTCTCTGGGTCGCTCTCGCGGCCCTCTCCGTCGCGTGCGTCGAGGCGGACAAGGGGCCGCCCGCCCCCCCCGCGTCCCCCCCCTCGCCCGGAGCCGCTTCCGGAGCGGCGGGGACGGAGACGGCCGCCGCCGCGGCTCCCGCCCCGCTCGAAGCGTCCGAGGTCCCGCGCGCGGCGATCCTCGCCGAGATGCGGCTGCGCGCGATCCGGTCGCTCGTATCCCGCTCGAGAGAGACGGACGCGATCGCGGCCGCCGCCCCGAGCCTGTTCGAGGCGATCGATCGCCTCGAGAAGGAGGCCCGGGCCCGCGCGCCGCGCCAGCAGACCGTCCGCGCGCTCCGGAGCGTTTCGAGGGAGTGGCGCAACCACGCCGACCTCCTCCGGTCTTGGATGAGCGCGGCCGAGCGGCGCCTCGACGCGCTCCTGGCGGCCCGGGACGAGATCCGGGCCCTATCGGCCACCTGGAGCGCGACGGAAGCGGACCTGATCTCCAAGGGGTCCGCGCCGGAGATCGTGGAGCCCGTTCGGGTCGTTCTCGTCTCGACGCGCGAGATCGCCAGGGAGGTCCAGAAGGGGATCGACTCGGTCGTCGCGCTCGAGAGCCGCATCGCCGACCGGAGGCTCGACGCCGAGGACGCGCTCGACGAGATCGCGGCGGCGGCGCGCGAGCAGCGGAAGGGCGTCTTCAAGGTGGACGGCCCCCCGCTCTGGAGGGCGAGCGGCGCCTCCCCCGCCGGCGGATCCCTCGCCTCGGAGGTCGCGGCCGCGATGGACGAGAGCGCGCGGGCGCTTCGCGAGTACGCGGAGCGCGCCGGGCGCAACCTCAACGTCCACCTCCTCGTCTTCGCGGCTCTCGTCGCGGGCTTCTGGCGCCTCAGGAGGCGCGCCGCGAGCTGGCCCGGGGACGATCGGGGCGTGCGGGCCTGCGCCGCCGTCGTCGGGCGGCCGTGGATCGGAGCGTGGCTCGTCGCGATTCTCGTCGCTCCCTGGATCCATCCCCGGGCCCCGCTCGCCGTCGTCGAGGGGCTGGGCGTGCTGCTGCTCCCTCCGGTGCTCTTCGTGATGACCGGGATCGTGGAGCGCCGGATGTGGGCGCCGCTTTGGGCTCTCGCCGCGGTCTTCCTGGGCGAGCGCGTCTGGGCCCTCTCCTGGGAGGGCTCCCTCCTCGAGCGCCTCGTCCTGCTCGCGATCGCCGCGATCTCCGCGGCGGCGCTCCTGTGGGCGACCGGTCCCGGGGCGAGGATCGCGGAGGCGC
Source organism: uncultured Acidobacteriota bacterium (assembly GCA_964590285.1). Lineage (GTDB taxonomy): Bacteria > Acidobacteriota > Polarisedimenticolia > Polarisedimenticolales > JAIQFR01 > CALMJU01. The sequence continues at coordinate 5,928 of CAZPWK010000067.1, read as the reverse complement.
TCGCGGGACGGTGGCGGGGCGCGGCGATCGCGCTGGGGCGCGCGGGCCTTCTGGTCCTCGCCGTCGCGGCCGCGTCGAACGTCGCGGGAGGCGTCTCGCTCGCGAGGCTTCTCACGTCGCTCGTCGTCCGGTCGGCGTATCTGGCCGTCGTCCTCTACGCCGCGGCGCTCCTCGTGCGCGGCGCGCTGTCGCTTCTGCTGAGCGCGGGCGCGCTCGGCGGTGTCCGCACCCTCGCGCGGTACCGCGACGTCATCCGATCCCGCGGGACGGTCGCGATCGACCTCGCCGCGGTCGCTCTCTGGCTCTTCGCCGTCGCGGCGAACCTCGGCATCCAGTCGGTCCTTCGCGACGAGATCGGCGGGTTCCTCGGCAGGCAGTGGGGGATCGGAACGGTCCGGTTCTCCTTCGGGACCGCGATCGTCTTCGTCGCGACCGTCTACGTCTCCGTCCTCGTCTCCCGCCTGCTGCGGGCCGTGCTGGAAGAGGACGTCTTCCCGCGCGTGGAGCTTCCTCGCGGCGCCCCGGCGACCCTGACGACCGTCGTCCGGTACGGCGCGATCACGCTCGGCTTCCTGCTCGCCCTCGCGGTCGCGGGGATCCCGATCGACCGCCTGACGATCGTGTTCGGCGCCCTCGGAGTCGGGATCGGCTTCGGCCTCCAGACGATCGTGAACAACTTTCTTTCGGGGCTCATCCTGATGTTCGAGAAGCCGATCCAGGTCGGCGACACGGTGGAGGTCGGCGGCCTCTCCGGGCGCGTCCGGAGGATCGGGGTCCGCGCGAGCACGATCGAGACGTTCGACGGGGCCGAGGTGATCGTTCCGAACGGGACGCTGGTGTCGGACCAGCTCGTCAACTGGACCCTCTCGCACCGGAGCCGCCGCGTCGAGATCGAGGTCGGCGTCGCGTACGGCAGCGACCCGCGGCGGGTGATCGCGCTGCTGCGGGAGGCCGCGCTGTCGCACCCGGGCACGCTCCGGGAGCCCGCGCCGGAGGGGCTCTTCCGGGGGTTCGGCGACAGCTCGCTCGACTTCTCGCTCCGATTCTGGACCGGCGACTTCGAGGAGTGGATGCGGCTGCGGAGCGAGGTCGCCGTCCGCGTCCACGAGGCCCTCGTCGGCGCGGGTGTCGAGATCCCGTTCCCGCAGAGGGACGTCCACATTCGCTCCGGAGGATAGCCGCGGGCGCCCGCCGGGCCCTTGCCCGGGCGCGAAGGGATCGAATACGATTCGACAAGAAGCGAACGACATTCCGAACCGTCGGGGGTGGTCGATGACGACGCGTCGGCGCGAGCTCCTGATCCTCCTTCTCTGGATCCCGGTCGCGTTCCTCGCCGGGTGCTCCGGCGGGCCCGCGGCCCCGCCTCCGCCGCCGCCGGCCGTCCAGGTCGCGGCCGTCCTCGAGCGGGACGTGCCGGTCTGGGTCGAGGCGATCGGCGAGACGCGCGGCTCGGAGGAGGTCGAGATCCGCGCGCGGGTCCAGGGCTTCCTGCAGTCGGCGACCTTCCAGGAGGGGAGCTACGTCCGGAGGGGCCAGCTCCTCTACACCATCGACCCGCGGGAGCACGAGACGACGGTCGCCCAGGCGAAGGGACAGCTCGCCCGTGCGGAGGCCGACCTCGTCCGCCTGGAGCAGGACGTGGCCCGCTACGAGCCGCTCGTCGCCCGGAACGCGATCCCGCGCCAGCAGTACGAGACCGCGGTCGCGCAGGCGAGCTCCGGCCGCGCGACCGTCGAGTCGGCGGAGGCCGGCCTCGAGGCGGCCCGGATCGATCTCGGCTACACCCGAGTCGTCGCCCCGACCGACGGGATCGTGGGGAAGAGCGAGGTCAGCGTGGGGAACCTCGTGGGCCGCGGAGGCGCCACGCTGCTCACGACGATCTCCCAGGTGGACCCGATCCACCTCCGATTCAGCGTCAGCGAGCGCGACTACCTGCGGTTCGCCAACCGGAGGAAGGAGGCGCTCGAGCGCTACCTCGCAGAGGGCGTGTCCGCCGAGGCCGCCCGGGCGGCGCTCAGGAGCGACGAGGCGCCCTTCGAGATGATCCTCGCCGACGGGAGCACCCATCCGCACCGCGGCCGGCTCGTCTTCGCCGACCGTCTGGTCGATCCGACGACGGGCACCCTGCTCATGGAGGTCGCGTTCGCGAATCCCGACAAGATCGTCCGCCCCGGGCAGTACGGCCGCGCGCGGGTGGCCGTGGACGTCCTGAAGGGGGCGATCCTCGTGCCTCAGAAGGCCGTCTCGGAGCTCCAGGGACTGCGGACCGTCTACGTCCTCGGAGAGGGAAACAGGATCGAGTCGAGGCCGGTCCGGATGGGGCCCCGCGTCGGGACCCTCTGGGCCGTCGAGAGCGGGCTCGCGCCGTCCGACAAGGTCGTCGTGGAGGGGATCCAGAAGATCGGCCCCGGAATCGCGGTGCGGCCCATCGTCGTCCCGATCGAAGGCTGAGCCATGGCGAACTTCTTCATCCGGCGGCCGATCGTCGCCATCGTGATCTCCGTCCTCATCGTGATCGTCGGCATCGCGGTCGTCGCGCGCCTGCCGATCGAGCAGTACCCGCAGCTCGCCCCGCCGACGGTCCGCGTGGAGGCCAGCTACGTCGGCGCGAACGCCGAGGTGGTCGAGCAGTCGGTCGCGACCCCGATCGAGCAGCAGGTCAACGGCGTCGACAACCTGCTGTACATGAAGTCGCTGAACACCAGCGACGGGAGGATGCTCCTCGACGTCACGTTCCAGGTCGGCACGGACCTCGACACCGCCAACATGCTGGCGCAGAACCGCGTGTCGCAGGCCTCGGCCCGGCTGCCGCAGCAGGTCACCCAGGCGGGGGTGACGGTCAAGAAGCTCAACCCGTCGATCCTGATGGTGGCGTCGGTGTACTCGCCGGGGGAGACCTACGACGCGCTCTTCCTGAACAACTACGTCGCGCTCAACGTGCGCGACGCCCTGCTGCGCGTCCCCGGGATCGCCGACGTGATGCTGTTCGGCGGCTCCGAGTACTCCCTCCGCGTGTGGCTCAGGCCCGACGATCTCGCGAAGCTGAAGCTGACTCCGTCGGACGTCATCCGCGCCATTCAGCAGCAGAACATCCAGGCGCCCGCCGGCCAGATCGGCTCCGCCCCCTCCCCGCCCGGCCAGCAATTCACCTACACCGTCCGCGCTCCCGGCCGTCTCGTGACGCCCGAGGAGTTCGACGAGATCATCCTGCGCTCCACCGCCGACGGGAGGCAGGTCAAGGTCCGCGACGTCGGGAGGGCCGAGCTCGGCGCGGAGACGTACAAGTCGTTCGGCCGCCTCGACGGCAAGCCCGCCGGCGTGATGGCCGTCTACCTGCTCCCCGGCGCCAACCAGATCGCAGCGGCCGAGGGGATCTACGAGACCCTCGAGGAGCTGAAGAAGCTCTTCCCCGAGGACATGGACTACAAGATCGTCTACGACACGACCCCCGCGGTCGAGGAGTCGATCAAGGAGATCGTCAAGACGCTCTTCGAGGCGGTCGTTCTGGTCGTGTTCGTCGTCTTCCTCTTCCTGCAGAACTGGCGCGCGACGCTCATCCCCCTCATGACCGTCCCCGTGTCGCTCCTGGGGACGTTCGTGTTCTTCCCGCTTTTCGGGTTCACCGTCAACACGCTGACGATGTTCGGTCTCGTGCTCGCCATCGGGATCGTCGTCGACGACGCGATCGTCGTCGTCGAGGCGGTGATGCACCACCTCGAGCGCGGGCTCGATCCGAAGGCGGCGACGGTCCGGGCGATGGAGGTGGTCTCGGGGCCGGTCGTCGGAATCGGACTCGTGCTGACGGCGGTGTTCATCCCGGTGGCGTTCCTGGGGGGGCTCACCGGCCGGCTGTACCAGCAGTTCGCCCTCACGATCGCGATCGCGGTCATCCTGTCGGTGTTCAACGCGCTGTCGCTGAGCCCCGCCCTCGCCTCGATGCTCCTCAAGCCGGGGCACGGGCAGGGAAGGGGGCCCCTCGGCTGGTTCTTCCGCAAGTTCAACGTCGGATTCGAGAAGACGACGAACGGCTACGTGCGCCTCGCCGGGCTGATCGCCCGGAAGGCGGTCACGAGCCTCGTCCTTCTCGGCCTCGTCGTGCTCGGCGCGTGGGGGCTCGGGAAGTCGGTGCCCGCCGGGTTCGTCCCGAACGAGGACCAGGGGATCGCGCTGGCCAACGTCCAGCTGCCCCGCGGCGCCTCCCTCGAGAGGACCGACGCGGTGCTCCGGAAGGCCGAGCGGATCCTGAGGGACACCCCCGGGGTGGACGCGTTCAACACGATCGGCGGGCTGGGGTTCCTGACCAACTCCTTCCAGCCCAACTTCGGCTCCTTCTTCATCCGCCTCGCCCCGTGGGACGAGCGCACGACGAAGGAGACCTCGCTGCGCGCGATCCTGGCCCACATCGGGAGCGAGTTCGCGCAGCTCCCCGAGGCGGTCGCCTTCCCCTTCATTCCGCCCAGCCTCTCCGGATTCGGGGCCGCCGGGGGATTCAACTTCCTGCTGCAGGACCGGAGCGGGACGCTGAGCGTCGCCGAGCTCGGCGAGCGGACGCGGGCGTTCCTAGCGGCGGCGCGCGAGCGGCCGGAGTTCGCGAACCTGTTCACCGCGTTCGATCCCGCCTCGCCGCAGTACGCGGTCGAGCTCGACCGCGAGAAGGCCGGGAAGCTCGGCGTTCCCGTGACCGACGTCTTCTCCGCCCTGAACACCAGCCTCGGCGGCTCCTACGTCAACGACTTCAACCGGTTCGGGCGCCTCTACCGCGTGTTCGTGCAGTCCGAGCCGAGGTATCGGCAGAGGCCCGAGGACATCGGCGCGATCTACGTGCGGAGCACGACCACCGGCGAGATGGTGCCGCTGTCCACCCTCGTGACCGTCGAGCCGGTGTCGGGTACCGAGATGACGACCCGCTTCAACCTGTTCCGCTCCGTCGAGATCTCCGGCTCGGCCGCGCCGGGCTACAGCTCGGGCCAGGCGATGGCGGCCCTCGAGGAGACCGCGGCCGAAGTGCTTCCGAAGGAGATGGGAACCGCGTACACCGGGCTCTCCTACCAGGAGAAGACCGCCCCGCCCGCGACGCCGACGTTCGTGCTCGCGATCGTGTTCGTGTTCCTCCTGCTGGCCGCGCTCTACGAGAGCTGGCGCCTCCCGTGGAGCGTCCTCCTCGGGAGCCCCGTCGTCGTCCTCGGCGCCCTCCTCGGGATCTGGTTCCTGGGGCTCGACAACAACGTGTACGTGCAGATCGGCCTCATCATGCTGATCGGCCTCGCGGCGAAGAACGCGATCCTGATCGTCGAGTTCGCGAAGGCGGGCCACGAGGGGGGGAAGAGCCTCTTCGACGCCGCGGTCGAGTCGGCTCGCCTGCGCTTCCGGCCGATCCTGATGACCGCCTTCGCGTTCATCATGGGCGTGGTCCCCCTCGTGCTCGCCACCGGCTCGGGCGCCGCGTCGCGCGCCACGATGGGCATCGCGGTCTTCTCCGGGATGCTCGTCGCGACGCTCGTCGGGGTCTTCCTGTACCCCGCCCTCTTCGTGCTCATCGAGTCGATCGGGCGGAGGAAGGGCGCCGCCGGCAAGGCGGCCCTGCTCCTCGCTCTCGCGCTCGTTCCGCCGGCCGGATGCGCGCTCGGCCCGGACTTCCGGCGACCGGAGGTCGCGACCCCGGAAGCGTGGCGCCAACCGGCCGCCGAGGGGGCGTCCGTCGCGAACCTCCCCTGGTGGGAGATCTTCGGCGATCCGGTCCTGCAGGACCTCCTGCGGGCCGCCCTCGAGAACAACCACGACGTGAGAATCGCGGCGGCCCGGATCGAGGAGGCCGCCGCCGCCCTCGGCATGGCGCGCGCCGACCGGTTCCCCTCGTTCGGCTACGGCGCCACCGCCGCGCGCGCCGACCCGAGCGACCTCGCCTCGATCCCGTCGGGCCCGGTCAGC